>QKCY01000359.1 GCA_003245525.1 Victivallales bacterium | reverse complement strand
ACGATGGGCGGATGCCAGTGGAAGCCGACTAGATCGCAGGCCGCGCGGGCCTCGGCCGTGCGCTTCGCGATGATGACCTCCTCCGAGTCCACGGCGGTGCCGCAGGACCCGTTGGCCAGGTTCATGTAGTGGACCTCCCAGCCGAGGCCTTGCAGGCGCAGCAGGGTTCCCGCCATGGTGATTTCGATGTCGTCCGGATGCGCGGCGACGGCCAGAACCACAGGTTTCGCAGCCATGTTAGTGCATCTCCACTTCGCAGGGGCCGATGCCGGGACGGAAGAAGTTGAACTGCACGTTGGGGTGGTCGGCCAGCAGGCTCATGGGCACGGCGGAGTCGGCCAGACCCTTGCCGATCATGAAGGTGGTCAGGCGCATGCCGAAGGCGTTGTCGTGACAGCCCGCCTGCCAGATGGAGACCTTCTCGGCCTTCCAGGTCTCGCGGGGGCCGACCGTGGCGGCCTGGGTGGGAACCAGAGCGATGTTGCCGCCGCCGGAGGTGCGCGCGTTCTGCATGACGGTCATGGGATGCAGGTCGACGATGCGGGTACCCAACTGGCGGAACTGCTCCGGCGTGGGCGGGGCGTCGGCATAGGCTCCCGCGCGCCGGACGGGATCGTTGAAGGCCCAGTGCTTGGTGTCGCCCTGGCCGCCCTGCATCAGCTTGCAGGAGATAGCGTCGTAGCTCTCGCTGTAGCCTTCGAGATCGATGGGGAAATGCAGGTTCGCCATGGGCATCCGCAGCTCGGGGCGGATGCGGTTGAAGCACATCTCCAGGTCGCACTTGGCGAAGGACAGGGGATGGCTCAGGCCCACGGCCTTGCCGTTCTCGACCCATTCGTCCATGCCCCAGAAATGGGCGTCCAGGGCACCCAGGTCCAGGCCGACGGCATTGACGATCTGGGCGACCAGGGGCAGTTGCTCGGTGGGGCCGATGGGGCCGCAAATGCCGCAGGGGTTGTCGGGGGTGGACTGCTTCCAGGCCTCGATGTACTCCAGGGCTTCGGCCAGGTAGAAGGACTCGATGGTGTCGTACATCACCACCTGGAAGCCGGGGCGCGAGAGCTGTTCCATGTCCTTGACCGTCAGCCGGGACACGTCCCGCACCAGTTCGTCGTCGATGGTGGTGTAGTCCCACCAATCCGGAGCCACCACACTGCGTTTGCGCATCGGGAAATCCTCCAAGAGGTTGGGTAAGCGACAGCACTCCTGATCGTCCCCGGGAGGGGGCGTCCGGCTACCTTAACCGTGAGGCAGAGCGATGCAACTGCCGCCAGGCACATCCCGAAAGGAAGCGGATGGAGCCAATACTAGCTAGCAGCCTTGTTGCCGACTGGCTATCTTGGTAGAATCGATAAAAACAGATTGATCGAGAGAATATGCTCACCGGCTTCATTGGCGATATTCACGGCAATATCGACGCCCTCGAACAGGCGCTGGAGACCCTCCGTCACCACCGGGTCGAACGGATCATCTGCACCGGCGACATCGTGGGCTACGGGGCCTGTCCCCGCGAGTGCATCGACTTGGTGCGCCAGCTCAAGATCCCGTCGGTCCTGGGCAACCACGACCGCTACACCACCGAGATCGGCGGCAACTGGGCGATCCGTCCCGCTGCCAAGCATGTGATCCGCTGGACCCAGGCCCACCTGGAGCGGGACTATGTGGACTGGTTGGCAACCTTGCCGATGGGCCTGGACTTCGGCACCTTCACCGTGCGCCACGCCTCCCATGTCTGGTTCCCGGACTGGCCCTACGTGGTGAACCGGCGGGACGTGGTGCAGCACCTGCTCTTCCAGCCCCGCCACCTGTGCTTCAACGGCCATTGCCATGCGCCGATCCGCATAAGCCACCGGGCGGGCAAGCCACCTGCCGTGGACTCCCTCGGCAACATGCTGCTGCCGCGCAACCAGCGCCTCACCATCGGGGTCGGTTCGGTGGGACAGCCCCGCGACGGGGACTGGCGCGCGGCCGTGGTCATCTACGACGAGAGCCGCGAGTTCGTCCGCCTGCTCCGGGTGCCCTATCCGGTGGAGAAGGCGCGTCGCCGGATTCTGGACGCCCATTTCCCCAGCGAACTGGCCGACCGGCTGCTGGTGGGGCACTAGGCCGGATCAGAACCCGAACCGCTCCCGGTGTACCTGCGCCTTGGGCAGGCCCAAGCCGCCCAGATTCCGCGCCATGGCATCCATGAACGGCGGCGGACCGCACAGGAACGCTTCGGTCCGTGCCAGATCAGTCCCCTCAAGCAAGGTCCCGAGAGCCGCGGCATCCAGCCAGCCTCTGCCCCCGGGGCCGTGGCTGACCCAGACCGTGATGCTGAGATTGGGCAGGCGGCCAGCCAATTCGTCCAGTTCGTCGCGGGCGAAGGCGTCCTGCTCCTCCCTCACGGACCAGATCAGACGCACTCGACGCTGGGAGTCCGTCGCGGCCAGTTCCCGAACCATAGCCAGGAGCGGGGTGATGCCAATGCCGCCCGCCAGGAATAGCAGGGGGCTCACGGAGCCAATCTCCGCCATGGTGAAGGCGCCAAAGGGGCCGTGCAGCCGGGCCTCGCTGCCCGCCGTCACTGCGGCCAAGCCCTGGGTCCAATCCCCCACCGCCTTCACATCGAACTCGACTTCGCCATCCCGGTTGCCCGCGATGGTGAAGGGATGCGGTTCCCGCAGACCGGGGAGATCGACCGACAGGTAGGCGAATTGCCCGGCCACGGACGGCATGCCCTCGCCCGATTCCGGGGTGAAACGCAGCGTGTGGACGGCTCCATCCACCCTGACCGCCTCCTTGCACCGCCAGACCGGCAGGAACCAGCGGCGCAGGAAGCGATGGTAGAGATGAGTCCCTACGGTCACGGCATAGAGCAGCACGCAGATCACCTTGAAGGGAACCAGCGTGGAAGCCTTCAACAGCAGGATATGGACCAGCATCACCGTCACCGCCACGATGGCGAGGTTGTGCAGCCAAACGCACCAGTGATACCGCAAGTGGAACACCCGGCGGATCCCCTGCCGCAGCTTGGCATAGCCGGGAATGCGTTCCAGCCAGACGGTGCCGAGCAGCAACGCGCCGCCGATCGTCGTCAGCAGGAAGAGCAACCGGGCAATCTCGCCCGCCTCCTTCAGCGCCGACTCGCCTTCGTGTCCCCAGGTGACCAGAATGCCATGGGTCCAGACCACGACCAGCGCCACGACGGCTAGCACGCCATGCAGCACGTACAGCCGATCCTGGGATACCCACTGGTCCAGCCAACGGAGCCGGGCAGCCAGCAGAAGCTGGCAGCTAAACAGCACAAACGCCACGCAGCCAGCCCCATACGCCACCCGCTTCATCGCCGTGGGGTTCCAAGTGACCCCATGGAAGAAGACCGCCAGCAACACGGCCACGAGCAGAAGGTAGCCGCCTACCAGAAAAACCGGACCCCGTTTGCGTGTCATGGGCGTCATCCCTGATCAGTATAGGTGGGGAACGTGCGACCTCCCCTCTCCCTATAACGATAGCATTCCCCCGCCCTCCGGCAAAACCGGACAAGCGTTTGCCGCATCGGTTCCCCGGCTGTTCGCCACTGGTGGAAGGAAGGTCAGTCCTTCGTCCTGCTGCCGCCGTGCCTGCCTAGGAGCCGGGCAATCCGGTTGCGCCCGGCCCGCATGAGCGCTTCGGCGTCGGGTCCCCAGCCTTCCACATTCAAGCGGAGTTTTGGCTCGTTGCCGGAGGGCCGGACGACAAACCA
Source organism: Victivallales bacterium (assembly GCA_003245525.1). Lineage (GTDB taxonomy): Bacteria > Verrucomicrobiota > Lentisphaeria > Oligosphaerales > Lenti-02 > Lenti-02. The sequence continues at coordinate 15,003 of QKCY01000359.1, read as the reverse complement.
CCAGCCGGCCTCGCCCCCCGCCGACGGGAACCGGAACTTCACGTCCTGGGGCTGGGCCGTCGCCGCCGAATAGACATCGCCGGACTGGGCCTGGTAGACCCGCCAGAAGCCGTTCGACTCGATGCGCACCCCGGAACGCTCGCCAGCCTGGGCATAGACCTCGGCGAGGTCGTCCAGCGCCTCCACCATCGCCTGGGGACTCGGCAGCAGGTAGTTGATCTCGCCGCTCCAGACATACCGCCGCCGCCAGCCGTCTAGCTGGCTGGCCAGAGTCTCGCCGCTGGCCTTGAGTCTCGCCGCGACTTTCAGCATGTGGAGTGTGGTCAGAATGCCGCTGTCCACGTAGTGGAATTCGGGATAGAAGTAGTGGCCCGAATGCTCGCCGGCGAACACGACGCGCTGCCGGTACTCCGCACTACGCATCAACTCCTTGATCTTCGCGTGGCCGACCGGAGTGGAGACCACCTCGACCCCACTGGACGCCGGGAACACCTCGCGCAGCAACTCGCTGCAACAGAGGTTGGTCATCACCACCGGATCGGCGACCTGACGGGCCGCGACCAACTCGGGAGCAAGCAGCGCCAGCACCTGGCTGCAGGTGATGCCCGTACCGTTCCCGTCCACGAAGCCGGCCCGGTCGGCGTCGCCGTCGAAGCCCACCCCCAGGTCGGCCCCCAGGGAGCGGACCCGCCGTCCCATGCCCTTCACGTACCGTTCCAGCAGGGGATTCGGCACGCCGTCCGGGAACCCGCCGTTGGGTTCGCGATGGCCCCAGTCGAACTGGAACTGGCCACTCGCCTCCAGGCGGGTGGCAATCGGGGAGAAGGCCACGCCACCCACCCCGTTGCCGGCCTCGACATACACCCGCAACGGCTCCCGCAACCCCAGATCGATCGCACCGGAGAGCCCGGCGAGCTCCAGCATCGTACAGGCGAAATCCTCGCCCAGATCGAGGGTCTCGGGGAGGTCCGGCTTGGGCCTGGCCAGAACCGTGTCGCGCAGAGCCGCCAGCTCGCTGCCGGAGAGCGGCACCGCCTGCCGCTTCACCATCTTCACGCCGTTGTACTCGCCGGGGTTGTGGGAGGCCGTCACCATCGCCGCCCCGTCCAGATCGGGGCGCGAGCCGGCCGCATGGTAGCAGATCTCGCTCGACACGAGGCCCAGCCGCCAAGTCTTTCCGCCAGCGCGCTCCACTCCCCGGCAGAACGCCAGGAGCAGATCGACGGACCCCTGCCGCGCGTCACGCCCCACCGCCACGCGGGGAACGGCCGCCGCAAACTCGCGCCGCAGCAACTCCGCGTAGGCGGCGCCGACTTCCTCGGCCACCCATACATTGAACTGCGGACCATATACCCCGCGGATGTCGTCGCGCTTGAACGCGGCGGCAATCCGAGCATCGTCGTAGGAGAAAAAGCCAGCCAACATGCCGGACCCCTGAAATGAAAGCCCCTTCCTGCCCTCTCGCAAGGAATCTAGACAAGGAAGCGAATGCGTCAACCTCTGTCAATCATGCGATCCGCAAAGTCGTTGAAAGCAGACATGCCACGACATTGAATTCCGGCCGCACCGAGGTACGGTAACGGGGCAGTACTAGGGCTTATGCTTTTCGGTTTCTCTCGGTGCGGGGAATCAGCGGGGGCAGACGGATTGCTGGGTATGTTTGGAGACGGTTCGCGGAACGAATGAATATGACCCCCAAGGCCAGACGCGGTGGCGAGGGCGAACAGCGACCGCCAGAAAGACAGTACATAACGGATGACACGACGGGCGGCAACGCTCCCAGCGATGCCGATGCGTCGTCTTCTGCGACTCCTGCCGCTCCCCGCCGCTATATCCAAATCGAGACCTCCGCCAGCATCGACCCGGTCGAAGCCTTCGGCATGAACCGGCGGCCCACCCCTCCCCCCCGCCCGGGGCCGGGGGTCCACGACACGATGGCCGAACACGCCCGGGAGTCCAACTACCAGATCGGCGAGATGGTGGCCCGGGGAGCCGAGAGCGTGCTCTACCGCACCGCCGGCAACGGGGCCACATTCTGCGTCAAGGCGATCCGCAACTGGCTCGGCCGGACCATCGGCGAGGCCGCCACGCGCGGCAACGAAGGCAAGCTGGAAGCCGCCTACCGCTCCAAGGTCCGCCACCTGCGCAACGAGTTCGAGGTCGGCCAGCAACTCCAGGAGCCGGGCGATATCCCCGTGGTGCGCATCTACGCCCTGCGCAAGGTCCGGCGGCTCGGCATCGAGGTCGGCTACGACCTGCTGATGGAGCTGATCGACGGCATCGACCTCGGCACCAAGCAGGCCAGCAGGCTCTTTAGCGTCCCGGAGAAGGTGAACTTCCTCTACCAGACCGCCCGGGCACTGGACTTCATGCACCAGAGGAGCTTCATCCACCTGGACATGAAGCCCTCGAACATCATGATCATGAACAACCGGGTCAAGCTGATCGACTTCGGGGTCACCGTGTCCCTCGGCCACAAGCCCCGGTCGGTGACCGGCACCGCGGGCTACCTCTCGCCCGAACAGATCGCGCGCGACTACCTGAACCAGGCCACCGACCTGTTCGCGCTGGGCGTGACCTTCTGCGTGGTCTTCGGCGGCTCCCTGCTCCGCCAGGACCAGAACGACCTCAAGCGCCAGGAGTTCCGCAGCAACGCCCGCTTCATGCTGGAGAACGACGACGCTCCGGTCGTGCGCGCCATTCCGGAACTGAAGGACCTGCCCGAGATCGCCGAACTGCTGCGCAACTGCACGATCCCCCGGCGCGACAAGCGCCTGGGCAACGCGGGCGAGTTGGCCGAGGCCATCCGACGGGTGGCCGAGACCGCGGGCATCACGGTGCGCGACTAGTCCTGCTTCCCGCGATCCCGGTCGCGGATCATCAGCCGGACTTCCTCCTCCACCCGTTTTGCGCGGATCGTCTTGCCGCGGCCATTCAGCAGATGGGCCCATTCCAGCAAGATCCGTTCGCCTCCCGCGAGCAGACGGGACGCCTTGTGGTATTCCTCGTCCGCCTCGTTCAGCCGGTCGAGCGCCGCGAGCGCCCGGGCCAGCAACAGATGCACATCGCCCCGCGCAGGCTCCAGTCGCCGTGCTTCGGCCAGGACTTGCTCGGCCTCGCCGAAGTTGCTGAGTTCGTACAGGGCCCGGCCGAGATCGACCAGCGGCTCGATGGCCCCGTCGGCCGCCACCACTTCCTTGAGCCGGTTCACGTCCGCCGCCAGCCGCCGGGCCTTGATACCCATGCACGGTCCCTGGCAGTTCGCGAAACGCAACGACGGACAGGGCGGACACTCGGGAAAGAACCGGTAGTCCCACTGCAGTTCGTTGTGCCGGCGATAGAAGTAGTCGCGCACCTGCGGCACCGTCTTGAACGCGGCCAGCGGGGCGCCCGCGAAGGGCACCATTTCCCGGCAGTGGTAGACGCGCAACGCGGTATCGACCCCAAGGCGCGGCATGCATTCCTGCAACCGAATGCCATGGCGGGCCAGTTTGCCATAGTCGGCGTCCGTGAAGGCGCAGGCCTGGAGGCCGCAGTCCAACACCGCCGCCCCCCCTGCCGCCAGGAAGGAGGGAGCGACTTCGGACGCCCAAGCGGCGAACTGCCTGCGCCCGGCCGCATCCAGCGCAGGCAAGGTCCGCAGCACCACCTGCCGACAGGGCACCCGGCCCAGGAACTCGCCGACCCAGGCGTAGTCGTCCTCGCTCTCGCTGGCCTCCACGACCACGCACAGCGGCGCCTCCTGCCGCCCCAGCTCCCCGGCAAGGGCGAGCAACCGGCTGCGCTGTTCAGGATCGTAGAAGCGGGGGTGGTAGAGCCGCAAGCTCACACTGACCCGCTCGGCTACCAGGAACCCCGCCACCTCGTCCAGCACGATGCCGCTGGTCTCGACCAGCGGATCGATCCGTTTCCGCCGGGCCAGCGCCACCAGCTCCGGGAAGTCGGGATGCAGCGTGGGCTCGTTCCCGGTCAGACAACAGCCCGACTCGCGGCTGCTAGCGAGGAAATCGACAAACCGACCGAAATCCGCCAGCGCCAGGTCGGTGGGTTGCCCCTCCTCCGCGGGAACGGACGGCAGGCTGCGACGATAGGTGACAAATGCTTCCATGAACGAATCCGCCTGGGTGGAGAGGGAGTACTCAAACCTAGGCATTCGGACGCCAGATTCAAGGTCGCTGGCGGTTCCAGGATCCGGCCCCTGCAGGGACTTTCGTGCCCCCGAAACTGGACGGCGGGAAGACCGGCACTAGATTACTAGCCCTATCGTGTACGAAAACGATCAAGCCAAAAGGCTTGCACAAAGGATCCCCGTCTGATGGCTGACGAGCTACAAGGACTACTGAACCGTATCCAGCAAGAGGGGCTGGACCAGGCCGAGTCGAAACGGGAGGAGATCCTCCACGCGGCCCAGGCCGAGGCCAAGGCCCTCCTCGCCAACGCCAAGACCGAAGCGGACCACGTGGTCGCGGCAGCCCGCCAGGAAGCCACCCTCCTCCGCGAGAAGGGCGAGCAGTCCCTCAAGCAGGCGGCCCGCGATGTGTTGCTGTCGCTGCGCGACCAGCTCGAAGAACGCGTGGTCGCCGTCGCCCGCTCCCTCGCCGCCGAGAGTGCCACCGCCGAGACCATGGCCGAGATCATTGCCGCCATGGCTTCCGCGTACCTCGAAGCCGAGACGAACGGGAACCTTGAGATCGAACTGGCTCCCGCCCAAGCCGATGCGCTGCGTGCCGCCCTGGCCAAGCGCTTGGGCGAGGACCTTGCCAAACGCTGCGAACTCGCTCCCGTCGCAGGGGTTTCCGCCGGTTTCCGCCTCGTGCTGTCCGGCCAGGATATCGCCTACGACTTCACCGACGCCAGCCTGGCCGAGACCATGGCGGCCTTCCTTACCCCCCGCCTGGCCGCGACCGTGCTCGGCGTGGTCGGCAAGGAAGCCTAGGCCCCCATCCGGGCAAGTGACGCCGCACCCATGAGTTCCAGCTACTACTACCTGCTTAGTTCGCTGCCCCTGCTCCGCTGGGGAACCCGTCCGGCTGTTGCCGACGGCGACTTCCTCGCGCAGTGCGAGGGACAGATCCCCCTGGCGGCGCTGGCGGAACTGCGGGCCGTCTCCCTGGAACCCGGCGGCGACCACTCCCCGGCCGGGACCGAGACCGCCTGGCACGCCTGGGACGACTACATCCGCAATCTTCTGGTCCGCGCCCGCGCCAGCCACCAGCATCGCGACCCCGCCCCCATGCTTCGCCCCGAAGCGGACGTGTTCCCCACGGAGCGCCGCGAGGTCGATGAACTGCTGGCGAACGACAACCCCCTCGAACGGGAACGGGCGCTCGATCATCTGCGGTGGCGACGGCTCGACAGTCTCGAAGCCGGCCATCCCTTCGATTTCGACCGTTTGGTGGTGTACCGGCTCAAGCTCCTGCTCCTCGACAAGTGGACGCGATTCGACAGCGAGACCGGTGCCCGCAATCTGGCCGAACTGGTGGAGGCTGGCCTCGAACAGGCCGCCGAGCAACGTGTAGCGACCGAATGACCTGACCTGGGACATAGTGGAAGCACCCATGACCGAACAACAACATCAGGGACGCGTCGTCGGAGTCAACGGCAACATGGTTAGTGTTGCCTTCGACACCAGCGTGATCCAGAACGAAGTGGCGTACGTGGTGGTGGGCGACACCCGCCTGAAAAGCGAAGTCATCCGCGTCCGCGGCAACGAAGCCGACCTCCAGGTGTTCGAGAGCACCAACGGCATCCGCGTCGGCGACACGGTGGAGTTCTCGCGGGAGCTGCTCTCGGTGGAGCTGGGCCCCGGCCTGCTCACCCAGGTCTTCGACGGCCTGCAGAACCCCCTGCCCCGGCTGGCCGAGCAGGCGGGCTTCTTCCTCCAGCGCGGCCTCTATGTGCAGCCCCTGGACCGCGAGCGCCGCTGGGCCTACACCCCCAAGGCCGCCGTCGGCGACACCCTCCGCCCCGGCGACACCGTCGGCTCGGCGCCGGAAGGCATCTTCGAGCACCGCATCATGGTCCCCTTCGCCTGGTCCGGCGAATGGCAGGTGACCTGGACCGCGCCGGCGGGCGAGCTGACCGTCGTCGACCCGGTCGCCAAGGTCAGCAACGGCAGCGAGGAGCGCAACGTCACCATGCTCCAGACCTGGCCGGTCAAGATTCCCATCACCAACTACAAGCAACGGCTGTTCCCGCGCGACACCCTGGTCACCAACATCCGCTGCATCGACACCTTCTTCCCGGTCGCCAAGGGCGGCACCTTCTGCACCCCCGGTCCCTTCGGCGCGGGCAAGACCGTGCTCCAGCACGCCCTCAGCCGCCGGTCCGAGGTGGACATCGTGATCGTCGCGGCCTGCGGCGAGCGCGCGGGCGAAGTGGTGGAGGTGCTCCGCGAGTTCCCGCACCTGGAGGATCCCCGTACCGGGCGCAGCCTGATGGACCGCACCATCATCATCTGCAACACCAGCTCCATGCCGGTGGCCGCCCGCGAGGCCTCCATCTACACCTCCGTGACCCTGGCCGAGTATTACCGCCAGATGGGTCTGCACGTCCTCCTGCTGGCCGACTCCACCTCCCGCTGGGCGCAGGCCCTGCGCGAAATGTCCGGCCGCCTGGAGGAGATCCCCGGCGAGGAAGCCTTCCCGGCCTACCTCGAATCCCTGGTGGCTGGCTTCTACGAGCGCGCCGGCCTGGTGGAACTGAACGACGGTTCCCGCGGCTCCATCACCATCGGCGGGGCCGTCAGCCCGGCCGGCGGCAACTTCGAGGAACCCGTGACCCAGGCCACCCTCAAGGTGGTGGGCAGCTTCCTCGGCCTCTCGCGCGAGCGCTCCAACGCCCGTCGCTACCCCGCCGTCCACCCCCTGGAGAGCTGGAGCAAGTACCGCAGCGTGGTGGCGGCCAAGGACCTCGACCGGGCCCGCCAGATCCTGCGCTCGGGCAACGAGGTGGACCAGATGATGAAGGTCGTCGGCGAAGAGGGCACCCCCACCGACGACTTCGTGGTCTACCTCAAGAGCGAGCTGCTCGACGCCGTGTATCTCCAGCAGAGCTTCTTCGACGAAGCCGACGCCGACTGCCCCGCCGAGAAGCAGGTCTACTGCTTCGCCAAGGTGCTGGCGGTGCTCGACGCCAAGTTCCAGTTCACCGACAAGGCCGATGCCCGTTCCTTCTTCCACAAGATGCGGCAGGCGTTCCTCGACTGGAACAGCTCGCTCTGGAAGACCGATTCGTTCACCAAGGCCGAGGCGGCCATCGACCGGCTCATCCAGACCGGCCTCAACGCCTAGCCGTTGCCCGCACCGTCCCCCACCCGGACGAGGACAGGATATGAGAAAACTCTACCATCGCATCATCCAGATCAGCGGCAACGTCATCACCGTTGAGGCCGAGAACGTCACCTACAACGAGCTGGCGGAGGTCACCAGCACCCGCGGCACCTCCCTGGCCCAGGTGATCCGCCTGGACAAGGGGCGCGTCTCCCTCCAGGTCTTCGCCGGCAGCCGCGGCGTCGCCACCGACAGCCAGGTCCGCTTCCTGGGCCATCCCATGCGGGTCAGCGCCACCGAGAACCTGCTCGGCCGCATCTTCTCCGGCAACGGCGTGCCCCGCGACAAGGGTCCCGCCCTCAAGGACAACCTGATCGACATCGGCGGCCCCTCGGTGAACCCCGCCAACCGCGTGATCCCGCGCAACATGATCCGCACGGGCATCCCGATGATCGACGTGTTCAACACCCTCGTCGAGAGCCAGAAGCTGCCCATCTTCTCGGTGGCTGGCGAGCCCTACAACGAGCTGCTCGCCCGCATCGCCATGCAGGCCGAAGTGGACTGCATCATCCTCGGCGGCATGGGCCTCAAGTACGACGACTTCCTCACCCTGCGCGACACCCTCGACGAGCACGGTGCCCTGTCCCGCAGCGTGATGTTCATCCACACCGCCGCCGACCCGGTGGTGGAGTGCCTCCTGGTTCCCGACATGGCCCTGGCCGTGGCCGAGCACTACGCCGTGGCCGGCCAGCGCGTCCTGGTCCTGCTCACCGACATGACCAACTTCGCCGACGCCATGAAGGAAATCGCCATCACCATGGAACAGATTCCCTCCAACCGCGGCTATCCCGGCGACCTCTATAGCCAGCTCGCCAGCCGCTACGAGAAGGCGGTCGACTTCGAGGGCGCGGGCTCCATCACCATCCTGGCGGTCACCACGATGCCCGGCGACGACGTGACCCACCCGGTACCGGACAACACGGGCTACATCACCGAGGGCCAGTTCTACCTGGTGCGCGGGCGCATCGAGCCCTTCGGCTCCCTCAGCCGCCTCAAGCAGCAGGTCAACAAGGACACCCGCGACGACCATCGCGCGATCATGGACACCATGATCCGGCTCTACGCCGAGTACCGCGAGTCCCTCGAAAAGCAGTCCATGGGCTTCCGCATGAGCCAGTGGGACGAGAAGCTGCTCCGCTACGGCGAGCGATTCGAGGCCCGCATGATGGACCTCAGCGTGAACATTCCGCTCGAAGAGGCCCTCGACCTTGGCTGGCAGACCCTGGCCGAGTGCTTCGAGCCCGCCGAAGTGGGCGTGAAGACCGATCTCGTGAACCGCTTCTGGCCAAAGAAGGACTGAGGTCTGGCACGATGGCCAAGATCAAGCTCACCAAGAACGAGCTGAAGAGCCAGCGCGACGCGCTGAAGCGGTTCCAGCGCTATCTCCCCACCCTGCAACTGAAGAAACAGCAGTTGCAGATGGAGATTCGCCAGGTCCGCGACGCGGTCGGCCTGGTGGAGCGGGATCTGCAGAACTACACCGCCAAGGTGCATGTCTGGTCCCGGCTCTTCGACGACGCCACCGCCGCCGCCGTCCGCAAGCTGGTCGTGGTGGAGGAGTGGCGCACGTCGGTCCGCAACATCGCCGGCATCGACACCCCCGTCTTCGAGTCGGTCCGCTTCCGCGATCTGACCCACGACCTCTTCGCCACCCCCCTCTACTACGACGAGGCCCTGGCCGCGGTGCGCAAGATGATCGAGTACGAACTCAAGGCCCGGACCCTGCGCGAGCAACTGGCGCTCATCGAGCAGGAACTGCGGGTCGTGACCCAGCGCGTCAACCTCTTCGAGAAGGTCAAGATTCCCGAATCCAAGGACAACATCCGACAGATTCAGATCTATCTCGGCGACCAGCAAACCAACGCCGTCGGCCGCTCCAAGATCGCCAAGGGCAAATGCGCGATCCGCGACGCCGCCGTGACCGCATCGGCATAGTCAGGACGGAGTAGACACCGTTGATCGAACGGATGCAAAATGTGACCGTGGTCTGTCTCGGCAAGGACCGGGAGGACACCGTCCGCCGTCTGCAGGAGCTCGGCACGCTCCACATCGTGAACCTGACCGCACGGACGGCGGAAGCCACCACCGATACCCAGCGCCTGGTGGAGCGCTACGATGCGGCCATCGCCCGCCTCGGCACCCGCCAGGCCCAGGAGGGAACCAGCCCCGTCGCCACCCCGGCCGCCGAGGTTTTGGCCAGCTACGAGGCCACGGCCCAGCGTATCGCCGAGGCGCACGAGCGGATCGCGGCTGGTCGCCGGTCCCTGGCCCGGCTCGCCCCCTGGGGCAGCTTCGCCCTGGCGGACATCCTTCGCCTCAACGACGCGGGCTACCGGATCGCCTTGGGCTCCGCCAGCCTTGACCAGCTTCCCGAACTGCCGCCCGAGGCCGTCTACCAGGAGATTTCGCGCGCGGGAAACACGGTGTATTTCGCCGTCGTCGCGCCCGCTTCGCTGCCCCTCGATCTGCGCGAGATCCCCCTCCCCGAACAGACCGACGCCAGTGCCATCGAAGCGGACATCCACGCCGCCGAAGCCGCCATTGCCGAGGGGGAATCCCACCTCGACCAACTGGTCGCCGCCATCCCCACGCTCACCGCCGCCCGGCTCCAGGCCAGCAACGAGCTCGCCTTCCGCAGAGCCGCCGACGGGATGGGACAGGACGAGCAGCTTGCCTGGCTCCAGGGCTATATCCCCGACCGCGCCGTCGGCAACCTTCTCGCCGCCGCCCAGGCGTCCGGCTGGGCCGTCCGCCACACCCCCGCCAGCTCCGACGATCCCAACGTACCCACCTACATCGACTACGACCGCTTCGGCATCTTCCGCATCGCCAAGCCGGTCTTCGACTTCATCGGCATCGCCCCGGCCTACAACGAGAGCGATGTCTCCATCTGCCTCCTGCTCTTCCTCACCCTCTTCTTCGGCATGATCGTCGGCGATGCCGGCTACGGCACCATCTTCCTCGCCACCTCCCTCTTCTTCCGCTCCCGGGTGGCCGATCCCCGGAAACGGGTGCCGCTCAACCTCTTCGTCCTCCTGAGCAGCGCCGCCCTCCTCTGGGGTGCCCTGAACGGCACCTGGTTCGCCATCCCCAAGGAGAACCTGCCCGCAATCATGCGCGGCTTCTCCTGGTTCGACGGCGAACTGGGGCAGAAACACATCCAGTGGCTCTGCTTCCTCATCGCGGCCCTGCACCTGTCCTTCGGCCGGGCCTGGAAAGCCTGGGAGAAGCGCGATCTCGCCGCCTTGGGCCATGTGGGCTGGGGCCTCTTCGTCTGGGGCAACTTCTTCACTGCGGTGGAACTGGTGGTGTTCAAGGGCAGCTTCCCGCTGGTGCTGGGCGGTGCCCTCTATGGCGTGGGCCTCCTCCTGATCCTCGTGTTCGGGGTCAGATGGCGCGAAGTCGGCGACGTACTCAATCTCCCGTTCACCTTCATCGGCAGCTTCGTCGATGTGCTCTCCTACATCCGTCTGTTCGCCGTCGGCCTGTCGAGCCTCTACATCGCCCAGAGCTTCAACCAGATGGGCGGCATGGTGTTCGAACTCAGTCCCTGGCTCTTCCCGGGCACGGCCGTGGTGATCCTCTTCGGCCATCTGCTCAATATCGCCCTCGGCTTCATGGGCGTGCTCGTGCATGGCATCCGACTCAACACCCTGGAATTCTCCAATCACATGGAGTTGACCTGGAGCGGCAAACGGTATCATCCTCTGCGCAACGCGGAATCGAACTAAAGGAGACTCACCCATGGATCCCACCCCCCTGCAACAGGCTTTGACCCAGGCCGGTGCCTTCGCCGCCATCGGTTTCGCCGCCGTCGGTTCCGGCCTTGGCTGCGGCGCGGCCGGCTGTGCCGCCGTCGGCGCCTGGAAGAAATGCTATGCCCAGGACCGCCCGGCCCCCTTCCAGTTGGCCGTGTTCGCGGGAGCGCCCCTCTCCCAGACCATCTACGGCATGATTCTCATGTTCCTCATCCTGGGCAAGGCCTCGACCCTCGGCGCCTCCTGGCCCGTCTTCCTCGCCCTCGGCACCATCGGTGGCATCGCCATGGGCATTTCCGCCTGGATGCAGGGCAAGGCCGCTGCCGGTTCCTGCGACGCCTTCGCCGAGACCGGCCAGGGCTTCACCAACTACCTCATGGCCCTCGGCATCATCGAGACCGTCGCCATCTTCGTCATGGCCTTCGGGATCGTCATGCTCGCCATGATCAAGTAGCCGACCGCCCCGCCTGCGGGGCACTCGCGCGGGGACGCCGGTTCCACCCCTGAGGTGGATCGTGCGTCCCCGTTCGCTTTTTCCGCCCCCGGGGCGAATCCACGTCCCGCGCCATTGCGGGCGGGGAATCCCTTGCTATAGTACGCGACCCCCTGTATTGGCGGTTGTTGGTTCCGGCCGGGTGGCCGGGACCGGGATGCCCATCCCACCGCCCACACTTGGACCCCCGGCGCGTTTCCGAGCCCATTTCCGCTCGTGCAAAACGCCCACGAAGTCCGCAAGGAGAACGACAGTGCAGAAGACCACGATCACCGACCTGCTCGAAGCCGGCGTCCATTTCGGGCACCAGACCAAGCGCTGGAACCCCAAGATGAAGCCGTACATCTTCGGCACCCGCAACGGCATCACCATCTTCGACCTCACCAAGACCATGCGGATGCTTGCCGACGCCTGCGCCTTCCTGCGCGACACCGCCAGCACCGGCGGCAAGATTCTCTTCGTGGGTTCCAAGCGCCAGGCCCAGGAAGTCGTCCGCGACATGGCCGAGAAGAGCGGCATGTACTGCATGTGCGACCGCTGGCTCGGCGGCACCCTCACCAACCATCGCGTCATCCTCACCCGCATTGCCCATCTCAACAAGCTCCTCAAGATGGAAGAGGACGGCAGCATCAACGCCCTGCCCAAGAAGGAAATCGCCAGCCTCCGCCGCGAACGCGGCAAGCTCGAGCGCACCCTCGGCGGCATCGTCAACATGAAGCGCCTCCCGCAGGCCATGGTCGTCGTCGATGTCGGCCACGAGCACATCGCCATCCAGGAAGCCCGCAAGCTCGGCATCCCGGTGGTCGCCCTGGTCGACTCCAACTGCTCCCCGGACAACGTCGACTACCTGATCCCCGGCAACGATGACGCCCTGCGCTCCATCAAGATCATCGTCGACACCCTCGCTGCCGCTGTCTCCGAAGGTCTCAACCTCGGTGGCAAGAACGAGGATGTCGACGTCGAGATTCCGGAAGAGACCGCCGCTCCTGCCGCCGCTGCGGACAAGGCGGAAGAAGAGAGCGACGAGGACGAGGAATAGACGGTTCCCAGGAACCGCTCCGTGGCCGGGGCGCAAGCCCGGCCCCCCAATCGAACCCAATTCCGAGGGTAACACCAATGGCTGATATTTCCGCCAAGACCGTCAAAGAGCTCCGCGAGAAGACCGGCGTGGGCATGATGGAATGCAAGAAGGCCCTGGAAGCTACCAATGGCGACATGGAAGCCGCCATCGAGGAGCTCCGCAAGGCTGGCGTCGCCAAGGCCGAGAAGAAGGCCCACCGCACCGCCAAGGAAGGCCGCGTCGTCGCCAAGATCGACAACGGCGTCGCCGTCCTCGCCGAAGTGCTCTGCGAGACCGACTTCGTGGCCAAGACCGACGACTTCCAGGTCTTCGCCGACCAGGTCGTCGCCGTCGCTACCGCCCAGGATGCCGACGGTTGCGTGACCGAGGCCGTGGCCGAGGCCACCAAGGACGAACTGACCGCCCTGATCGGCAAGATCGGCGAGAACATGCAGGTCCGCCGCGTCGCCCGTTGGGCCGCCACGGGCACCTGCTCCAGCTACCTCCACATGGGCGGCAAGATCGGCGTGCTGATCGAAGTCGACGGCGAGGCCACCGAGGACCTCCTCCACGACATCTGCCTGCACATCGCGGCGTTCGCTCCCCGCTACATCGTGCCCGCCGACGTCCCGGCCGACCTGCTCGCCAAGGAGCGCGAGATCGCCGAGGCGCAGGTGGTCGGCAAGCCCGCCAACATCATCGACAAGATCGTGATGGGCAAGATCAGCAAGTGGTACACCGAAGTCTGCCTCACCCAGCAGCCCTGGGTCAAGGACGACAAGCAGTGCCTGGCCAAGATCGCCCCCAAGCTCACGGTTAAGCGTTTCCTCCGCTGGCAGATCGGCGAGGAAATCTAGTTCTTCCACCCCGGTACCACGACGGCCTATGTCCACCGACCTCCGCTTCCGGCGCGTGCTCCTGAAGATGAGTGGCGAAGTCCTCAAGGGTGACACGCCCCACGGGATCGAGCCAGAGGCCGTCGTTGCCGCCGCCCGGCGGCTCAAGGAACTGACGGATCTCGGCACCGAACTGGCTCTGGTCATCGGTGCCGGGAACCTCTTCCGGGGCCAGAGCGGCTGCCGGGAAGGCATGAACCGCAGTTGCGCCGACCAGATGGGCATGCTGGCCACGGTCATGAACGCCCTGGCCATGCGCGACGCCCTCGAAGGCTGCGGCGTCCCCGCCGAGATCCTCTCGGCCCTGCCGATCCCCGGCGTGGTCCGCGGCTTCGACTACCGGGACGCCAACCGGCTCCTGGCCGAAGGCAAGGTCGTGCTCTTTGCCGCCGGCACCGGCCATCCCTACTTCACCACCGACACCACCGCCGCCCTCCGGGCCTGCGAGATCAAGGCCGACGCCGTGCTCAAGGGGACCCAGGTCGACGGCATCTATACCGCCGATCCGAAACGCCACCCCGACGCCACCCGCTTCGCCCAGATCTCCTACGCCGACGCCCTGGCCCGGCGCCTGAAGGTCATGGACTCCACGGCCTTCAGCCTGTGCATGGACAACGACATCCCCATCGTCGTCTTCAACTTCGCCCAGGCCGGGACCCTTGCGGAGGTGGTGAAGGGCGACCTCACCCACGCCACCCTCGTCTGCGCCGATCCGCGCTAGGCACACACGAACCGGGGTGTCCGCACCCCCCCAGCAGGAAGGGGACTTCACAATGCCCGACATCGAACTGCTTCTCGAAGAATCCCAGGAGCGCATGGACAAGGCCATCTCGGCCATGAAGCACGACTTCCAGGCCGTGCGGACCGGCAAGGCCTCGCCGGCCCTTGTCGAGGGACTCAGCGTCGAATACTACGGCGCCACCGTCCGCCTCAAGGACATTGCCTCGATCACCGCGCCCGAGCCCCGCCTGCTCGTCATCCAACCCTGGGACCAGAATGCGGTCAAGGAGATCGAGAAGGCCATTCTCGCCTCCGACATCGGCATCAGCCCGGTCAGCGACGGCCGCGTCATCCGCCTCCCCATCCCGGAACTCAGCGAAGAGCGCCGCAAGGACATGGTCCGCCTCGTCCACAAGCGCGCCGAGGAAGCCCGGGTCGAGATCCGCGCCGTCCGCCGCGACTCCAACGAAGCCGCCAAGAAGGCCCAGAAGGCCTCCGAGATCACCGAGGACGACCTCAAGACCCTTCTCGACGACATCCAGGAGTTCACCGACGACTACATCGAACAGGTGAACAAGCTCATGGCCGCCAAGGAATCCGAGTTGATGGAGATCTAGCGGTCTCCCCTCTCCCGTTTCCTCCACGCCCGCCGGGCCTCCCGGCGGGCGTTTTCGTCGCTGGGTGGGTTGTTCACCTCAAGCAACCCCGATATCTTCTTTGGCGTAAGGGTTGTTGCCTCGCTTTC
>QKCY01000486.1 GCA_003245525.1 Victivallales bacterium | reverse complement strand
ATCCAGGCCGTCTACGTGGACCGCATGGAATTGGTGCGGGTGCAGGAATAGAGAGGAGAGTAGGTATGGTGGATTGCGACTTGGTTTGCCTGCCGACGCGGTTTCGGGAGCCTGCGCCCCGTGGTCCCTATCTGTGGGATTGGGCGAACGAGGGCGGTCTGCGCGGACTCGGCTATGCGCCCACCTCCATGGCTGGGCATCATTTCATCACGCGGGCCGCGCTGCAGGTGTTGCCCGAGACGGTGGCATGGCTACGGGGCGAAGCACGGCTTCTGACCTGGTGCTATTGCGGTTTCCCCGACATGAACTGGGCCCAGTACGGGACGTTCGGCACCGAGATCAAGGGCGCCCGGATGCCCGACTCGCGCCGGGAGTGGGAGATCTCCCGCTACTGCCGGTACAACCAGCTCCTGGGCGAAGGCCATTTCATCGGGCACCACCCCAAACAGGCCATCGCGGGAGTGGAAGGACGCTACCAGGACGCCTGCCGGGCTGCCGAGGCCGGAGAGGGGCGGGATGCCATCCGCTTCCTCGGGGCGGCGACCCATTACCTGGAAGACTGTGGTTCGCCACCCCATGCCGCCGAGATCGGTGGTCCCCGGCACATGCCCGCAGAGTCCGTGCGTGATCCCTCCGGTATCGCCATTCCAGGCTATCGTCCGGCGACCAGCATCGACTTCCCCCGGACCGTTGGCCATCTGGAAGCGTTCGCCATCGAACGATGCCAGCACATTCTCCGCCTGCTGGAGGAAGAGCGGATCGCGGAGATTCTGCCCTACCAGATCGCCTGTGCCAACGAGTGCGCAAAGGCGGTTGCCGACATGGTCAACCAGTTCTTCCTCGCCTATCGCGACCGGATCGATTTCGCGCCGCAGCCAGCTCCCGTGGGGGTGGAACTCCTGCATAACGGGGACTTCGCGGTGGCTGGTGATGCGCCGACCTGTCCGGACGGTTGGGTGATGTATTGGGAAGACCGTGCCGACGCCCAGGTCAGCATCGAACGGGTCTCTACCCCCGATGGGGCGGAGATCGTGGCGCGGGATGTCCGCGAGCGCGTGGCTTGCCTGCCCACGTGGCCACGGGTGGTGCGCGGTGTTCCCGGCCAGGCGTTCGTCGTCGCCGGCGAGGTCTGCTGCAGTGGCGGCGAGGCTGGGCTGGAGGCCATTTGCATGGATGACGCCACCTGTCCCGTTGCCGAAGCCCGCAAACCCGCATCTGGTACCGGGGAATGGGAAATGCTCGAACTCACGGTCACGCTTCCCGCGAAGGGCGAGATTCTGCGTCCCGGTGTCTATGCGCGCGGCACGAGCATGGCCCGATTCCGCAACCTCAGCGTCCAGGTCAGGGCGTGACGCCGTAGCGGCCTTTGCTGGGGACGGTCTGTCCCGCGATCACGAGGCGGGGCAGGCCGGGATTGCCAGCGGTGTCGAAGGGGGCAACCACGTAGGGCTGGTTTGGATCGATACCCGCAGGCAAGGCGGCTGCCTTGGTCTCCCAGGTGGCTGGTACGGCAGTATCGCTGCGGAGGGAGGTCCACAGCGCCAAGCGCCGGATCACGGTCGGACCGGTCTTCCGGCTTAGCTTGGCGGTGAGGTCGCCTTCGGCCCCTGCGGGCCAGGCTCCGTAAAGGGGAGCCCAATAGACGGTGCCGCCATCGGCGAGGGGAATCCGGGGACAGGCTCCCAGCGCGACGTAGCGGCGTTCCCAGCGCGAATCCACCCGGTAGTTCTCCATGTCCGACCGGTATTCGAACTGGACGGAGCCCTCGGCCCCTGGCGCGACCTCCACGGCCAGCCACCACATGGCGTTGCGGGGCAGTTCGCGACCGATGGAGGGATCGAGGTAGAACCGCATCTCCTCCTTGTCCTTCAGCACACCATCGGGCTCGATGACGCCGGGATTGCTCAACCGGACACCGCCGAGAGCGGCGTCCGGTGTCCAGGTCAGGAGCGAGGCCTGCGCGAAAGCGAGGCGGGTCGGGTCGCCGGAGCCCTCGCCCCAGGACCACGTCAGGTTCCGTTCCGCGCCCGCCAATTGGTGCAGAACCGGCCCCATGTCGCCGGGCTGGGTGTCGCCGAAGAGCCGATGGCGGATCATGGGATCGAGCTGTTGCCGGGCGGGAAGGGGGGCCGGGACAAAGGGCTTGCCCATGGACGCGGCCACGATGCGGCAGTAGCGGTAGGGATCGCCGTTGAAGCCGTCGCAATCCCAAGCGGGCTCGATGAAGGCGCACTCCTCGAAGTCGTTCCATTGCGTGAGCACCACGAAATCGGGCTGCTGCTGGGCGGCCAGTTCGAGGGATTTGACCAGGAACATGCCGTCCTCGGCGGGAATCCGTCCGCGGTCCTCGCTGCCCCGGTCGTGATGGTTGTTGAACCGGGTCATGACCAGGACCCCCACATCCTTGCCGTGGGCGCGGGCCTTGCGGCAGGCGTCCTGCATGGACTCCTCCAGCTTGTCCCAGGGATGGGGGCCGACGCCATAGGGTGGCGTGTGCAGGAACCAGCTATTGCTCGGTCCCACGTAGGCCTTCAGTTCGGGAATGGCGAGATAGTCCTCCTTGGGGCCCATCTCCACCACCCAGTAGACGGGGCCTACCACCTTTTCCACCTCCTGGAAGTAGGTGGCCATGTCCGGCGCTGAGATCCAGTTCGACCAGTTCTGGATGTAGTAGAAGGGCATGCCCTTCTGTTGGTAGAGGCCGGGATGATCCTTGTACCGCGCCAGGAGGCGGGTCGTGCGCTGGATCGTGCTGGCGAGGGTCTGGGCCTTGGTGATGTTGGGGCGGCGGAACTGGATCTCGTCGTGGATGGCGATGGGGAAATCCAGCTTGGCGGCCTGGTCGAGGATGAGGTCAAGGACGGGTTGGGGGGTGAAATCCTCGCCGCTATCCCACAGGCTCGGCCACAGATGGAGATGCAGGCAGGTGAGTCCGGCCCGTTGCGCGGTCTCCAACTGCCAGCGGATGATGTCCGGTTGGCCGGAGTCATAGGGCCCCAGCAAGGGGTAGCCCACGCAGTTCAACTGCCGCCGCCAAGCGGAACCAAGAACCGGTTCCTCGATGGTGGTGGCGGGGTCGAAGGCACCGTATTGGCGGAAGCCCTTCCAATGGGTCCATACCGGCACTTGCGGACGGACGCCGTAGGGGGCACCCCACCAGACATGCCACTCGCGGCACATCACCGGCATCTTGAGGTCCAGTTTGCTGGCGGCGGCAACCGTCTGATCCCCCGGCAGGGGCTCGCGAAGGCTCAACGCGGCCTGAATCTGTTGCTCGTCGATCGTCTGCCCCATCGCCCAGACTGCCATCGCCATCGCCCCGATTGTATACCGCATGCACTATGCCTTGTCTTGCTTGGTGAAGATCACAATCAAGCACGCGGAAGGCACGCTGGCAAGGTCAGGGCGTGGCAAGGAGCAGAACGGTCTGTCCGTGGCGTAGAGGAACCGTAACTTGGCGGGTTCCAGCGGGCCAGGTTTGGCCGCTGAAGAGATCGCGCACGGCAGCGGGGGCGGGCAGGGCGAGGGTGCGTTCGCCGTCATCGGCGGCATGGAGGGCGACGAAACCGTAGCCGCAGTAGACCGTGTCGTTGGTGGTGGAGAGAACCGGGATATCCGCAAAGCGGGCCAGGGCGCGCAGATGCTCGGGGAGCAAGCCGGGAATGGCGCTCCAGAACAGCCGGTAGCCGTCCCGCACCTCGGCCACCACGGCGGCTTCGTTTCGACTGTCGAACAGGGCCAGGGCGCCCTTTGCTCCCTGGGCTCCCAGTAGCGGCGGACGGGCGCTGGTTTTGCGGACGGTCTTGTCCGCGAACTCGGCCCAGGGCGCGGGGAGGGTGGTGGCGAAAGTAGCTTGGAAGGGGGTGTCGTCGGGCAGGCGGACCATGTCCAATCCCAACAGCTTGCCGGATGCTTCGGGGGCAAGGCCGGTGGCGGTCAGGATGCCTGCCGGGCCGACGAAGCCGACGGTGCGCCCCCCGGTCATGACCTTCTCTTGCAGGAAACTGCGGTCGGAGTCGCTGAGGCGGAAGAGGTTCAGGAACAGGAAGGCACGGTGTTCCAGCAGTTCCGGGTGGCGGCGCAGATCGCTGAAGAGATAGCACTTCCACGGGATACCTGCCCGGTTCAGGTAGTCCCGCTGACGGTAGATGAGATCAAGCCCATAGGGCGGATGGAAGGGATCGAAGGTTCCCATCTGCTCCTCGTCCACGATCACGGCGAGATAGGTGGAGCGGGGCCACTCCTTTCCCTGCGTGCGGCTGACGTCAAGCTCGCGGAGACGGCCCACTTCGGCGGTAACCCGGTCGTCGCCGAAGATCCAGCCGAGACTGAAGTCGAACCATTGGATGGCGGTCCCCTGGGCCAGATTCCGGGCTAGTTCCCGGCGGAAGACATCGAGGGTTTCCTGGAGCGTGCTGCTGGCTCCGTAGGCCGCGGGCTGAACCCAGTGAGTGCGGAGGTCTTCCTGGTGCCACCAGAGCTTGCCGTTGAGGGCGTGCGAGGCGGTGGCGGTCATACTTGCACCGGGGCTGCCCGGTTCGCGCCAGGCGTAGGCGAGGGGGGCCATGAGAAAGTCGATGTCCGGGCATTCCAGCAGGCGATGGAGGCTGAAATGACCGGACCCCTGACAAAAGCCGGGCGTCTCGGGCAGGTGGGTCACGTAGCCGTAGTAGGTTCCGGCCAGACTGCGCCCGTTGGTTTCCTCCTTGATGACCCGCGCAAAGTGGGCGATGGTGTCGGCCACCACATCGTGCTGGTAGCGGTTGTAGTCCAACACGTCCTGTTGGGTGAGGGGATCGAAGAAGATGCCCAGTCCGGGCGTGCGGCGGCGCTCGCCGCTGGGGATGGTCGCGGTTGCGAGCGAGACCTCGGGTTGGTGCCAGGCCTGGCGCAAGGCGCCGTCGGTGTCATAGGTCCCGGCGAGCCAACGGCGGAAGTCGCGTTGTCCTGCTTCGCTGTAGTC
Organism: Victivallales bacterium; assembly: GCA_003245525.1. Lineage (GTDB taxonomy): Bacteria > Verrucomicrobiota > Lentisphaeria > Oligosphaerales > Lenti-02 > Lenti-02. The sequence continues at coordinate 13,786 of QKCY01000486.1, read as the reverse complement.
CACCAGTTCGCCGGATTGCGCGCCCCAGTGGAACCATTCCGTGGTGATCCCCGAGCAGGGATGAAAACCGATGATCCGGCTGGCGAAGGGGGTGCCCTTCAGGTGGCGGATCAGGCGTCGGAGGGCGTCGGTATAGGTGTCGCGCCAGACTTCGGAGGCATAGCCGGGCACGATGCGGCGACTGCCGTGGTAGTCGCCGATGAGGTCGCTGCCATCTTCGAGGCGGCAATGGGCTTCGGGATGGGCCTTGATCCACCAGGGCTGGTAGCGGGTGTCGAAGGTGAAGTTGGGGATGATCCAAGCCTCTGGGCAAGCCCCGAGATAGGCGGCCAACAGGTTGTCCACCTTGGTGTAGTCGAAGCCGCTCTCGGTGAACCCGATGTCATCAAGACTCACGCAGAGAATGGGCATCCGGGCCTGGCGGGCGTTGTCCTGCTGGAGCTGGTCGGGGCGGATGAAAAACGCCTGGGTGGGGTCGATTTCCGTGCCGTCCACGAAGAGCCGCGGCAGACCGTCGATGGTCCGGCATTCGGCCTTGGGAAAGTCGCCAGCAACCGGAGGCGTCGGCAGATTCACGGTGGTTGACGGAAGGGAGGGCACGAAGGCGGTCCCCCGCAACCGGCAAGTGACCGTGGCTGGACCCGGCGGCAGACCGTAGGGCAGGGGGAGCCGCCAGTGAAGCGTGGTCTTGCCGCCTGCCCGGGTATCGGCAGGAAGGGCTTCCCGGTCGGCCCATGCTTCCACCAATACGGCGTCGCCCCGGCGAAGCTGGAGTTGGGCGAAAACAGGGCGGGGTGTGTCCTTCTGGAGTGCCAGATCAAGCGTTGCGGCAAGACTTGGCTGGGCCGAGGTGTCGAGGGTCACCTGGAGAGTCCCGGAAACCGGCACGGGCGCAGCGAGGTCCACGCTGGGCAGATCGCGCCAGGGAGGGCAGGGCGGCGTGCCCAGTTCGCGGGCCGCTACCCAGGGACCCGCGGGATCAAGCGCGGCAAGCCAAGCGCTGCCCGTGCGGATCGCTTGCTCGCTGCCGTCGGCGAAGGTGATGATCCCTTCGGCGATGAGCCCTTGGGCGCTGGCGATATCGTGGGCTTCTACTTCAATGCGGTTGGTCCCCGGCTTCAGGACGGGGGCCAGGTCCACGACTTCTGGTGTCCGCCAGCCATCGGTCACGCCGAATTGGCGTTCCAGTTCCTGGCTGTTGACCGAGAGGGCGTAGCCGTCGTCAGCGGTGATCTGGAGTCGGGCGAGGCGAATGGGACGGTCGGGGACCACCAGCTCGTAGCGGAAATGGACGGTCTGGTCGTCCCGGTCGAGGGCATCCGGATGCCAGATCCAAGCGGCTTGCCACTGGGGCCGGGGTGGACCGGGGTCCACAATGTTGCCCGGGGCCAGGCGGGTGAGGTAGACATCGTCCAACTCCACAGTCCCGTCCTTGGCGGCAAAGCGGACGACGGCTTGGTAGGCATCGCGCGGACAGGTGAAGGTGGCGGTGAAGGGCTGCCAGTTCGTTGCCGGGACGCGGTCCAGGGCTAGGTCGGCAGTGTGCCGCTCGGCCCCGTTGCCGTCCAGAAAGGCAATCTGGGGGAGGAGGGTCCCGTTGCCTCGGACATAGCCGTCGAGGCGATAGGCACCGAGCAGGGAAAGGTCGAAGGGGTCGAGCGACCAGGTGCCACCGGGAACGAGGCGCAAGGCAGACGCTCCGCTGTGGGGTGTCTCATGGGTGACGCTGGCACCGTCGCCGGTGGCTTTCCAGCCTAGCGGGTGCCCATCTTGGGTCATCTCCATGCTGCCGTTCACCGGTGCCATGCCGGGCTCGGGCATCAGCGCGATGAATTCGATGCGGATCTTGGCTCCCGCCGGGTTCAGAGGGTCGAACCGGATTGCCTCGATCTGGCCCTCCCAACCGGGTGCCCCGCGCAGCGGAATATGGTAGAGCCGGGGCTCCGGCGAAGCGATTGCCATATGCCGGGCTTTGCGGGCGTCGTTGAGCCCTTGCCCGTTCGACCGGAAGAAGGTCTCGCCGCTGCCACTCGTGTCGGTGGTCATGCGCACCACCAACTCGGCGTAGTCGCTGGCAGCGATGTCCAGCTTCGGCGAGAGCAACTGGCAGTCGTACTTGCTCAGGCCGACAAAGCCATCCGGGCTGACGGCGGTTGTCTCCCAGTTGGCCGGGGTCCAGCCAGCTAGGCCGTCGGCAAAGGTCCAGACCAGTACCGGGGCGGCGGAAATGCGGCAAACGGCGAGAACGCTTAGGAACACCACCAAGCGACGCATGGGCCATCTCCTCGACGAGAATGGGGTACGCCCAAACCTACTGGTGTCCGCTCCGCGTGCAAGCTCCCTTGCCCAGCTCGTGGCCCGAGCGCTGGGGCTTGGACCACGAACGGGATGTCGGTGCTATTTGCCGAAGCCCTGGAGGACTCCCCCGACCTTCTTCGCCGCGTCGTCGACAGCGCCCTGGGCTTCTTGGGTTGCGGTTGCGGTGGTGTTCTTGGCGAGGGCGGCCTGGACGGCTTCCTGAAGCTGCTGGAGGATGCCCTTCTGCGCATCCGTCAGGTTGGGCAGGGCAAGCCCTTGCTTGAGGCCTGTCAACGCCTGGTCGAACTGGTTGGCCGCCACGTTCTCCTTGATCGCGGCCACGATGGTGTCGAACTGGCTGGTGGCGTCCTCGACCTTGGCCGTCGCATCGGTGACGCTCGCCTCGGCACTGGCCTTGACCGCCTCCGCTTGGTTCGTAGCCTTGTCGAGGGTTTCGTTCACCGCGCCGGTCGCTTGATCGACGCTCTTCTGGAGGCTGGTGTCTTCAGTGACCTTGGGAACCGGCGGGGTCGGCTCCTGCTGCTTGCCACAGCCAACAAATACCAGGCTCGAAACGATTACCAATGCAATGCTTAGGGTCAATCTCATGGTCGGTACTCCTCGGAATGGTTGCCACGCAACAGGGATACCACCACATTAGGCCACCCCTTGCGTGTTATTCCTTAAGGAGACAAAGCCGGCTGGGAGGAGTTCCCACCAGCGGCTCTTCCCAATGATGCCACCTCCCGAAGGACCTGCCTGTTGTTCCCGGCGCTGGTACTGGGGAATGGCGTTTTCCCTGGTTGCCGGGCTCCTTGCCTTCCTCCTGTTGCGGCACCCGGCGGGTTCGCAGTACGAACCGTTGGCCAGCGCAGGGAGTCCGGGAGAGCGCCTGGCCGGGTGGCGGGCGACCCGTCTCGAAGGAGTGGAGCGCTGCCTTTCGGCCAGCGGCGGCACGGTCCTCCGGTTCGCGGAGGACGGCAGTGGGCAGGCGGAGTTTGCGTTGCCGCATGGGGGGACGTCTCCCCGCGTCTGGGCGCGGGTTCTGCCGATGGCATCCGGCGAGGTGCGGATCGAGCTGGCGACGCCCAGCGGCGAAGACCGGCTTGTTCTTTTGCCAGCAACCGCTGCCCGTGACCAATGGCATTGGCTGGATTTGGGTACAGTTGCCGCCGACCGTCTGCGCTTGACGGGGAAGGGCGATGCGGCTTGGGAGTTGCAGGGCCTGGCCTGTGTCGCTGACGGCGAATTCCCTCCTGTCGTTCCGGTGCTAGTGCCGGGCAGCGAGGCCCAGCGGGAGTTCGGGGACCGTTTCGATCGCTCGCCGGGCCATGGGTTGGGCGAGTGGCAGAACCGCTCGGGCCAATGGCAGGTGGAGTTCTCGCTCGACCCGAACCGGATTCCCTTGCAGTACTCGCTACAAGGCAAGCTGGCGGAGGATGGGGGCGAGGCTTTGCTGGTGGTGGACCAGCCCGAGTGGCTGGGAACGCGGACTTCGGTAAGCGTCTTTCCCGACGCGGGCAGCGTCTGTGGTTTGGCGCTGGTCTCCGAGGCGGGGGCGGAACGCTTTCTCGTCCAGGCTGGCGGCGGCACGGAGTTGCCCCAAGTCGTCCCGGGCCAATGGTATCGGCTGACCGTGGAAGCCTGGGGTTGGACCCGGCGGTTCCTGCTCGACGGTCGGGAGATTGCCGTGCGCCAGGATGCCTCGCCACTGCCGCATCGGCCGGGATTGCTCCTGACGGCGGGCGAAGCGCGGTTCGATGATGTGCAGGTGAGTTCGGTTGCCTGGGGCGGCGAGGATGGCGGGGCCTATCGGCTGCCGTGGCAGCCTGCCCCGGATGCCGTCTGGCAACGCCGGGTCCGGGGAGAGGGGGCGGCGCTGGTTGGCAAGAGCGGGACGATTGCCTTGCCGGAGCCGGTGAGGGATCTTCAGGAACTGGTGCTGTGGCAGGTTGCCGATGCGGCCCCCCAGACGGGACTGCCCACGGCTTCAACAGTCTTTGCCCAGGGCTCCTCCTATCGGTTCGGAACGGGTGATTGGAACTGGTATCTGGGCGCCCCGGCTCGGATTGGCCGGGTGGCAGTGGCTGCTTTCGCCAACCCGGTGGACCTCTTCCGGATTGGTCCCTACCGCTTCGACGCCAACACCATTCCCGATCCCAGCGACTATCTCGATTTCACCCCCGAGGAGTGGGAGGAAATCCGCCGTTCTCCCGATGCGGACAAGTTGGCCCGCAAGGCCAAGGAAACGCCGGTGGTCGGGCGGAGCAACCAAGTCGCGATCTGGGGCATGGAGAACGGTCGTTGGCGGGTGGCCGATGGCGTTCTGGCGAGCAGGGGACAAGCCGGGCGGCTGCGGTTCTGGCAGGAGTTGGAGGGCGACTGCTCGGTCTCCCTGCGACTGCGGCTGGGGAACGACCGGGCTCTGGCCCGAGTGATTCTCGCGGAGCGGGAGGGCGAGGGGATTTCGGTTGCTTTCCATGGTCCCAACGCCCGCCCGGCGGCCTCCGATCTTGCCGTCTCAGTACCCTCCGGGCAATGGGTTGATTGCCGGATCGAGCTGGCGGGCGACACGGTTGCTGCCAACGGGAGGGAGCAGCCTGTGAAGCGCGGGGTCGGTGGCGGGTTGCTGCTGGAGAACAGCGGGGGCGAGGTGGCCTTCGACGACGTGGAGATCACGGTGCCCCGCTGGACGGCGACGCAGTGGTTCAGCGCCTTCGACCGTCGGGAGACGGATTGGTGGCGGGAAGGCGGCGAGTGGATCGATCATGGGGGCATGTCCTGCGCGCTGGCGTCGAACTGGGTAAGCCTGGTGGCTCCACAGGGGCGGGGGATGATCTGGCACAAGGAAAGCCTGGCCGGGGACGTGCTGCTGGCGACGAATATCGAGGAGAACAGCGAATGGATGGGCTGGGAGAAGAACCCCAGCCACATCCATTACCCCGCCGACAACATCGTGCTCTGCCTTGGGCAGGGGCGGAATCTGGACAACGGCTACCGCCTGGAGGTGAACAGCCGGGATCGCACGGCCACCGTGCTTTACCGGGCGGGGAAGGAAGTGGCGAACGTCCGCCAGGACCACCGGTTTCCCATCCAGTACCAGGGAGGGCACGCGCCCTACAGCCCTCGGCGCAGCCGGATCACCCTGCTGCGCGAAGGGGACCGGATACGGGGGCTGGTCAACGGTGTGGAAGTGATCTCCTACCGGGACGGGGAACCGCTGGCGACCGATACCGTCGGCATCGGCGGCTACCAGACCCACGTGAACTTCAGCCGGATCATGGTGCGCCGCCTGGATGCCATAGGGGAGACGCACTAGGCGGCGAAGCGGCGCTACTTCTCGATTGGCCGGGAATCGCGCTCAAGGTCGGGGGGCTGTCCCTCGATGGTGTTGTTGTCCCAGACGAGATTCGCGGTCCGCTTGAGCAGGATAGGAGTGCCGCGGTACTCCTCGGCAGCGGGCTTGCCGATGGTGTTGTTCGCGAACACGCAGTCGGAGGCGTTCGCGATCCAGAAGATGTTCCCGACCACGCCACGGCCACTGCAGTTGGGGCCGCCATAGTCCTCGAAGCGGTTGCCAACGATGCGGAGGCCCACCACGCCTTGCGTCGCAGAGTCGGCTTGGCCGGGAATGCTGGAATTGATCCAGATGTTGGAGCGCTCGATGTGGCTGAACACATTATCCTCGACCACGGTGCCATTGCCGGACGGGCCTTCCGTGAGGAAGCCGCCATCGTTGCTGATGACCACCCCTGGCCCGGCCAGGTACTCGAAGCGGTTGCCCCGGATGATGCCGTCGGGGGCGCGCATGAGGACGCCGCGACAGCGATGGTTCGCGAAGCAGTTATCGATGATCTTCGCCCCGCGCTCGCAGGCGTTGAGGTTCAGAATCTGGCTGCACGCCTTCGTCTTGCCGGTCTGCTGGAAGGTGGTCAGCGTGGGGATGGGGTTCTCGAAGACAATCCGCAGGCAGGGCTTGGCGTAGCCTTCCACCTTGGTGCCGCGGATTTCGCGGACAGGCCCGAGCGGAATGTGGGCGTTGGTCGCGAGGTCGACCGTCACCAACTCCGGGTCGGGCTTTGTGATCGAACCATGGCCTTCCACGATGACCGTGTGATCGTCCGGCTGCTCGACAACCGGCGTGTAGGAACCGCCGACGTTGACCGCGTCGTCGCCCATGCCGGTGAAGTACGAGTTGGAGAGGACTGGGCCGATGCACCCCCACTTGCCGTGCAGACCATCGGCATTGGTGGAGAACACCCGCGGGCTGCCGGGGAGGGGCTTGATCGCGCAGTGATCGAGGGTGATCTCGGAACAGTCCTGTAGGGTGAAGCCGCAGGCGGGGGCGCTGTAGACCTCGACGTTGTCGAGGTGGCAGCGGGTGGAGCCGTGGAGTTTGACTCCGTCGGCTTTGCGCCTGCCCACGACCACAAATCGCTTGCCGACGAACTCCGGCTGGACCGTATTGCTGGTCTGGTAGCGGAACACCCCGTCCCCGAGGGCGGTGACCTGTTTGCGCAGGTACTGGTCCATGAAGCCGTTCAGCTTCCGGCCGGTCTGGGGATCGTAGAGATAGCCGATGTTGCTGCCTGGCTTGCCGGAGAAGGCATCCAGGTGCGGTTCGGTGGGAGGCAGGAAGCCCGCCTCGATCTTGACGTCGACCAGCTTCGCCTCGGGATCGGTCGCCACCACGATGCCCTGGGTGAAGGGCAGGGGATCGTAGTCGACTGCAAGATTGCTCAGGACCACGCCATGGCTTCGGAAGACACCGATGCCATGGTGGTACGGACTGGTACAGATCAGCAGAGCCCGGTGGCCGGCCGTTACGGTCAGGTTCGACAGGTCGGCGATGGCCAGGTGCGCGGTCTGCGGGGCGGCGTCCTCCGGCAGCCCCAGACGGTAGGTACCGTCGGGGATGTGGAGGACGACCGGTCTTCCCGCGAACTCCTTGGCCTTTGTCAGCGCTGCCACGAAGGCCGGGCGGTCATTGGCAATGCCATCGCCGACCGCACCGTAGTCGCGCACGTCAAGCGTGCTTTTTGGCCCTACACTCGCACAGGAGGCAAGAAAGGGCAGGGCGGCAAGACAGGCAAGACGGACGCAGCAGCACAGAGACTTCATGGAGCTCAATCAGTTGCAGAGGGCCATTAGGCGATGCCGACGGCCTCGCGGATCGGGGCCATGACGGCCTCGGCCGTGGCACGGGCGCGGCGGGCACCTTCCTGGAGGATTTCCTCCACCAACTCGGGCTTGGCCAGCAGTTCCTTGCGTCGCTCGCGCATCTCGGCGAAATAGCTCTCGTACTTCTCGTAGAGAGCCTGCTTGGCATGACCGTAGCCCATGCCGCCCGCGAGGTAGGTCTGGCGCATTTCGGCCAGTTCCTCGGGGGTGGCGAAGAGCTTGTAGAGGGCGAAGACGTTGCAGGTGTCCGGGTTCTTCGGGTCCTCCACCGGCGTGGAGTCGGTGACGATCTTCATGAACTTCTTGCGGATGGCCTTGCCTTCGCCGAAGAGCTCGATGGTGTTGTCGTAGCTCTTCGACATCTTCCTGCCGTCGAGGCCGGGGATCACCGCCACCTCTTCCTGGATCATGGGATCGGGCACGACGAGGAGTTCGCCGTACTGGTTGTTGAAGCGGATCGCCAGGTCGCGGGTGACTTCGAGATGCTGCTTCTGGTCCTTGCCCACCGGCACCAGATGGGAGCCGTAGACGAGGATGTCCGCCGCCATCAGGACGGGATAGGTGAAGAGCCCGTGGTTCGGAATGATCCCGTTGGCCACCTTGTCCTTGTAGCTGTGACAACGCTCCAGCAGGCCGACCGGGGTCAGACAGCAGAGAATCCAGGTCAGTTCGAGGACCTGGGGAATGTCGGTCTGGCGGAAGAAGGTGGTCTTCTCGGGATCGAGCCCGCAGGCGAGGAAGTCCACCGCCACCTGCTGGGTCCGCTGGCGCAGGTCCTCGGCCTTCGGCGAGGAGGTCAGGGCGTGGTAGTTGGCGATGAAGTAGTAGCACTCGTTCTCGGCCTGGAGCTCCACGGAGGGACGCATCATGCCGAAATAGTTGCCGATATGGAGGGTGCCCGAGGGCTGGATGCCCGACAGGACTCGTTTCTGGGGTGCGGTCATGGTCTGTATTCCCTATGAAATGGCACAAAACTGGCAATATACGGGAGGACGCAGGATTGTCACGCGCTATGCGGTCGGCTCGGACCGCTCGAGTTCCGTCGCGCGTCGCCAGTATCGGGCCAATTCTTCGGGCGTACAGTCGTGGGTGGAACGGCCTTCGTCGGCCGCCAGGAGTTCCAGCCGCCGGAAACGGCGCTCGAACTTGCGCAGACCGGCCTGCATGGCTTCCTCGGCCCGGATGCCGGCCATGTGCCCCACGTTGACCAAGGTGAAAATGAGGTCGGCCAATTCCTCGCCGACGGCTTCCTGGTCCTGCTTCTCCAGGGCCTCGCGCAATTCGGCCCATTCCTCCTCGACCTTGGCCAGCGCACCGTCGATATCCGGCCAGCGGAAACCGACTTTGGCGACCTTGTCGAGGATCTTCTGGGCGCGGTGGAGGGCAGGGAGATGGCGCGGCACGCCGTCCAGGGCGGAGGTGCGCTTCTCCTTGCCGGGCTCCTGGCGCTTGATCTTCTCCCACTGGTCCACCACCGCCTGGGGATGGTCGGCCTGGGCGTCGCCGAAGACGTGGGGATGGCGCCGGAGCATCTTCTCGCATTCGCTCCGGGCCACGTCCTCGATGGTGAAGCGGCCTTCCTCCTCGGCAATGCGGGCGTGGAAGACGATCTGGAGCAGCAGATCGCCCAGCTCGTCCACCATTCCTTGGTCGTCCTGCTCGTCGAGGGCGTCAAGGAACTCGCCAGTCTCCTCCACGAGGTAGCGGACCAGGCTCTGGTGAGTCTGCTCCCGGTCCCAGGGGCAGCCGCCCGGACTGCGCAGGCGGGCCATGATCTGAACGAGTTGGTGAAGATGAGATTCGGACATGGGCTGGAATACTGGAATATTGGAATGCTGGAACCATAGCGTCCCTTTGGTCCCTTGCGTCCCTTTTCTACCCCAATTGCGCGGCAACCACCCGGTCGCGCTGGCAGTAGTCGGGCAGCACCTCCACCTGGGCGAATCCCGCTTCCCGGCAGATGGCGGCGGCGGCTTCGCCCTGTTCGGCCCCGATCTCGCAGAGCAGCCAGCCGCCAGGGACAAGCCGTTGGCTGGCCTGTTCGGCCACGCGCCTGACCAGCGCCAACCCCCGGTCGTCCGCATACAAGGCCAGACGTGGTTCCCAGGCGCGGACTTCGTCCGGCAAGGCGTCGTACTCGTCAGGCGAAACATAGGGGGGGTTGGCGGTTACCAGGCCGAACCGGATATCGGCGGGAATGGGGGCGAAGAGGTCGCCCTCGATCAAGCCGACCCGGTAGAGGCCCAATGCCTCCCGGTTCCGCCGGGCATAGGCCAGGGCCTCGGGCGAGAGGTCGATGCCGACCATGGGTTCTGCAGCGGGCAGTTCGTGGGCGAGGGCGAGCACAATGGCCCCGGACCCGGTACAGAGATCGCAGATGCCGTGGTGCCCCGGGTAGCGGGCCTTGGCGAAGTCCACCAGCCGTTCGGTCTCGGGACGGGGGATGAGAACGCCGGGTCCCACCGCCAACTCCAGTCCGTAGAACTCGGCGGATGCCATGACGTACTGGAGCGGTTCGCCGGCCAGACGGCGGGACAGCAACTCGCGGAACCGGGTCTCCCGGGCAGCATCCACCGTCCCAGGCCCTTTGCCCAGTACATGCTCAAGTAGCCACCGCGCCTCCTGGAGACCGTTGGCGATGCCGACGGCCTGCAAGGCCTGGGCGGATTCGTTGAGGAGTTCGTCGCGGCGCATGGGAGAAACCAAGGGTTGGGGAATGCAGCCAGCGAGTATAGCCACGGACCGGGGCGCAGGCAACCGAAACTCCGGGTTTCCGCTTGACTCCGGGCGACCGCCACCTTTCCTTATGGGGTGTGAGCAGGCGGTTCGCCGGGAATGCTATTCCGGCCACCGCCTGGGAAATCGGCCTGCATACGAGGGAGCGTACCGGTGGACAGACAGATGCGAAACCAACCCGGCAACAGTCGCCCAAAATCCAGCCACAAGGGACTGATCATCGCCCTCTCCATTGTGGGCGGCTTGGTGCTGCTCATGGGGTTGGCGGTGGGGGGAGGGGTATGGTACATGCGCGGCATGGTCCGGCGGCTCACCGCCACGGAGCCCATGTCCCTGCCGGTGACGGAACTGAACCAGACCGAGCAGCAGAAGGTCAAACGGAACGTGCAGCGCTTCTATACAGCCTGCCAGAAGGGGCAAGCGGACCGGATCGAATTCGACAGCCGGGAGTTGAACGGCCTCATCGGCGGACTCGACGACTGCCGCTCCATGCGCGGGAAGGTGGCCGTGGAGATCGTGGATGGGGTGCCGTGGGTCCAGGCGAGCATCCCGCTGAACGATACCGGGGTCTCCTGGTTGCAGGGCAGGTACCTCAACGGCAAACTGCGGCTGAACGTGCAGATGAAGGAGACCGGCCTCTCGGTGACGGTGGCGGAGATTGTCGTGCCCGGAGGCGAGGTGCCGGAATGGATGGTGAAGCGTATCCAGGAGATGGACTGGGGCACGCAGATTTCCCAGGACAAGGAATGGGGACCGCGCATCCGGCGCCTGGAGTCCCTCGAACTGAACCAGGACAAGCTGGTCGTACAGACGAAAAAAGGTGGTTGAACGTGGGTGTCTCCCTTCGCATAGCTGTAGTGGCACTCGGGGTCGCGAGTGGTTGGGCCTGGGCTCAGGCACCCGCGCCCGCCAAGGCACCGACGGTGCTGGACACGTTGCGTGTCCAATTGCGTGAGTTGTCCCGCCAGGAGCCCTGGCATGATCCCCTGGACGACGTGAAGCTCGAACGGCGGCTGTTGACCGATGCCATCGAGAAGGCCCGAATCTACTACTTGGCGCAGCAGACCGATCTGGGCAACTTCATCTATGCCCAGGATGCGGTCGAGGACGAGAAATCGGACGACGACAACCAAGTCCGGCAGGCTGGTGCCCTGTGGGGCCTTGCCTGCCTGAACCGCGACCGTCCCACGCTGCCTACCGCGCGCGCGGTCATCAAGGGGGCGCAGTTCTTCATCGACCGCAGTCGCCCGCTGGGCATGGGGCACACGGGACCGCTCTACCCCGGCACCGACGAGATCAAGACCGGCACGGTGGCCCTGGTCACCCTCTCCCTGGTGGAGCTTTGGCGCGGCGAGGAGAAATACCTGACGCGCATGGGGCGCGGGCTGACCTCGGCCTGGGCGAGCAACTACCTCAGCTACCTCGGCGGCATGGAGATGGACGATGGCTCCTGGGGACGCATGTACCGGGCGAGCATCAACGAGAGGGAGCCGGTCCCCAGTCCCTACTACGACGGCGAGGCCCTGCTGGCCTACTGTCGGGCAGCGCGGTACATGGACCATTCCGAACTGGTGCCGAAAATCGAGAAGATCGCGCCTTTGCTGGCCAAGAAGTACACCGTGGACGCCTGGGTGCGGGACCCGAACTCGGACGATACCAAGGGCTTCTTCCAGTGGGGCTGCATGGCCTTTCTGGAATACGTGGAAGCAGGCTGGAAGAATGCCGACATGATGGGCGATGCGTGTCTGGCCCTGGCTTGGTGGCAACTCCACCAGCGGGACGTGGAAGCGCGCGAGGGCAATACGGCCTACGCGGTGGAGGGGTTGGTCGCGGCCTATCGGGTGGCGGAACTGCGCCAGGACCAGACGGCAATGGCGACCCTGCGGACGGCCATCGAAGGCATGTTGGTACGGCAGATCTCCACCCAGGTCGGCGGGCCACTGGAGAAGTACAACTTCTTCCTGGCGAGCCACCGCACCCGCCCGGAGTGTGCGGGCGGCATCATGCAGAGCCCCTATTCGGGACGCATCCGGATCGACGTCGTGCAACACCAGATGCATGCCATGCTGCTGGCGTTGCAGTACCTGTATCCCTCCACCAAACAACAGGAAGTCGCACCATGACAACACGGATTGGCGGACGCAAGTGGGCTGGATGGCTAGGGTGTGTGGCAGTGGCCGGGCTGTTGGGTGTGGGATGCGCCTCCGTGGATCCCACGCAACCCTTGCCGCGCCAAGGCACGGGGCGCTATGAACCCCTGCCAGCCGGCGGCATCGACCAGGTGCGGCGTCCCGGCACCGGGCCGGTGGTGCTGCTTTTCCAGTCGTCTCACTGCCCCTACTGCAAGTCGGTCATGCGGAGTGTCCGATCAGGGGTGGCCGAGGGCAAGCCGTGGGTGGTCTACACGGTGGATGTGGCCCAGGAACCGGCGCTGCGCGCCGAACTGGGGGTGGGTCCTGTCCCCTGTCTGATCTACTTCCGCAACGGGCAGGAGGTCGACCGCTCCACCGGTTGGCGGCCGGGATTCTCGCTCAACGGCAAGTTCGACCACTTCTTCCAGTAGGCGACCGCATTCCGGTTGTGCTTGCGGCGGTGGCTGTGCGCGCTAGAGTGGGGCCTGCCTACGAAACGCGCACCGAGGAGATCCGCCATGAAACGTGCGGTGGTTGCCGGTCATATCTGCCTGGACATCATTCCCCACATCGACCATCCGATTCCGCTCGATCCGGGGCGGTTGTACGAGGTGGGGGCGCCGACCATTGCGACGGGAGGGGCGGTGTCCAACACCGGGGTGGCCCTGCACCTCCTTGGCGTGCCCACGACTCTCATGGGCAAAATCGGGGACGACTCCTTCGGGGGCTCGGTGCGCGAGGTGTTGGCGGGGTATGGTGCCGACCTGGCCGGGGGAATGCTCGTGACCCCGGGCGAGACCACCTCCTACACGGTGGTGGTGAATATCCCCGGCACGGATCGGATCTTCCTCCACTGCCCCGGCGCGAACAACCGGTTCGTCTGTGCCGACTTGGACTTGGCCACCATCGGTGCCGCCGACCTCTTCCACTTCGGCTATCCCGCCTTCATGGCCGGGCAGTACGCCGACGCGGGTGCCGAACTGGTCGCCATGTACCGGACGGTGCGGGAGCTGGGAACCACGACCTCCCTGGATCTGGGCATGCCCGATCCTGGCGGGCCGGCGGGCGCCCTGGACTGGCGCGGCATATTGGCCCGCACGGTACCCCATCTGGATGTCTTCATGCCCAGTGCCGACGAGTTGCTCTACTGCCTGGACCGGGACCGGTTTGGCAAGGGCGACCAGATGAGCCCGGCAGAACTGCGTCCGTTGGCGGCCGAACTGCTGGACATGGGCGCGGCCGTGGTGGCGATCAAGATGGGGGCCCGGGGCATGTATGTGCGCACCGCCGGCCTTGAACGGGTCCGGGCCATGGGCCGGGGCACACCGGCCGAGCCGGCGGATTGGGCCGACCGCGAGCTCTGGTTCCCCATCTACCGCGAGGACCGGTTTGTCGGGGCGACCGGGGCGGGAGACACCACGATCGCGGGTTTCCTGGCG
>QKCY01000543.1 GCA_003245525.1 Victivallales bacterium | reverse complement strand
GGTGCTGGTCGGCTTCCAGGTGGATACGACGTGCCCGCGGGGGGGGCTCTTCCTGTTCAACCACACCTGCCGGGACACCTTCGCCGTTCCGGCCAACGCCTTTCTGGACTTGGCCCAGGGCCCCATGGTTGCCGGTTCCCTGCGCGGGACGGAATTGTGCGAGCGGCACTGCCTGCACCAAAGCGATCTTGATCCCTGCCGCCAAGAGTGCGAATGCGCTTTCGTCCGCGAAGTGCTGCAGGCAGTCAGGGACTGGCCGAAGCGACGGGTGTAACACCGTCAGCCATCCGGGTAGCCGCGCGGTCTTCCGTAGCCGGCTGCTGCTTTGGGTTGTCTCCGGGTCAGAGCGCTCCGTGCGCGGGCTCGTCGATCCCGCGCCTACCCGTCAGCGAAGGTGCCAGCCGGGTGGCCGAGCGGTCGATAAACGCGCGGTCTTCCGTTGCCGAGCACTGGCAAGGGCAGGCGAGGACGCCTGCGCTACGGCGAGGGCTACCGGAAGTGAAGGGCCTTGCGGTAGAACCACTCGCCGGACATCATCAGGAGGGCGACGAACCATAGCCAGGCGCTGTCCCACATGGGCACGGCGTAGCGGCGGGCACCGGGTTTGGGCTGGGCGGCGGGGGCGTTCAGCAGATCCTTGAACTGGCCGGGGCTCGTAAGGACTTCGCCGTTGGTCAGTTCGGCCAGGGAGGCGAGGGCCGGGTGGTCGGGTTCGGGATCGGCCAGTTCGAGACTGGTGCGGTCCAGGCCGACGACCACCTGCTCTTCGCCCACCGGCTGGTCGTCGGGGCCGACTGCCGAGACCACAATGGTGGCCTGGTCGCCAGCCAGGTCGGCAGGCAGGGGGAAGTGGCCGAGGAAGAGGCTGCGGGCCGGGTCCAATTCCAAAAGGACGGCGGGGGCCTTCTCCCCGGCCAGCCGGGCGGTGACGGTGAGTTGGCGCAGGACAGCGGGGTCGGTGACCAGCCGTCGCTGGGCCTGGAGCGCGACGGCCTCGCCGGGACGGTACTGGAGGGCGTCCGCATTGGCGATGAACTCCGTGTGGTGGCTGCTGAGACTGTTCTCGGCCAGCCAGCGGATCGTGTTGGCCCAGAACCGGCGGTAATGGCGATTGTCGTGGTCGCCCTCGCCCCACTCGATCTGGTAGTGCTCGCTCCAGCCGCCCGCCGCGTCGGAGGCGAAGGCCATGGAACGGCCCTTGCCGTAGCTCTGCACGCAGATGATGGGCATGTCCTTCTTCTCCCAGTAGGCCAGAATCTGGGCTCCCGGTTTGGCCCGGTTCACCAGGTTGGTGCCGGTGAAGTGGGGGTGGGCGGCGAGGATGCGGTCGTTTTCGGCAGGATCGTCGGCCATATGCCAGACGGGATGCTGCTTGGCCGCGGGGGGAATGACGATCGGGATGTCTTCCCAGACGTAGCCCTCGTCCTTGGTGGCCATGTCCACCGGGATGAGCTGTTCCCAGGCGGTCTTGTCCCAACCGCCCGCGCCGAAGGCGGTGTAGCCGCCGATCATGGCGAAGCCGCCGCCGTTGTCGGCCACCAACTGGCGGGTCCACTCGATCTGGTCGTCGGTGAAGATGGAGCGGTTGATGTCGCTGCAGATCACCACGTCGTAGCCGAACAACTCCTCCCGGGTGGTGGGGTAGCCCCGCTTCTCGTTCCCGACCTGGAAGAGGTGCCCGCCCGTGGGAAGCTGTTCGTCCACGGTGAAGATATCCACGTCGATATTGCCCGCCTCCTTGAGGGCGGCGGGGATGAACTCGTAGTCCATCATCTCCGGCCAGCGCTTGTCCTTGTGGTTGGTGCCCTCCATATAGAGCACCCGCAGCTTCGGATCGCTGACCGTGAGTTGGAAGGGGAACCGGTTGTCGGCCTGGCTGACCTCGCCGTCCAGGGGGACAACCTGCACGCTGAGGGCGCGGTTCTCGCGCTCCACATGGCAGGTGAGGGTCTTCTGCACGATCTCCTCGGGACCGGCCACGAAGGTGACTTCGTCCACCACCTGGTCGTCCGCATCGCGCAGTTGGAGGCGTACCGTGCGGCCCTCCGCCTTGACCAGCCCCAACTCCACCTCGACCGGAACGCGGGAGTTGGCAGGGACGTGGCGCTCCACCCGGCAGTTGCGGATGCGGGCGTCCGGCTGGTCGGGATTGACCCCGAGGGGATAGACGGAGACGGCGATTTCGGAGCGCCGGGCGGCCAGCGCGGCATCGCCCAGGTCGTCGCGGTCCTGGGTGCGCCCGTCGCTGAAGACCACGATCCGGCGGGAGCGTACGCCGGTGGCCATCTGCACGGCCCGGCCCAGGGACGCCGCCAGATGGGTGGTGGCCCCGGTGGGCTGGAGGGAAGTGGTCTGCACGCCTTCCTCGGCCGCCAGCTCGCCCGCGAAGGGCAGTACCCGGACCCGGTCGGCCAGGCGCTTGTCGGCCAGGGTTTCGTCCAGAATCTCGCGGGCCTGGGCCAGGCGATTCTCCTCGCCGCCGATGCCCATGCTGACCGAGGTGTCGACCAGCACCAGGGAGGGGGCCTCGCGGTCCGGCTCTCCCGCCGCCCGCTTGGTGATGGGATCGGCCATCACCAACAGCAGCAAGGTGACCACGACCACCCGCAGGGCTCCCACCAGCCACCGCTCGCGGGGCGAGCGGAACAGGGCGCTGCGGCGGACGAGCACGACCACCGAGCCATAGCCGAGCACGGCAGCCAGCAGGAGCACCCAGGCGGGGAATACGGGATTCAGGGTCATTCGCGCGCGTCGTCCGAGAGTTCTTTGAAGTAGGTGTCCACCAGCGGGCCGTACTGCTCGGGAACCCGACGGTCGCGGTCGATGAGCATCTCGCGCTCGACGATCTCGTCAATCAACTGGCGCAGCCGCTTCGCCCCCGGTTCCAGCACCTCCTGGCTCACGTCCTGCGGAACCTCGGTGCCCTTCTTCGCGGCGGCGAGGAGATTCTGCGGCCCCACCTGCTTCTCTAGTTCCTTGCCGAGCTCGGTCATCTTGTTGTCGCGGAGTTCCTGATAGTCCTCGGCGAGTTCGCTGAGCTTGTCGTTGGTGGTGGGCTTGTTGGGCTGGGGGGCCTTGGGTTCCTTGGCCTCGCGCTCGACGTCCTCGGCGAGACGCTTGGTGTCGGCCTCGGCCTGGGCCAGACGCTGCAACTGGTCGCGGACCAGTTCCTTGCGCTCCTGCTCGAAGGTCTTGGCCAGCTTCTCCAACCGGTCGGCGGCCTGCTGATCGGCCTGGTTGGCCTGTTCCTCGCGGCCCTGCTCCCGGTCCTTGCCCGCCTCGCGGATGTCTTCTGGCAACTGCTCGGTGGCAAGCTCCTTGCGGGCCTCGTTCAGGCGTTTGGCGACCTTTTCCCGCTCCTCGGTCTGGGTCTCGCCCATGCGCTGCATCCAGTCCGCGATGGTTTCCGCCTCGCGGGCGATCTCCTCCCGCTGCTCGGCGGGAGTCTGGGCTTGCTGCTGGGCCTGATTCTGCTGGTTCTGTGGCTGATTCTGGGCCTGGGCCTGTTGCTGGGCCTGATTCTCTTGCTGATTCTGCTGGTTCTGGGCCGGTTGCTGCTGCTGTTGCTGTTGGGCTTGGTCCTGCTGGGCCATCTGCTCCAACTGCTGGGCGGCCTGTTCGGCCTTGTCGCGGGCCTTTTCCATGGTCGCCAGGGCATTCTGCTGGTCGAGCCCGCGCAGATGCTCCGCCAAACGCTGCAAATCCTGCTGGGCCTGTTTGAGGGCGTCCTCGGCCTGGGGATTCTCCTCCTGTTCGAGGGCCTTGGCCGCTTCCTGCATCTTGTCCCGCGCCTCGGCCGTGCGCTGTTCGGCCAGGGCGGTGGTCTCGGGATGCTGGCGCACATCCTCCAACAACTGGTTGGCCTCGGCTACGGCTTCCTGCTGCCTCTGGGCCAGTTCCTGCTGCTGTTGGGTCTGGTTCTGCTGCTGTTGGGTCTGGTTCTGCTGGTTCTGGGCCTGCTGCTGCTCGGCTTGGCTCTGCTGGTTCTGGGCCTGATCCTGTTGCTGCTCGGCTTGGTTCTGTTGCTGTTGCTGGGCCTGTTCGGCGAGGGCCTGCTCTTGTTTGGCAAGCTCTTCGGCCCGTTTGGCCAGATCTTCGAGCGGGGGCGGGGGCTCGGGGGGCTTCTGCTGTTGCTGTTGCTGCTGTTGCTGCTGCTGTTGTTGCTGCTGCTGAAGCTCCTGCTCCAGTTGATTGCGGGCGCGGAGCATTTCGGCCAGGGCCTCGTCCTCCTGCTGGAGGGCTTCCTTCATCTCGGGTTGGCGCAGGTCCTTGCTCGCTTCCTGCATATGTTCCAGGGCGGCGGCCAGATGATCGTCGTTGCCTTCGGGCGTGGCTTCCTCCTGCTGGGCCTGTTCGCGCAGGGCCTGGAGTTGTTGGGCCACCTGCTCCTGTTTCGTGGCGAGTTCCTCGCGGGGGTCGGTCGCCTTGGCCCGCTGTTCCCGCTCGCGCAGGGTCTCGGACAGCACCTCCTGCTGGGCCTTGATGGCGTCGTCGAGCTTGGCCATCTGCTCTTCCAGTTGCTGTTGCTCCTCGCTGGTGAGGGGCGGCTCGTCGGGATTGGGCAGGCGGTAGAGGATCTTGAAGGGACGGATGTCGATCATCCGCAGGTCGCTCACCGAACGCCCTTCGCGGTCGGGCAGCCGGTCGGCGGCGTAGGCATGAATCCGGACGTTGGCGTTGACCTCGACCCCGAAATCCTCCAGCCGGAGGAGGAACTCGAGGCGCGAACGGCGCGGGCTCTCGTCGCGGAACTCCCGGTGGGCGAGCCGCTGCTCCTTGCCGTCGATGGTGAGCACGATGCCGATCTCGGCCAGGCCGAAGTCGTCGGCGAAACGGACATCGAGAGGAATCTCGGTGATGCGGGTCGCACGGAGATCCTCGGCGGGACTCTCGATCTTCGCCGTCGGGGGCTGGTCGGGCACGCCGCGCACCTGCCAGGCAGTCGGCTTCAGGGCCAAGCCCTCGGCATCCTGGCCGGTCATGGTGTAGCGGGTGCCGCCCTCGGCCAGTTCCGCGGAGAAGTCGAACTCCTCGGTACCGACGGGCACCGGCTGGATTTCCCCGTCGGGGCCGTTGATCGAGCCTTGGGTCAGGGCGTGGTTCAGCCGGAAATGGAACTGGAGCGTGCTGCCTACCACGCCCACGATCCGCTGCAAGGGCACGGTCTGCGGCGGCAGTTTCGTGTAGTCCGGGTAGACCAGGGTTGCCGTACACTCGGTCACCTGCGGGGGATCGATGAAGCGCGCCGTCTGGGGCCTGGTCTGTGCCCGCCCGGCCACCACGCGATAGGTGAAGCTCTCGGTCCAGCCCGCGACCTCGGCCGAGAACGTGCCTGCTGCCGTGGCCGTCATGGCCATGGGTTGCCATTCGGCGTCGGGCTGGCTGGCGGGACGAAGTTGCAGTTCGGCGGTATCGACCATGCGCCCGCTGACCTGGGCCTCGATGGTGACCGTCTGGTCCCGCTCGAACTCCACGCTGCTGGCATCTACCGCGAGCTCCGTGTAGGAGACGGGGGCGGCGGGCAGGACGAGGCGGGTGGCGGCCGTCCGGAAATCGCGCCAGCTCAGAGCCAGGACCAGCATGGCCACGGCCAGCACGCCCAGAACGACGGCAATCCGGCGGACCGTTCGCCAGGGCAGCAGTTGCTCGGTGGGCGTCCGCTCGATCTCGTCGCCTGCTTGCCGGGCGAGGGCTTCGACCAAGGCGGGGGAGAAACCCATGGCTCTGGCCCGTTCCTCGTCGGCCAGATCCTCGCTGGTGCGCAGCAACTGGCCCAGATCGGTCCGGGTGGTCTCCAGCTCGCGGATGGCCCGCTGGCGGCGGTATTGGCAACTGCGGTAGACCCAGAGGGTGCCGAGCAGCGCCAGCGCGGTGCCCAGCAACCCGCCCAGTGCCAGGCAGCGCCAGAGGGTGGTGAATTCGAAATGGAGGTCGGCGAAGATGAAGGCCAGGGCCAACACCAGACAGGTCAACGCCGCCCAGACCGCCGCACTGCCCGTGAAGAACGTCCGTTTGCGGTGGATGAAGCGGGCGAGAGTCTGGTCGAAACGTTCCCGGGCGTTCATGGGGACCTCAGAATGGCGCGAACTCCGCGTGGTCGGCGGCGACGATGGCGCGGCACTCGGCCTCGATCAGCCAACCGGGCCGGCACACGGCACCGGCCACAAGGACCCGGGGAACATTGCCGAACTGCTGGTCGAGCCGCTCCCGCACCAGGGCGCAATCCGCCGGATCGCGGACATAGACCAGCAGGTAGGTCACATCGGCCAGGCTGGCCCCGGCATTGCGCAACAGCGCGTCAATGTTCTCGAAGGTCCGTTCGAACTGGCGGGCGACATCTCCCGGATGGACGATCTGGCCATGGTTGTCGATGCTGGCCGTCCCGGAGACGAACACCTGCCGCCGATCACCATAGTCGATGGCGGTGGCGCGTTCAAAGGTGACGCCGTATTCGTGGGTCGGGTTGAGGTGGGTGAGGGCATCGATGTAGTGAATCTGCCCGCGTTGCAGGCCGCCGATGGCGTAGACGTCCATCAGCACCTTCACGCGCGGATCGTCGTAGGTGCCCTCGATGCCGGTGCTGGCGATGTAGTGGGTGTCGGCCGTGAGTCCGTGACGGGCGAAGTGTTCGCGGCGGGCGCGGACCATGCCCATGTAGTTGGCGTCCACATTCTGGACGTAGAGCCAGGTGCGGACCACGTCGTCCTCCAGGGTCAGGCCTTGTTCGGCCAACTGGCAGCCGACATCGGCGAACATGGTGGCGGTCTGGTCGTAGCTCGACTCCACCTCGGGGGCGCAGAGCTGGGTGAGGAAAACGTGGGTACGCCCCTGGCCGCGCAGGATCAGATGGGTGGAATCGCCGGCCACTTCCCGGCCCTTCCCCACCACATGGTAGGCGATCATCGCCACCTTGCTGTCGGGCAGGGGTGCCTGGCGGACCAGGGAGACCGCGCAGAGGTCGTCTCCCTGCGCCTGCACCAGGGAAGAGGCGTCCAGGACTTCGCGCTGGTTCACCAGATCGCTAGTGAAGAACCGCCGGATGAAGGCGGAGGTGCGGTCGATGCCCAGCTCCGCCAGCGCCCGTTCGTAGGCGACCTCCAGATTCTGCAACTGCTCGGCCACGGGCCGGTAGTCGAGGGGATGGAGGACCAGAGTGTACTCCGTCGCCCCGGCGGGGGTACGGAAGATCGAGGCGTCCGCCGAGAACCGGACGTCCGCGAAGCGAAACTGGCGATAGTCCATAGACGAAGGGACCCATGCTGGCCAGGTCCCGTCAAGCCCGATCGCTCGCAGCGGGACGCCGGAGACTCCTGTTCAGTTCTGCTACCACCCCGTGACGGTAGGCCGTCGGATAGCCCACTTCAAGCGCCTTCGGAGACAAGAACTCCGGCACCGACGCTTGACGTATGGGTAACGCAGGCAAAAGTGGTTTCATTGTCGGTCATCCTGTCGAAAGCGGTTCTGTCATGTCCATTCGCAACCTTGAACAATGGGAAGAGGCCCTGCGCCGGGTTCTCGACCAGCTCGACGATCTGCTCGAAGACCGGTTCGGGCACACCCATTCCCTGAGCCGCAACCGGCCGCCCCGCGGCGCGACGGCGAACCGCAAGTACGACGGGCTGTTCACCGTGGAGGCCAAGTTCTCCATGGGCTACGGCCGCCGGGAGGGCCCGGGCTATTCGGTGGAGATCCGCATGGCCACCTTCGAGGACGTGCCGGAGGACATCCGCCGCCAGATCCACGAGCTGGTGGGCGAGGTGCTCCGCACGGAGATCCCCAACGCCTTTCCCGACAAGGAGCTCCAGGTCACCGCGAAGTGGCCGCATTTCCTGATCCACGGCGACCTGGGCTGGGACTAGTCCGGCGGGAACTGCCGGACGGACCGTTACCTCCGCCCGGCGGGGGGGATTCCAGTGGGTAGAAACGGCGGGAAGCCCGCCCAAACCCATCCACCCGGAGTCCGACCATGAAACCGACCCGCATTCTCCCGCTCCTCCTTGCCGCGTTCGCGTTCCTCTCCGTTGCTGTCCGCGCCGAGGGTCCCGCTTCCCGGATCGTGGACCGTCTGGCCGCCATGACCCCGGAGGAGCGGGCCGCCAAGAAGGAGGAGTTCAAGGCCAGGCTGGCGACGCTTACCCCCGAGGAGAAGGCCGCCATCCAGGAACGGATTCAGGCCAGGCTGGCCTCCCTGACCCCCGAACAGAAAGCCGAGATCAAGGCGAGGATCGAGCGCAGGCTGGCCTCCCTGACCCCGGAGCAGAAGGCCGCCATCCAGGAACGGATTCAGGCCAAGCTGGCCTCGCTGACGCCCGAGGAGAAGGCCGCCTTCGAGGAGAAGGTGGCGACCTGGCTGGCCAAGCTCGCTCCCGAGCAGCAGGCGGAGCTACGGGCTCTGCTCGAAACCATCAAGCAGAACCTGACCGAGGGAGCCCAGCAGTAGTCCCCCCCCGGTTCTTTCCCGCCGCCCGTCGGAATGCCACCGGCGGGCG
This sequence comes from Victivallales bacterium, assembly GCA_003245525.1. Classification (GTDB taxonomy): domain Bacteria; phylum Verrucomicrobiota; class Lentisphaeria; order Oligosphaerales; family Lenti-02; genus Lenti-02. The sequence continues at coordinate 10,308 of QKCY01000543.1, read as the reverse complement.
GTTTGGCTTTGGCCTGCTACACGAGTAGGCCATGGGGTGGCCAGTCAGGAGACTGGCGTTCCCTTCTGGTGCCTAGCCCAGGGGCTGGAGCATGATGTTGCGGAGGTCGATCCAGCCCACGCGGGTCTCGATGGCGATGAACCCGGCGGGGGGGAGGTTGGCCAGTTCGGGGTAGTCCGCGAGGTTGATGTCCAGGACTTCGTGCTCGTCGAACAGCACCTTCACGTTGTCGCCCTGGCAGCGGGCCTCGATCCAGAACCAGCGGCTGGAGCCGAAACGGGGATGCTGTTTCGGGGCCACAACGCCGCGGATGCCGCAGGCGGATTCCGTGGTGATGGGGTCGGTCCGGTCCTCGATCAGCGAGACCTCGATGCCGCCCAGGGCACCGTCCGTGTCGTAGCCACGCAGGAACAGGGAGGCCTCGGTCCGGCAGTCCACCCGGCACTCGAAGATCACCGCGAAGTCGGTCAGCGACCGGGTCGTACGCAGGACGCTCGGCCCTTCGTGGCCGCCGAAGAGAATGCCATGGGCGGCGGACCACGGTGCGCCGACCTGGGTCCAACCGGTCAGATCCTGGCCGTTGAAGAGCAGCTCGTAGCCGGCCGCCTTCTCCTCGTCGGTGAGGAAGGCGGGCCAGGCGGGAATGGCCTTCTCGCCGTGCTGGACCATGGTCAGCAGGGCGGAGTCCTCGGTCTTCAGCGGCAGGACAACGCGCTTGCGACTGCGGGCGGACTCGTAGGTGCCGAAGATGAGCTGGGTGGCGCGCAGGGCGTTGGCCGAGCAGAGGGTGGAGGTGCGGTTCTCGAAGAGGCAGTCGATGGAGTCCATAATGTGCAGTGAGGTGTCGTCGCCCGGCACCTTGTCGATCCGGGGCGGCACCACCTGCCAGTCGGCCCCGGCCTTGAGGAGGCGGACCTGGCCGTGCCCCACATCGATCATGCCGCGCGAACCGATCACCCGGATCTCGCAGGGGGCGGCGGTGCCGGAACCGGTGGTGAGCAGGCCGGAGACGTTGTTCGGCCACTTCACGTAGGCGATGCCGGCCGTCTCGATGCGCGCGCCGAAGACCAACTGGTCGTCGGAGAGATCGATCTGGCCCATGACCCAGTCGGGGTCGATGTCGTGGTTGTAGAAGAGCATCATGTCGAACCAGTGGGTGCCCCAGTCGAAGAGGTTCGAGCAGTTCATCTCCATGCGCTGGAGGTCGCCGATCTCGCCCTCGTCGATCAGGTCCTTGGCCAGACGGAAGGTGCGGGCGAAGCGGCGCTGGTGGCTGAAGGTGAGCTGGATGCCCGCCGCCGTGCAGACCTCGTGCATGCGCACGGCCTCGCCGAAGGTGGGGGCCATGGGCTTCTCGGCGTTGATCAGGCGCGGCTTGTGGCTGGCGTTGGCGCAGTCGAGCACCACGGGGCAATGGAGCGCGGGCCAGAGGCACATGCTGACCACGTCGAGGCGTTCCTTCTCCAGCATCTCGTGGTAGTCGGAATAGGCCTTGGCGAAACCGTAGCGCTGGGCCATGCTCTCGGCCGCAGGCAAGTGACTGTCGCAGGTGGCAACCAGTTCGGCCCGCGGGGATTGACTGTAACCGAGGGCATGCGCGTGACCGCGACCACCACAACCGATGACACCAACTCGGACTTTCTCCATGGGGACGCTCCGTATTCGGAAAGGGTTCTGGACAGCGCGCACCATACACGGCGGTGGCTCCCGGCTCAACCCATCGGGCTCCCGGATTCATGCGGATTCCGCCGTCGCGACTCCTCGCCTCCGGGCCGGATGGCGGTACGGTACGCGCGGGTCGGTTCCATTCCGAAGGAGTATCATGGCAGACGACGGCACATCGGTACCGGTCGGCGGCGGGCGCAAACTGGCGGTGATCGGTCCTTTGGCGGTACTGGTGGCCATGGGGCAGGGCACGTTGGCGCTGGGGCTGGTCTTCCATGCCCGCGACGCCCTGCACGCGACCAAGGCGGAGACCGGGTGGCTGGCCGGCATCTGGCCCCTGTTCTACATGGCCTCCTGCCATTTGTCCCGGCCCTTGGCCAAGCGCCTGCGGCCCCGCTTCTGCGTGCTGGGGGCGACGTTGTCCCTGGCGGTACTGGCGGCTCTGCTCTCCCAGGTGGGGTCTCTGGCTCTGGCCATGGTGCTAAACGCACTGCTGGGGACCATGACCGCCCTGTTCTGGCCGCCGATGATGGGCTGGCTGGCGGCCAATGCCGAAGGCAGCCAGCTCAGCCGTCGGCTTGGCATCTTCAACCTTTGCTGGAGCGGTGGCGCTATCGTCAGCCCCACCTTGGCGGGCCGGGCCAACGAACTCTCCTCCCGCTTGCCGATTCTATTCGCAGCCGGTCTCTTCCTGCTGGCCGCCCTGACTATCACGGGGGCCATCCTGGCTCTGCCCGGCATCAAGGGCGACGACGACGCGCACCAACGCGAACGCGATCCCGGATCGGCGGTGTCCGCAGGCACGCCCCTGCGGTTCCCCGCCTGGGTCGGGGTCTTCGCCACCTATCTGGTGCTGGGCGTGGTGCTGAACGTGTTCCCCATGGCGGCCCGGTCCGATCTCGGCCTGCGGGCCAGCCAGGTGGGCGACCTGCTGTTCTGGCGTGCCCTGGCCACCAGCGTGGCGCTGGGCGTGCTGGGACGGGTGAGTTGGTGGCACTTCCGGGGCTGGCAGATGGTGGTCGGTGCCCTGGCGCTGGGAACCTGCCTGCTCGCCTTGGCCGGGGCCGAGGCCATGGGCGCCCTGACTGCCGCCCTGATCGGTGGCGGTGTCTTTGTCGCGCTGAACTACGTGAACAGCCTGTTCCACGGGGCGGCAGGCAGCTCGCACCGGGGAGCGCGCATGGCGATCCACGAATCCCTGCTATCAGCCGGACTCTGTATCGGCGCTTCGCTGGGCGGCATGATCTACCAACGGCTGGGCAGCACCCAGTTGCTGATCGGGTGCGCCGGCTGCATGGGCGTGACCGCCGTCTGCCAACTCGTCCTCGTCCGTTGGCGTCCGGCCCAGCCAGTCTAGCTCCCTTCCCCGGCAATGGGCTGGGATGCCGGAAACCCAAAGATGACAAAAGTGCCGAAGGAGAGATTCCCATGCGGAAACAAACCTGGGCCGAAGGCCATGTCCGGCACGACCAGTGGGTGGCGATGGTGCGCCTCGCGGTGGTCGTCTCGTGCTTTGCCCTCCTCGGCGAGGCTCGCTACATACGTCGGTGGACCGACGCCAGCCTGATCGAGGAGCCATGCATCATCAAAGCCCGTTGGGAAGGGGAGGTAGAGGAGCGGAAGCTCGGCAATGGCCGGAATGGTTCGGCGGTGCGCGTGCAGGTGCTGGGCGTGTTGCGGGGGCCGCAACTGCCCGCGCGGCTGGAGGTGGTGATGGCAGGATTCATGTATCTGGAGCACGACGACAGGACGTGCCTCTGGTTCGGCAGATGGGACGGCAAGAAACTGACGTTACCCAACGGCGACTGCGTGGTCTCCGCAACGCTCTGGGACTACTTCGGGGCGCTGGTCTCGCCAGCCCCGGTGGCAGCATTGCTGAGACTGCTGGAACGCCCTGCGACCGACGCGGCCGTGCGGGAGCGGATTTACCTGTATCTCCACGAGGGGCGGACCCCGTGGCCGTGGGAGCGTCCGCACGCCGGTACGGAGCAGGCCGAAGGCTGGCAGAACTGGGAACCGAAACTCACGCCCGCGGAGGAGGACCGGCTGCTTGCCGCCATCCTGCAGCGCGCCCCTCTCCAGTACCCCGACATCATGGGCCTGGCGGTGTACGCCAAGCGGGCGAGCACGTTGCGCCCGGAGCTCCCCCGCCGCATCTGGGCGTTGCCCGGCAAGGAGAAGGGGTTCCCATTGTTGGGAATCCTGCATCACTACTGGCCCGAGGAGACGGGCAAACTCGACCTAGGCGATTCGGCCTGGACTCGGTTCGGGGACTACGATCCGGTCGCCGCCATCGAGTTTGCCGTGGATTGTGCTCCTCCCCTTTCGCCCGCCGAACTCGTCCTTCTGGGCAACATGCTGGAAGACGACCAGCAGGTGGCGGGTCTCGAACCGCCTAGGCCGCTGTTGGTGGGCCAGTACGCGCGCGAACTCATCCACGTGGGCACCGGGAAGTGGTTGCCCTCCGCCGCTCAGCTTGGGCTCGACCTGCTGGGACCCCATCCCGCAGCAGGCAGCCAGGCCTGGGAGCAGGAGTCGGAGTGCCCGGTCGAAGTCTCCTGCCGGTTTTCGGCCGGGGAATCCCAGAACACGTTTCTCTTCACGCTCCGCAACCGGTGGGAATCGCCCGTTCTGCTGGCGTACCCCAACGTATTCTTCCTCCCCAATACGACATTCTACCTCACGGATCTAGCTGCCGCTTTCGCTCCGGTCGAGATTCCCGGGGGAGCGGTACGCCAAATCCGTATGGTCTGGCCGGCAGACAAAGGCGACAGCTTCCGCGAATCCGCAATGGAACTGTCCGCCGAGGAGCGCAACCAGATCAGAGTCGCGTTTCCCCGTCCCCCCCAGCCGGGCGGCTGGCTCGGGGTGGCTCTGTGTCCAGCCCTACCCGAAGGGGAAGCCGCCGAGGCGACCCGGGAACCGGCCAAGCCCTGAATGGCAAGGGAAGATCGGGTACGGCTGGCCGGCACGCAAGCCAAGGCACAGAGATCAGGCCCACCACCAGCCAGTCCGCGGTTTCTGGGACGGCCCCCTGGCGGCGGTCAGATCTTGCGCTGGCGGTTGGCCAGGTCGGCTGCGCTGCCTTCGGCCATCTCGAAGAAGGGGCAGCGCCGGTTCTTGTCGCAGCAATAGGTGTAGATGTGGTTCAGGTCCACGTAGCGGTAGGGCTGAACGAAGCCGTCGCGCTTGGCCACCGCCATGCCGAAGTTCTTCAGGGCGCCGCAACCGCCGGCCAGGCCGTCGTACTCGGCTTCCAGGTTGCCGTCGAATCCGCGCCGGGTGGACATGATCCGCTTCAGCTCGACGTGGAGCTTGTACTTGCACGTCGCGTGCGCCGCACAGGCTTCCATCAGCTTCGCCTTGGGCAGTGTCGACGCCCATTCCGGTTCCGGGGCCTCGGGGCCCTCGTACACCTGTTTGCTCAGAGGCTTCTTCGGTCCCCGCGCGGTAGCGGGAGTCGGAGCAGGCTTCTTACCAAACAGCTCAGCGATCTTGTCCAGCAAACCCATTGGTAGTGACTGCCTCAAATTCGTGATACCGGGATAAGAAACTGGCGCACATGAGGTTCTCCGCAAAGGACCAAGTGTTCCAGACGTGACGAAAGATGGAAAATAGTTGTCTTTTGCAGGGGTCGCAAGCCCATGTCGATGAAGCGAGCGGCAAAGAACCGCATTCTAACACCCGTGGGCAGGTTTGGCGGCAAAACGAACGGCAAGGCTGGAATCCCCACGAGCTTGGTGCAATATTCAGACGGACGGACTGAGTAATCGACCGGCAGTTGGGTCTGATCGCACACTGACAGGCAATGTTGTTCTCCTTCTTCAATCGCAAGCAGAAATCTGCCAGTCCCGAGGGAAGCCCACCAGCGACCGGCCGCGACATCGTACAGCGGAACACCCTGCTGGCCGACGCCTTCGCCCAGGGGAGGGTGCCTTGCCAACAGTGCAAGTTCGAGATCCCCATGAAGGGGCTCCAGCAACTGCGGATGGTCGAGTGCCCGGCGTGCAAGGCCGTGACCTTCGTGCCGCTGCAAGTGGGACGGTTCTGGCTGTTCGAGCCGCTGGGCGGCGGCGGCATGGGGAGCGTCTACCGGGCCTTGTGTTCCGAGGTGCCCGACCAGTACTTCGCGGTGAAGGTGCTCTCCCGGATCGAGAAGACCAAACCGGCCAATATCCATGCCTTGCTCAACGAGGCGCGGATCGGCAAGCTGATCGGCGACCACCCCTGTTTGGTGAAGTGCGTGGATTCGGGTTGCCAGAACGGCGAGTACTACTCGGCGATGGAACTGGTAGAAGGGGAGCGCCTGGACAAACGGATCGACCGCCTGGGGCGGCTGCCCGAACTGCAGGTGCTGCAGATCGGCCTGCACATCCTGGCGGCCGAGCAGCACATCTTCAAGTGCGGCTATCTGTACCGGGACCTGAAGCCCGAGAACATCATCATCAACAATGATGGCTATGCCATCCTCTTCGACTACGGACTCTGCAAGCCGCGCGACGAGGCGTTGCACCCGCAGGACGAGTTCGTCTCCGGCTCGCCCTACTACCTGCCCCCCGAACGCCTGCTGGGCAAGGGCGAGGACGCGAGCAGCGAGATCTACAGCCTCGGCATGGTGATCTACTACGCGCTCTCGGGCCAGACCTATTTCGACGCGGACGAGGTGGAGGCCCTGGCCAAGCGGCACGTGTCGAAGGTGCGCTTGTCGGTGTCGAGCAAGCTGCGCGGATTCCCCGAGGATCTGGTTGAGCTCCTCACCAAGATGATCCGGCAGGAGCCCGAGGAACGCTTCCAGAGCTTTCACGAGGTGGCCCGGGCGATCCGCGCCATTCAGGAAAGCGACAGGTAGCAGGCGAGCAACCCCTCGACCTGGCGGTCCAGAGACCAGAACCGGCGTTGGAGTGTCGGCCCGTGTGCCGCCCGTTCACGCCAGGAAGCGGGACGGTCGAGAAATGCCCGGATGGCCCCGGTCAAGGCACCCACGTCCCCGACTGGCACCGTGCCGATCACGCCGCGCAGTTCCGGTTGCGGCACATTGCCGGGGATGTCGCTGACCAGCAGGGGAACCCCGGCCGCGAGCCCTTCCAGGAGCGCATAGGGCAGCCCTTCGTGCCAGGAGGGTAGAAGCGCGAGGTCGGCACCCGCCAGGCGGCGGTCCGCGTCGGGCACATAGCCATCCCAGCGCAGCAGCCGCTCGATGCCGAGGTCGCGGGCCAGACGGCGCAAGTCGGGTTCCGCCGGACCGCTTCCCAACAGGCGGACCTGGAGCCGCGGCTCGGCGGCCAGGGGAGCCAACGCGCGGAACAGCCAGTCATGCCCCTTCTGGCGGGCCAGCCGGGCGGGAACCACCAGGATCCGGTCCGCCGGATCGGCTTGCCACCTCGCCCGGACCTCGTCCCGGGGCAGCAGCCGGTCGGCCCAGTCGTCGGGCAGCCCGTTCTCGACCACCCCCAGGCGCTCTCCGGGGACGCCGAGCTCGTGGCTGGCCAGCTCGCGCTCGCCCTCGGCCACCAGCATGAAACGGGCCGTCCGCCGGGCCAACCACGACTCCAGGGAGCGGGCCAGCCAGCGCCGGAACCCGCCGAGTTCCTGGAAGAAGAAGGAATGGGGCGAATAGACCACGGGTAGACGGGGTGCCACCGCCAGCCGGGCCAGGAGACCGGCCTTGGTGGCATGGGCATGGAGCAGAGTCGGCTCCTCGGTGCGGACAAGACGGCGCAGAGCCCGCACGTGCGCGGGATCGCGGAGCGACAGGCCGTGACGCATGGGCAGAACATGGACGGTGCAGCCCAGCGCCTGCCAGGCGGCGAGGTCCTCCGTCAACCCCGGTTCGGCCCGTTCCCGGGAGACGACCAGACTCTGCCGGACCCCGGCCCGGGCCAGGGCGGGCAGGATGTAGCCCAGATGCCGCCGCACGCCGCCACCGGCGGCTTCGGTCACATGCATGACCCGCAGGGCGTCTGGGGAGGAAGCGGTCACGGCAGTTCCGGCAGGGCGAAGGAGTCGCCGGTTTCGGCAATCCAGCGGGCCAGGCGCTCATGGAGCCGCTTGCGCGGCCCCGCGAAGGCCGTGTTGTGGGCCAGATTGGCCTGTTCGTAGGGATCTTCGTTCAGGTTGAACAGCAACCATGGCTGGTGTTCGAGGCAGACGTACTTCCAGCCGTCGGCCGTGACCACGCCGCGCCAGGGCCGGTCCACGCTTTCGCCGTGGCCGGTGGGTACCACCGCCTGGATATAGGCCGAATCGGGCAGGTCGGGGCGCGGCCGGTCGGGCAGGCGAAGGCCGGAGTAGTCGGTCCCCCGCATCCACTCCGGTTTGTCGATACCGCACAGGCCAAGGGTGGTGGGGGCGATGTCCACATGGTTGATGGGGGCCTGGGGACGCCCGCACCGGCCGGCATAGCGGGAAGCCAGTCCTCCGATCAGGAACGGGATGCGCAGGGATTCCTCCCAGGGACTGGTCTTGCGGAACTGCCCCTGCGAGCCGTGCATGTCGCCGTGGTCGGAGAAGAAGAGGATGTGGGTGTCCTCGGCCAATCCCGCCTCCTCCAGGGCGGCCCGGACCCGGCCCACGTTCCAGTCCAGGTTCTCGATCATCGCGTAGGCGCCGGCCAGTTCCCGGCGGGCGCGGTCCTGCACGCGGGGAATGGCGGGCACGTTGGGCCGCATCTGCAACTGCGCGGGCTGGTGCCGCGCCATGTAGTCCGCCGGGGCCACGTAGGGATCGTGGGGTGGCTGGACGGAAAGAACCGCGAAGAACGGCTGGTCCTTCCCCTGGCGGCGGCGCTCGCCCCGCTCGCGCAGATAGTCGATCAGCAGATCGGTCAGGCAGTCCGTTTCGTAGCCGGGCAGACGGTAGTGGAACGCCCCGTCGCCTTCGCCGCCGTGGACCCAGCAGTCCCACTGCGAGTTGTTGTTCTCGTAGCCGACCCAGGTACCGAACCCGCCCCGGCGCTCCGGCGGAATGATGTGCATGGCCGCGCGCCCCTCGCGCTCGTGGAAGCCGTCCAGATGCCACTTGCCGAAGTAGGCCGTATGGAAGCCATGCTCGCGAAAGGCGTGGGCGATGGTCGGGGTCTCCGGCGGCATCTGGTACTCGTGACCGGGCACGCACTCGTGCGGATAGCGGCTGCTCAGCAGGGAGCCCCGGAACGGACAGCAGAGCGGAAACCCGCAGACGGCCCGCTCGAAATTCTGGCCTTCGGCGGCGAGCCGGTCGAGATGGGGAGTGTTCACGTTCGGGTCGCCGTTGCCGCTCAGGGCCTGAGCCCGGTGCTGGTCGCCGAAGACCCAGATCGCGTTCCGGTACGGGGTGCTACTCATCGCTGCGTGCCTTGGGTGTGGTAAAAGAAAGAGGGGAAACCATCCGTCCCGAAGATAGATTTCCGGCTCCCCGCCGTCAACGCGGCTTCGGTGCCGGGAGCCCCCACGGCTTCGCTGGCCCGGCCGACTCAGCATCGAAGTGGTGGAAAAAAAAAGCAGATTGCGTTTTATATGAGAAGCCACTACCTTTGTCTTTGGTCGCGCAAGGGACCAGACTTAGGTGAATGCTCGTCCCATCCGGGGGAGCATGGAGGCAGTGGGTCTGAGAAACGTCGATGGTTGTGCCGGAGTAAAACCGATGATTGGCAAGGGCCTGTACCGCAACCTCAAGATTCTTGTGTCGTCTGCTGTGGTGTGGCTGGGGATCGGCATGGCGCCCTCGGCGCTGGCCGCAGCGTCCCTCGCTATTTCACCTGCCACCGGGACGGGGATTCCGCCCGCAGGCCTGGACGTGACCCTGACGCTCACCGGGGCCACCGGGGGCACCGTCTACTACACCACCGATGGGAGCACCCCCACGGAGGGCACCGGGACCAGCCAGCTCTACAGTTCGGCCGTGCATGTCGCCGAGCAGACCGGTTTGGTCAGCTCCACCACGGTAGTCTTCAAGGCCAAGGCGTTCGTGGCGTCGGCCGAGGTCGCCTCCACCTCCGCGACCTATACCAACTTCGCCGAGCCCGAGTTCTCGATCAAGTTCCAGCTCGACGGGGTGGCCGACTCCAATGACGTGTTGGAACTGGGATTCGTTACCGGTGCCACCGACGGTCTGGACGACGACTACGACGTATCCACAGTCGTCGCCCCGGTCCGAACCGGCACGGGTGTCCCCCCGCTGCCCGTGGCGTCCGCCCGCTTCATCACTGCCGACCATGACTTCCTGGTGACCGACTACCGGTCCCGGAGCACGCCCAAGTGCTGGCCCCTCTATGTCCAGGTGGGCGGCGGCGGCATCAGCGGCAGCACGACCCTCACCCTCAAGTGGGGTTCCGCGACCGATGAGAACTACCCCCTGCCCGACGTGGCTTCCCTCCTCCTGTATGTGGATGGCGACGCCAATTCCCCCTACGACCTCCGGCAGTCCGGGAGCGTGACGTTCGACCAATCCTACGAGGTGGACACCACGAACCTCAACAACTCGCCGTGCCGCATCATCTATAGCAACCTCGGCAGCGGCCTCACCGCCACTCTCGGCCCGGTGGAGGCCATCGCGAATGGCGCCGCCTGGTGGTACCGGGCGGCCGGTTCCACGACCGAGCCGGGCGAGAGCGACTGGCTCGCCTCCGGCGTCACTGTCAGCGGACTCCACGACGGCGACTACGAG
>QKCY01000217.1 GCA_003245525.1 Victivallales bacterium | reverse complement strand
GTCTCCGATACGGACCGGGTCCGGCAGGGGGTCGCCTACACGGCGGAGCTTTGGCTGCGCGACAAGCGGCGGGAAGGCAGCCCGGTGGCCGACGTGCGGTTGGGGGTGGGGTATGGGACGGCAGCCACCTGCGAGGGAGTGGTACCCTGCGGGCTGATCGCGGCACCCGCCGGGACTGTTTCGGCGAGTTCCGTCGCCGGTTATGGAGGAGCGATTGCGGGCGACCGGGCACCGGGATTCTGGTACCGGCTGGGCGCGCTCCAGTTCGCCGCGTCGGACATCGGAACCAACCCGCTGACCGTTGACCCCGCCACAGTAGTGGTGACTCTGGAGGACGAGTCCGTACTGCCTGGTGCCGTCGTGGAGCTCTGGCTCGACAGGGCAACCATGGCGCACGAGGCCAACGCCCCGCCCGTGGCCAACTCCTCCCTGCCGGTCGTCGGTGCCTGGGGAACCCAGGTCTTCGGGCAACTGGTCGGCAGCGACCCGAACCCCGGCGATGTTCTGGTCTACGCCATCGACGATGGCCCGGCCTACGGGACGGTGGTGCTCGATGCTGGTACCGGGGCCTTTGTCTATACCCCGTTGCCCTACCACACGGGCGCGGACTCCTTCACGTTCACGGTGAGTGACGGCACCACAGTCTCCGCGCCGGTCACGCAGACGCTCTACGTGACGACAGGATGGTGCACGGTGTTGGGCCGGGACGGGGGCTGGGCCATGTTCGGTCGAGAACCCACCGGCAGCGACCAAACCAACGACCCTGGCGACCTGCTGGCGGCCGGTGATGCGCCTCTGGCTTTCGCACCCGCCCAGGGACAGCGAACCACCAAGCTGGCGCGCGACATGCGCGCCGCCACAGGCGGTGTGGCGTGGCGGTTGGAACTCCCCGCCGAGGAGACGGAATCGGCCCTCTCCTGGGACCCGAACACCGTGCCCGCAGGCCTCCGTATCATGCGGATCGAGCCGGTGGACTGTCCGCTTGGCGGCGAACGCAGTGTCGAGATGTTCTGGAACGACACCATCCCTCTTGCTGCCGGCGTGGCCTATGTCTTCGACATCGCCATGCCGACCGACTTGGCGCTCGGGCTAGACCAGGGCTGGAACCTGATCTGCCTGCCTGGATCGCCGGTGTTCAGCGATTGTACGCTGGGACAGGCGGATGCGCCGCGCGAACGTTCCGTCTGGCTCTGGAACCAGCAAGCCTATCTCCCTGTGACCGAGGTACAGCCCTATACCGGGTACTGGTACTATTCCCCCCATGATGGCGTACAGTTCTTCACCATCCTCCCGGCCTTTGTCCGCGACTTGCCGTTGGCAGTCGGCTGGAATGTAATTGGCGTGCCTCGGTCGGTACGGGTGGACGACCTGCTGCCAGCCGACACCGCGGTCTGGCGTTTCCGGCACCTGGCCTACGAACGGGCCGAATGGCTCGATCCGGGTGAGGGCTACTGGCTCTACCAGACGACGGACGGAACTCTAGACCTGACGGAGGAACGGTGATGACTTCGCTCCGCATCCTTCTTCTCTCCTTTCTCGCGGGCGGAACCTTTCTGTTCTCCGCCGTACCCGGGGATGCCAACGGCGACGGCATCCTGAATGCCGCCGACCATGCCTTCATCCAGGCCATTCTGAGCCGTCGCCTGGAGCCGACCGAGGCGGCCGACGTGGACGGTGACGGGACGGTCACCGCGATCGACGCGGCGGCGGTGGCGGATCTCATCCTCGGCCAGACGCCCTTTCTGGCTGCCGGATCGGGCGAACTGCCCACCACGGGAGGTTCCTTCGTGGCTGGCGACCTCGGTGTTTCCGCCACTGCCGGGGCCCTGCCGACTACCGCCGCAATCGTGGTGTCCGCCGCCCAGCAGGAGTCGCCGTACGAAGGGGACGACGATTCGCCCCTCTATCGCATCGAGGGAATCCCGACCCGGCATGGGACCGGCGTGACGTTCTCGTTGCCTCCCGCCTCGGCTGGGCGCGCGCTGGGCCGGGAAGGGGAGACTCTGGTCGAGGTGGGCGAGATGGTCGCCCTGCACAGCAGCGCCGAACCCCACCTCTCTACGAGTCTGGTGGTTCCCCGCGTGGAGGACGGACGGCTGGTGATCGACCTGCCGGTGCCGCATTTGCCGTCCGAGACGCGCGCCGAGGAGGTCCCCGCCACCCGCACGGTGGTGGTGCGCCGGGTTACGGGCATCGCCAGCGACGATGACACCCTTCCCGAGGACGGGAGGCGGGCAGGGGAGGTGGCGGTGCGCATCTACCGCCCGGCCAAAATGACGAAAGCCCAGTACCAGCCCGTGCTCGACGCCTTGGGACCGGCGATCATCAAACTCAAATCGCTGGGTTTCTCTCCTTCAGCCCGCGCCAATCCCGTCTACGTCTACCTGAAGAAACTGGGCAGCGGTACGTGCGGCTACTATGTGGGGAGTCCCACCGGGGTGGACAACAGCTACCTGGAGATCAATCTCACCTATGTGACCGACGCCTCGCTGCTCTCCGAACTGAAACGCACGGTCTACCACGAGTACTTCCATATGGTGCAGTCGCGTTTCGATCCGCGCTTCGCCTTCACCCAGTGCAAGTACAACGCCCCGCAGTTGTGGTTCGACGACGCCTGCTCCGTCTGGTTCGAACAGTTCGCGACCGGGGGAACCACCTCCTCCTATATGGACAACAACGCCCACGAGGTATTGGCCGGCCACCATATGGACTGTTCGGGACTGGCGTTTCTGAACGAGGCTCTGAAGACCAAGGCCCAGAACCATGGCTACGGCCTGGCCCTGATGCTCCAGTTCCTCTTTGCGCATCCCGATGCGCCTACGGAGACTCTGGACAAGGCGAATCCCACGCTGGTGAACATCTACACGGCGTTCGGTGGGGGCAGCACCATCCGGGATGCCTTTCTGGCCAATGTGCCCACCGGTCCCAGGTGGTGGGACGACATGCTCCTGGCATTCGCCAACGGCACCATTGGGAACCCGGGCGTGGCCTTCGGCAGTTCCCTGACCCAGCCGGGAGCCCACGCCACTAGCATCACGCTTACCAGTGCGTCCAAAAGCCCCGAGTCCAAGACAGTCAATCCACCGGTGCTCGGGGACATGGAGAGCTGGGCAATCAGCGTCAACTGGAGGGAGCTTGGGGCGAAGGCCGGGAGGAGTCTCGTCATGGAGACAGCCTCGGCGGACAACGCTCTCCGTACCATGGCCCTCAACTGCGCCCGCAACCAGACCAACCCCCTGGCCACCGACGGCACCAGCTTCGGCCAGTACGGAAGCAGCTATGTGTCCTGGCTTGCCACTCCCATGGAAAGCACCAACAAAGGCCTGGACATCCGTCCTCTCCACTACCTGCTCCTCCGCCACGCGGGGAATGCTCCTGCGGGCGGCGCGGCTCCCATCGTGCGCCTGTGGTACGTGGAAAAGGACATGCCGGTGAGCACCACCGCCATGAAGGAGACCTGGGATGCCGTGGCCCCCAAACTGATCGACTACTCCCTAGTCGGAACCGCCACGTGCGAGGGCGCGATCCAGACCCACGAGACCAAGCTGTACGATTCGGCGGCGCTGACCAACATGGTATCCCGAGGCGGGGCCTCGTACCTGTTTCCCAGCGACGGGGCGTACCAGATGCAGATCAATGTCCAGTTGACGGCGAGTATTGCGCCCGAGAGCGTCTACCGGATCAAGGAGTACCGGGTGCGCACCTACTACCACGACAAAGCGGGAGAGGTCAGAGAGGCCTACATAGCGACCTATGCGAGTCCCGGCCAGACCACGAACATCAATCTGGTGGCCACCCTGGGGGCCAACGACCAGCATCTCTTCATCGATGTTTCCGCCGACGAGGACTTCAAGCCGGGCGCCACCTTGGACAGTGGGGTGCCGTACTCCCTCCGCTCGTGGTTCTCCATCGGCACGATGAGCCGCTACGAGGTCATTCTGGAGAGCCGCTATGGCGCCAAGGCGGGAAGCCGGGCCGAGACTCCGGTCCCCACCTGCGTCCGCACCGGGCAAGTCCGCAAGGGCGGCCTTGCCACAACGGTCTCCATGAGCTGCCAGCCATCTCTGGTTCCCGCTGTGGCACCGCCCGAACGGGAATAGCCGGGATATCCCGAACTCCACGGACTGCAAGATTGTACGTGTGCGCTTGCCCCTGGCCACACGGGGGTCTCTATGTTACGGTTGGGTCAAGCCGCTATTAGGGCTGCAACATCAAGGCATTGGGTACGCTGTCGGGCAATTGCTCAGGAAAGGTCGAAGCTATGCAGAAGCGTTCGTTCACCCTCATCGAGCTCCTCGTCGTCATCGCCATCATCGCCATTCTGGCTTCCATGCTGCTGCCAGCCCTGTCCCAGGCGCGGGAGAAGGCGCGGTCCATCAAATGCACGGGCAACCTCAAGCAGATAGGCCTGGCGGTCTACATGTACACTGGCGACAACGACGACCATCTGCCTCCGTGGTACTACGACAACGTGGGAAGCCTTCCGCCCGCTCCGCTCGGCTCCGCGTCCAGTTCGCTCCAACGCTGGACCTGGCAGAACTACATCTACAACTACATCACCAGCGTGGAGGTGTTCAAGTGCCCGGACGAAGCATCAGCGGATGCCTTCCACTGCTACTGCATGGTCCAGCGCCATCTCGGTGAGCATGGCGGGATCTCCCTCACCACCGTCACCCAGCCCGCGAAGATCATCTTTACCACCGACGGCAGTCTGAACACCCACTTCTGCCCGACTCACTATCCGACCATCGAAGTCGCGAACGTGGACTGGAGCCGCCACAACGGCAGAGGGAACTACCTGTTCATCGAAGGGCATGTGGAGAGCCTGACCGAGGACAACGGGAAGGGCAATCCCACGATCTGGGGATGCAACGGCCTGTAATCCGCGTCATTCCCGTCCGGGGCGCGCCCCGGACGTTTTCTAGCGCCGGGGCAAACCCCGGCGCTAGGCATGTTCCGTTTGCCGCCATGCACGCCATGACGGCGTTGCGCGGTGTGGTCGGAGGAATGCGCCGGGACCCCGAAATGGGTCGTCCTGGCTCTGGTCATGGCCAAGGACGACCGCAGACAGGTCTGCGCCCCAGTGTACGGCACCGGCGGCCCTTCTGCGGTTGCCGGCATTTCCTGCGTTCTTGCAGGATCTCCACCCGCCGGACTGGCAGAGTATCACAACTCATTCACAGTGCGCTACATTGGCGACCGCGGGAGCCAAGCGGAGCGACATTTGTGTAGCGT
>QKCY01000067.1 GCA_003245525.1 Victivallales bacterium | reverse complement strand
TTGGAGCTGGCTGGGCGGATCAGGACGGGGAGCGCCCGAACAGGCTTCTTGCCTTCTCCCGGAGTCCGCCGAGCAAACGCGACCATAGGGATCGGCGTTTTGTGGGGCTTTGAGGGCTGTTGACCTTTGCCATGCAGATCTCGGCGACGGCTTCGGCGTAGGTCATGCTTCCCTGCTGCAAACGTTCCCAGAACGCCACGTCCATCTCCGCGCCTGACTCCTTCTTGATGATAGAGTAGTAGGCGGGCAGGACATCCCACTTGTCGGTGAAGTCCATATGGACGGCAAGGACAATGTCGGCCGGATCGTCGGGCAGGAAGCAGGCGAATGGCCAGATGCCTTCCGCCTGGATCATGCCAGCAAGTTCCTTGGCCAGTTTCGCCACGTCGGCGGGGTATGCGTCCCAAGCGGCGAGATCGGCCTCGCTGCGCTTCCTGAGCTGGCGGAGGATGTCCCTATAGGCCCGGTCGCGAGTCGACCAGAATGGGCCATCGATCAGGAACCTCTGCCGGAAGGTGAGGTGGTTCCAGTCGACGCACCATTGCAGGGGCCGGGCCATGGGCTAGGAATGGGTGGTGGTGCCGGTGGGTTTGGGGGTGAACTCGGTCTGCCAACGGTCCTCGATGTCGGCGCGCCAGGTTTCGGCAAGTTGGCGGAGTTCTTCGGTCTTCTCGGGGAACTCGGTGGCGAGGTTGATGCGTTCGCCGAGGTCCTCGGCCAGGTTGGAGAGATGGATGTCGTCGGCGGCGGGGGCGCCTTCGACGAGCTGGCCGTGGAGGACGAGCTTCCAGTCGCCCTGGCGGACGGCGGTCTGCTTGTTCATCTCCCAGAAGATGGTGTCGTGGGGCGTGGCGGCGTCGGCGGTGACCACGGGCAGGATATCGCAGCCATCGAGCTCGAACTCGTCGAGATCGCCGCCGACGGCGTTGAGGATGGTGGGGAAGACGTCCATGGAGGCCACCATCTCGTCGATCACCTGGCCAGCGGGGACCCGTCCGGGCCAGTGCATGATGCCGGGCATGCGCAGGCCGCCTTCGTAGAGGCTGAACTTGTGGCCCTTGAAGACCCCGGCGGTGCCGCCGTAGTAGGGGTCCTGGCGACCGTCCATCCAGTTGCGGGTCTCGCGGGAGGGACCGTTGTCGGAGGTGAAGAAGGTACAGGTGGAGTCGGTGAGGCCCTGGCGCTCCAGTTCGGCCATGATCGCGCCTACCGCGTCGTCCACGGCGCTGAGCATGGCGGCCATGATGCGGCGGTCGGGAGAGAGGTCGGGGAAACGGTCCACGTACTTGGCCGGGGCGTGCATCGGGTAGTGCGGGGCGTTGAAGGGCACGTAGAGGAAGAAGGGCTGGTCGGTCTCGGCCTGCTGGCGAATCCAGGCGACGGCCTTTTCGGCAATCAGTTCGGTGAAGTACTGGCCGTTCTGATAGACCTCGCGGCCGTTGTGCCAGAGGTCGTGGGTGGGGTCGTTGCCCGGACCGCCCCGGTTTATGCCCCAGTAGAAGATGTGGCTGTAGTAGTCGATGCAGCCAGCCATGAAACCGAACCACTCGTCGAACCCGTGATCCTCGGGGCGGCTGCCCTCGTTGAGGCCCAGGTGCCATTTGCCGAACATGGCGGTGGCGTAGCCATGGTCCTTGAGGGCCGAGGCGATGGTGGGCACATGGGCGGGCAGGCCGGTGGCGGTGCGGTGGCCGGCCAGGATCGAGCGCACCCCCGCGTTGCCGGGATAGCGGCCGGTGAGCAGGGAGGCCCGGGACGGCGAGCAAACCGGCGAGTTGCTATACCAACTGGTGAAGCGGGCTCCGTCCGTCGCGAGGCGGTCCAGATGGGGGGTGCGGAAGTCGGTGGCCCCCATGCAGGAAAGGTCGCCGTAGCCGTGGTCGTCGGTCAGGAAGACGATGAAATTGGGGGCGCTCATGGTCGTGCCTCGCGGGATGGGCTGGAGGGAAAGCATACCCATAGCCCGAGAAGCGCCGCTGCCAAGCCCGGCGGGCGCGCAATCTGGCGTCGGCAGGGCATATTACAGGCGGTTTCGCAGCCGTTTTTTCAGACACGACGAGGCTCCCTTTCCTATGGACCGTACCATCTACGAGAACCCGCTTTCGCTCCGCTACGCCAGCAAGGAGATGAATGCGGCTTGGTCGCCCCAGATGAAGTTCTCCACCTGGCGCCGTCTCTGGCTGGCGCTAGCGCGGGCGGAGCAGGAATTGGGGCTGGACATCTCCGACGCCCAGCTCGCCGAGCTCGAAGCCCATCTCGACGACGTCAATTTCGAGGTGGCCGAGGCCAAGGAGAAGGAACTGCGCCACGACGTGATGAGCCATGTGCATGCCTATGGCGAGCAGTGTCCGCTGGCCCGGCCCATCATCCATCTCGGGGCCACCAGTTGCTACGTGGGCGACAACACGGACCTGATCCAGATGCGCGAGGGGTTGAGGATCGTCCGCGACAAGCTGGTCGCGGTCATGCGCTGCCTGCGCGATTTCGCTTGGGAATACCGGTCGTTGCCGACTCTGGGTTTCACCCACTTCCAGCCCGCGCAGTTGACCACCGTCGGCAAGCGCGCCACCCTGTGGCTGAACGACTTCCTGATGGACTTTCTCGCCGTGCAGCAGCTCATCGACGAGTTGCCGTTCCGCGGTGTGAAGGGCACCACCGGCACCCAGGCGAGCTTCCTGGAGCTGTTCGACGGCGACGGGGCCAAGGTCGAGGCCTTGGACAAGCGGGTGACCGAGTTGGCGGGCTTCAAGAAGCGCGTTCCCGTCTGCGGCCAGACCTATAGCCGCAAGCTGGACTTCCAGGTGCTGGCGGTGCTCTCGGGCATCGCCCAGTCGGCGGCCAAGATGGGCTCCGACGTGCGCCTGCTGGCGAGCATGAAAGAGGTCGAAGAGCCCTTCGGCAAGAAGCAGATCGGCTCCAGCGCCATGGCCTACAAGCGCAATCCGATGCGCAGCGAGCGGGTGTGCAGCCTGGCGCGCTTCGTCGTCTCCCTCTCCGCCAATGCCGCCGAGACCCACGCCAACCAGTGGCTGGAGCGGACGCTGGACGACTCCGCCAACCGCCGCCTGAGCGTGGCTCAGGCCTTCCTGGGCACCGACGTGATCCTTTCCACCGCCGCCAACATCGCCGACGGCATGGTGGTCTGGCCGAAGGTGATCGCCAAGCATATCCAGGCGGAACTGCCCTTCATGGCCACCGAGGCCATCATCATGGCCTGCGTCAAGGCGGGCGGCGACCGTCAGGACATCCACGAGGCGATCCGCACCCACTCCATGGAGGCCTCGCGCCACGTCAAGGAGGAGGGCGGCGACAACAACCTGCTGGAACTGATCCGTCAGGACCCGACCTTCGCGGCGGTGCATGGCGAGCTCGGCAACCTGCTGGATCCCGCGCGCTTCATCGGTCGCTGCCCCGAGCAGGTCGAAGCCTTCCTGACCCAGGACGTGGACCCGGTTCTCGCCGCCCATGCGGTCGCTGCCGGCAAGGTCGGAGAAGTGAACGTCTAGTCTATGCTCACGATCTTCTCGACTAGTTTCTTCTGTGTCCTCCGGGTGTTCCTGGTGTGTCTGGCCGGGGTGTGGCTGGCCCGTTCGGGGGTGCTGAGTTCCGATTTCCGCCGCGGCTTGAGCAAACTGGTCACGGTGGTGATGCTGCCCTGCCTGCTGGTCACCAAAATCGGGGGAGGGGTGCAGGCGGACACCTTGCGGCAACTCCTTTTTCTGCCGGGAACGGCTTTCATCTACATCGCCTGCGGGTGGCTGATCGGCGGCCTGCTGCTGCTGCTCGTCCGGCCTCCGGCCGAGCATCGGCGGCTGCTCCTGGCCTCCTGCGCCTTCGGCAACTCGGGCTATATCCCCTACCCGGTGATTGGCGCTATCGCGGCGACTGCTCCCCTGTTCGCGAGCGATCCCGATGCGGGTTCGCGGGGCATCGTCTACATCAGCATCTATCTGGTCGGCATGAGCCCCTGCCTGTGGGGCATCGCCTATCCTTTCCTTTCCGGGAAACCGTTCCGGTCCCTGCGCTGGTCCCAGATCGTCTCGCCGCCTTTCTTCGCGTCGCTGACCGGCTTGGTGATCGGCTGCACGCCGTTTCTGCGGAGGCTGTTGGTGGAGTCGCAAGGCCCTCTGCGGGTGCTGTTCGACACGGCGGAGATGCTGGGCTCCCCGGCGATCCCCTGCGCTCTGCTGGTGCTGGGGGCCAATCTGGCCGACCGCCCGAAGGAGCACGAGCGCACCGAAATCTCCACGGTGTTGGCCGTAGCCTGGGGCAGGCTGATCCTGATGCCGTTGATCGGCTGTCTGGTGACGGTGGCCATGTGGCGGCTGGGTTGGCTGCCCAACGACCGGATCGTGGCGGTGGTGCTGATGGTCGAGGCGGCGGTGCCCTCGGCCACGAATCTGGTGCTGATGTGCCAGATGCATGGGCATGGGGAGGCCGCCATCTCGCGGATTCTGGTTACCTCCTACCTGCTGGCTGTACCCACCATGACGGCTTTCGTGGCTCTCTTCCTCTGGATTGCGGAACGGCTTTGATCCGGGAACCGGTGCCGCTAGATTCCCTCCAGCCCACAGCCGGAGCCAACCGATGAACGGAACGCAACCCCCAAACGAGGCCGGTGCCCAACGGCTCAGCCTGGACGAGTTGCAGTGCTGGGAAGCCTTGCGCTTCGGCATGTTCCTCCATTTCGGGATGAGCACCTTTGACGGCAAGGAGATCTCCCCCGGCGACCAGCCGTCCACGCTCTACGCGCCCGACCGGCTCGATGTGGACCAGTGGATCTCGGTAGCCCGTGACACGGGCATGAAGTACGCCGTCCTCACCACCAAGCATGTGGCGGGGCACTGTCTCTGGCCAAGCCGCCATACCGACTACCACGTGGGGACCAGCGGCAATCCGACCGACGTGGTGGAAGCCTTTGTGACGGCCTGTGCCAAGCGCGGGGTCCTGCCGGGGTTCTACTACTGCTCCTGGGACAACCACCACCGATTCGGCTCGAAAACCCCGACCGACGTGGGCTGGGGCGAGGGCTTCGTCAGCCGTGAGTACTTGGCTTTCCAGACTGCTCAGATCGAGGAGTTGCTCACCCAGTACGGAACCGTGGCGGAGGTGTGGATCGATATCCCCTCCGTTCTCCCGCGTTTCTACCGGCAGGAGCTCTACGACCGGATTGCCCAGCTTCAGCCCGGGGCCGTGATCATGATGAACAACGGGATCGGCGACGGGTCTTCCTATCCGGTGGC
>QKCY01000010.1 GCA_003245525.1 Victivallales bacterium | reverse complement strand
GGGGCCCCTTGCTGTTGCCGTTGTTCAAGCCCGGCTTCACCCAGGCATCTTATTACTCTAATAGCAACATTTTGGGCGAAATTCAAGGCCCAAAGAGAGCGTGCCCCAGCCTTTCCCCGTCCGGTCCAGCCGGGGCAATATGCCCCCTCTGCCTGCGTGGCGACAGGACGGCGCAACGACCGCCGCAGGAGGCAGCGGCCCGCCGCACGAGACTCGAAATTACCGTCCGGTTCCGCGGTTAGAGCTCGAGGGCCATCCCGTCGTAGCCGACTTCGATGCCATGGGGGGCGAACCAGGCGCAGAGGGCGTCGTGGTTGGCTCCGCCGTTGTGGGAGAAGTGGTTCGCCACCACCCGGCAGGAGTCCTTGAGCACGCCCCGCCGCCGCAGTTCGTCGCGGAAAGCCACGGTGGCGGCGACCCCGAGATGGTGCGACCGGGCTTCGGGATTGAGCACGCCGTAGGTACATTCCAGGATTGCCAGGTCGAGCCGGAACCGGGAGGCCAGTTCCCAGGTGTGGTCGGGCCACCAACCGGTGTCGTGGCCGATCAGAAGCGCCTTGCCGTCGCGCTCCAGGACGTAGTTCAGGGCATCCTCTTCCGGCGAAGCGTGCTGGGCCTCCAAGGCAGTGACCGTCCAGGCACCGACCGGGACGGTCTGGCCGGGCCGGATCTCGTGCATCGCCAGATGCAGACTCTCGTCGCTCGTGCCGGTCTCCTGCCGGATACGGGCCAGAACATGGGCGTTGCCATGGACATTGAGGGAACGCACGACCGAGCTGTAGCCGCGCCGCCGCCAGCTCAGTTCGAGAGGATTCAGGTGGTCGGCATGACTGTGGGTGAAGAGAATGTCGTCCACCTTCAGGAGGTCGATGCCGAACTCGATGCTCTGCCAGTAGGCGTCCGGGCCGAAATCGACCAGCAGGTTCCCGTCCAGACAATAGGCGGTGCGCCGCCGGATGTTGCGGCCGCCCAGTCGCTTGGCCTCGCGGCAGGTGGCGCATTCGCAGAACAGGCCGGGCCAGCCTTCGGCGGCAGCGGAGCCCAGAATCGTCACATTCACCAATGTTCTCCTGGCAGAGGCGGAAAGGCTGTATCCGTGGTCCGGTCGGCGGACAGGGCCAACCATACACGGGTTTCGCGGTCGTGCATCCCCGTTGCCGCCACGAAATGCGCAGCTCAGTCGCCCAGCGCGGCCTCCGTGATCGGTCGCCGCGCAGTCTTGCCCAGCACGTTGTGCACCACGACCCGCAAGTCCTCGATGATCAGGTAGAGCGAAGGGACCAACAGCAGCGTGATGATGGTCGAGAAAAGGATGCCGAAGCCGAGGGAGATGGCCATCGGCACCATGAACCGGGCCTGGCGGGAGGTCTCGAAGATCATCGGGGCCAAGCCGCAGAAGGTGGTCAGCGTAGTCAGCATGATGGGCCGGAAACGGCGCACGCCGGCGGAGCAGATGGCGTCGTGCAGGTTCAGGCCGCGTCTCCGCTCGCCGTTGGCGAAGTCGATCAGGACCAGCGAGTCGTTGACCACCACGCCCGAGAGCGCCACGATGCCCATCATACTCATCAGGCTGAGCGGGTAGCCCATGAGCACATGGGCAATCACCGCACCGATGATCCCGAAGGGGATGCAGACCATGATGATCAGCGGTTGCGCGTAGCTGCGGAACGGGATCGCCAGCAAGGCGTACACCGCGAAAACCGCCACTGCGAAACCCAGCTTCAGCGAAGCCATGCCTTCCCGCAGATCCTTCTGGCGACCGGCGAAACCGTGGGCGAGGCCGGGGTACTTCTCCTTCAGGGGAGGGAGTATCTTGGTGAGCACGTCCGCCAGCACGTTCTCGCTGTCGCTGCGGGGCGTCACGTTGGCCGTCACCTGGACAGCCCGCTGGCCGTTCTTGCGATCGATCGTGGTGTAGGCGCGACCGCGGACCGTCGTGGCGACCTCGCGCAGGGGCACATCCGTGCCCTGGGGCGTGCGCACCAGCAACTCGTCCAGATCGTACTCCGACATCCGCTCCTCCTTGGGCAGGCGCACCTTCACCTTCACCTCGTTCCGCCCGCGCTGCTGGCGCAAGGCCTCGGCTCCGTAGAAGGCATTGCGGACCTGGCGGGCCACGTCGGAGGCGGTGAGCCCAAGGGCCAGACCTTCCGGGCGCATCCTGAAGTCGAGCTGCACCTTGCCTTCGGTGAAGCCGCTGTCCACATCGCTCACGTTGGCGAATTCGTCGAGGCGGGCGGCCAATTCCGCGCTGGCCTTCTTGAGCGTCGCACTGTCGCTGTGGTAGAGTTCCAGGGAGAGGGAGGAGCCGGAGCCCGGTCCGCCCCGGTCCGCCTCGTAGAGGATCGTGTCGAGGCCCGCCATCCGGCCGGTTTCCTGGCGCCACTGCTCGGTGAACTTGGTGGTGGAGATCGGGCGCACCTCGGGGGCGGTCAGATAGGCCCGGACCTGCACCACATGCCCGCCGGCGAGATCCCGGTAGCTGGCACCGACCTGGGCGTAGACCCCGCGCAGGAGGGGTTTGCCGCTCGTGTCGGCGGCCGCGACCCGCTGGGCGGCGGCAACCAATTGGTCGCGCACGGCCATGGTACGCTCCACGGGCGATCCGTAGGGCAGCACGGCCGTGACCGTGGCATAGTCCGATTCCACCGCCATCATCGGCACCATGCCGATCCGCTGGCTCTTGACATAACCCAGCGTGAGGATGAGCACGGCGATGCCGAGCGAGGTGATGATGTAGCGGTTGTGCAGGCAGAACTCCAGGAAGGGGCCGTAGACAATCCGGACGGTGCTGGAGAAGAACCGGCTGAAGGCCTGCTGCCCATCGTGGATCCAGCGGCCGACGAACGTCTTCGCGCCGGGCGTGCCGTGCCCCAGGTGGGCCGGCAGGATGAACAGGCACTCCAGCAGGGAGATCGAGAAGACCGACACCACCACGATCGGGATGAAGTACCAGATCTTGCCGATCACCCCGGGCAGGAACATAAGGGGGAGGAAGGTGACGATGTTGGTCAGCACGCTGAAGACCACCGGCATTCCCACCTGCTCGGTGCCCAGCACGGCCGCCCGCAGGAAAGAATCCCCGCGCTGGCGGAGTTCGTAGACGTTCTCGCCCACCACGATGGCGTCGTCCACCACGATACCGAGGGCGATCAGGAACGCGAACATGGAAATGATGTTGATCGAGCCTCCGAAAAGAGGCATCAGGACCAGGCCGCCGAGGAAGGAGGTGGGCACCCCCATCATCACCCAGAAGGCCAGCTTGGCCTCCAGGAACAGCCCCAGGGTGAAGAGCACCAGACAGATGCCCCAGATGCCGTTCTTGGTCAGGAGCCTGAGTCGTTGCCGGTAGATGTCCGACTGATCCCGGAGGATCGCGATCGACAGCCCCTGCGGCAGTTCCACGTTGAGCTGCGCCACCACCTGGGAGGCCGCGTCGGCCACCTCGGTCGGGGTCTGCTTGCCCACCCGGTAGATCTCGATGAGCACGGCGGGCTTGCCATCCCAGGAGGCGAAGTTCTCGGAGTCGTCGTCGAAGCCGTCGGTCACCGAGGCAATGTCGCCCAGCCGGACCACGGTACCGTCGGCGGCCGTGATGACGGGCAACTGCGCGAACTGGGACCCATAGTCGCGCCGTTCCTTCATCCGCAACAGGATCTCGCCCGCCTTGGTCTTGATGCCGCCACCGGGCAGTTCGAGGGCCAGTCCCCCGACCCGGCTGGCCACCTCGCTCAAGGTCAGGCCGTACTTGCGGAGCGCCTCGCGGGGAACGGAGACGGTGATCTCCATGTCGCGCACCCCGTCCAGTTCCACCTGGGTGATATGCTCGTCCGCCAACAGACGGTCGCGGATCAGTTCCGCCTGGGCGCGCAGCACGGATTCCGAAGCGTTGCCGCACAGGGCCAGGTCCATGACGCCGCGCTTGTGGGAGGCCAGCTCGATCGTGGGCTCCTCGGCATCCTCGGGCAGGGTGGTGATGCGGGCCACCTCCTGCTGGATGTCCTGGTAGGCCTTCTGGGCGTCCGCCCCGTCCAGGAGTTCGGCCGAGACGGTGGCCCGTCCCTCGGTCGCCTTGCTGGTCACCTCCTTCACCCCGTCCACGCCGCGGATGTTCTCCTCGATGACCAGGATGATGCCCCGCTCCACCTCCTCGGGACTGGCACCGGGGTAGGAGACGCTGATGTTCACCTTGTCCAGCGTGAAGTCGGGAAAGACCTCCTTCTGGATGCGGAACGCGGTGATGATGCCGCCGACCAGCAACACGAACATGGCCAGGTTGGAGGCCACCGGGTTCCCGGCCATCCAGGCTATGGCCCCTTGCATGGGGTTTGTCGATTCCTGCATCTCTGCGAGTCTCCAAGTCCAGGATCGGCCGCCGGCCTTCCAGCTGGCCGGATCGCCGGGGTGCGCCTATTCCATCTTCGGGGCTGGCGCGGCGGCGGGAGCGGCTTCGGCCTGGCTCTCCGTCTCGCCCAACAGCGCCAGTTGCATCCCCGGGACGGGGGAGGCGATGTCGCTGGTCACCAGCATCTGGCCCTCTTCGAGGCCGGAACGCACGACCACCACGTCGCTGTCGCTCCACTCGATCGTCACCGGGCACACGTCGAGCCGCCCTTCGCCGTTGCGGGTCCACACCTCGTTGCCGTTGTGTACCGCCGAGCGGGGAACCACGAACACGCCAGCCAATTCGGGCCCGGCGATCTCGGCCTGGACGAAGCCGCCGAGCAGGAGGGGCAGCGAACCGGTCTCCAGCGGGTTGCGGACTTCGACCAGCAACCGGGCCTGGCGCCCGTTCTCCTCCAGGGCGGGCAACCGGCGAATCACCTCGCCGGGCCACTGCGCGCTGGCCGCGAGCACGCCGGTGGGGTGCAGCACTACCGCTGCACCTGGCGTGTCGCCCTGGCGCACCACGATCCAGGGCAGGCGGTCCATGGGCACGGACACCTCGACCCAGAATGCCGCCGCATCGACCAGCGACGCCAGTTGCGTCTGGGTGGTCACCTCCGAACCCATGCTCGCGGTCCGTTCCAGCACCACGGCGGCGAAGGGCACCTTGACCTCGGTGCGCGCCAGGTCCAGCCGGGCCTGGTCGACCGCAACATCCGCATCGCGCAGGGCGGCCTTGGCCGTGGCCACGCTGGCTTCGCCCGCCTTGACCTTCTCCTTCGCCACGGCCACTCCCGCCTCGGCCGACTTCACATCCGACTCGGCCTTGCGCAGGTGGGGTTTGCGCAGTGTCAGCTCCTTCTCCAGTTCGGTCGTGGTGGCCTTGTTGTCCAGCATCTCCCATTCATGCTTGGCGACCTCCTGGTAGCCCAGCTCGATCTTGTAGTTGTACTCGGCCGTGACCTGTGCGCTTTCGGCCTGCACGACCGCGCTCTTGGTCTGGTCCACACTGATCTCGGCCTCCTCCACCGCGACCCGGGCCTTCGCCTGCTGGGTCTCGGCCCGGCTGAGGGCAAGTTCGTAGTCGGTACGGTCCAGGCTCACCGCCACCTCGCCGGCAGCGAGGCGGCCGCCCGGCTCCAGCGCGGGATGAACCGACGCCACCCGGCCCGCAACGCGGGCGTTGAGCGCCAACTCGCGGGCTGGCACCACGGTGCCCGTGGCCACGACCGTCACCCGTCGCGCCGTGCGGGCCAAGGGCACGACCTCCACGATCGCCTCGCGCTCCTTGACCGGACGCATCTGCCGGGTGGGAGCGGTGGCCAGCAGCCGCTGGTAGCCCCAGACGGAAGCGGCCACGATCAGGGCTGCCACCGTAAGCCGGAGAGTCCAGACCACCGCCCGAGGCAAGACATGAATCTCATGCGGAACATGACTGGGACTCTCGGTGCTCATTCGCCGTCTCCGGGAATCGGTTCGGTTGCGGTGGTGGCAGTGGCCGGGTCGGGGACGACCTGCCCACCCACCGCCTGGCAGAGATCGATCCGGTTGCTCAGTAGATCCGCCAGCGCCGCAACCCTGGCCAGTTCGGCCTTCTGCTGCGAGGACAGGGCGGTGAGAACCGGCAGATAGTCGCTGACTCCGCTGCGGTAGCGCCGCTGCGTTTCGTCCAGGGTCTCGGTGGCCAGCCGCAGTTCGGTCCCGAGCCGCGCCAGGTACTCGCGTTTCCACTGCTCGCGGACGAGCGCATCGGCCACCTCGTGCAGGGCGGCAAGGACCGTATCCCGATAGGCCAGAAAACGCTCGTCGGCCAGGGCCTGGGCCTGGTCAACCGCAGCCCGTCGCCGCCCGCCGTCGACCAGAGGCGCGGTAAGACTGGAGGCCAGATTCAGCGCCCAGGTATTGAAGAGCTGGTCGATGGCGGCGGAGCTGAAGCTGCCGGAGCCGCTGAGGGTGATGGCAGGCAGGCGA
Source organism: Victivallales bacterium (assembly GCA_003245525.1). Taxonomy (GTDB): domain Bacteria; phylum Verrucomicrobiota; class Lentisphaeria; order Oligosphaerales; family Lenti-02; genus Lenti-02. Next base: position 12,693 of record QKCY01000010.1, on the reverse strand, counting down.
TCCGCCTGGGCTTCGACCACCGTCCACTCCTGGGCGCGCAGCCGCAACCAGGCGGCGCGGATGTCGGGACGCTGTTCCAGGAGCCGCGCCGGAACACCCACCGCGATGGTGGGGGGCAACTCGGGAAGCCCTCCCGTCGTCAGATCCAGCGGACTCTCGGGCAACCGCCCCAACAGGTAGCGCAACTGGAGTCCCACCGATGCGACCGTCTCGTGCAGGGGCGGCAGACTGCTTTCCAGCGAAGCCACCTGCTGCTGCTGCTGGAGCACGTCCACCGCATCGGACATGGATTTGCGCTGGCGCACCTGGAGCAGTTCCAGGTACTTCCGCCCGGTGTCGATCTGGCCCTCGACCACGGCGATGCGCGCCAGGGTGTAATGGTACTGAAGCCAGGTCGCCGCCAGCGTCCCCGAGAGTGCCAGGGCGGTGGTCTGCACATCCTGTTCGCTGGCCTGTGCCGCCAGGGTCGCCGCCTGGTCGCTGGCCTGGATGCGCCCCCAGAGGTCGAGCTCGTAGGAGGCGGCCAGACCGAGGGAGAAGCTATTCGAGGAATCCCGGCCAAGCGAGCCGTTCGTTTCGCGCCGGGCCAAGCTGGTGCCAGCCTCGCCGGAACCCGTCAGGTGGAGCTTCCCGTCGGCAGCGGCCTGCCGGGCTTGGGCCTGCACTTGGCGCAGCCGGGCCCAAGCCTGGGCCACGTTCAGGTTGCCCGCGAAAGCCTCGTCCATGAGCCGGTTCAGCTCGGGACTGCCGAACTCTTCCCACCAACGCGCGGGAACCGGCACGGCAGGCACCTCGCCGAACGAGGCCGGAACGGCATCGGCCGGGAGTTCCCGGTGTGCCACCTGCGGGCGCAACCGGGCGCAGGACGTCAGCATCAACCCGGTCGCAAGCGCCGCCAGGTAGAAGAGCGAGCGCAGACTCATTGTTCTGCCCCCTCGTGACGTCGGCGCAACTCCCGCAATCCGCCCAGGGCAAAGGTGTACATGGTCTCGACCAACGCCGTCGGGTCCGCCATGGGACCGCCATCCGGCGGCAAGGGATGCGGGTGGGGACGGGTCCGCATCTCGTTCAGGTGAATAAGGGGACTGTGGATGCAGAAACCAGCCAGCTTCATCTCCCGTTCCGGCACCTTCTCCCCGACCAGTTCGCGCACCAGGTTCTGAAACCAACGCCGCCGGGGATGCAGAAAACGCTCGTGCAGTTCCTCGGCCAGCGGACTGGGATGCGCCATCTCCCGGTGGATGAGGCGGGCGAACCAACTGTGTTCGTCCTCGCTCAGGACGGCGGAAACGCGCAACTCGATGAACTGCCGCAGCCGCTCCTCGGGGGAAGCGTCGGGCCGGAGATGCTCCTCCCACCGTTCCTGGGCCAGAGCGGCCCCGTGTTCCCACACGGCGCGGTACAGATTCTCCTTGCTGCCGTAGTGGTAGTTCACGGCCGCGATGTTGGCCTGGGCCAGGGAGCAGATCTCCTGGGTCGTGGCACCGTCGAAGCCCCTTGCCGCGAACAGCTCGTAGGCGGCGTGCAGAATCCGTTCCGGGGTGGAACAACCAGTTTTTCCCATGACGCGAAACCCCCGTAAGGCCGAAAGAGTCGGTGAGACGGCACAAGATAGGCGGTAGGCAAAGCTGATTCAAATCAATGTTTGAAACATTCTCTGGCCCGGCCCGTTGTCCAGACGCAGAAACGCCGCCCGACGGGGGTGCCGGGCGGCGCAAACGGGGACAGGAAGAGCGAAAGGGCTATTCGTCGCTGTCGCTGCTGCCGCCGTCGCCTTCGTCGGGCTCTGGCTTGCTTTCGGACAGGCGGACCCCGCCGCTGACCAGCTTCTCGCGGATCTTGGTCAGGATGCGCTTCTGGAGCTCGGCATCCTCGGCAATAGCGGCCTTGGTCTGTTCGCGGCCCTGGCCGACTTGCTGGTCCTCGAAGGAGAACCAGGAGCCGCGCTTGTCCAGCAGCTTCATGTCGAGGGCCACATCAAGGATGGAGCCAGCCCGCGAGATGCCCTCGCTGTACATGATGTCGAATTCGGCGACCTGGAAGGGCGGCGCGAGCTTGTTCTTGACGACCTTCACCTTGGTCCGGTTGCCCAGCGGGTTGCCGTCGGGCGCCTTGATGGTGGCGATGCGCCGGATGTCCAGGCGCACGGAGGCGTAGAACTTCAGCGCGCGGCCACCGGTGGTGGTCTCGGGACTGCCGAACATGACGCCGATCTTCTCGCGGATCTGGTTGGTGAAGATGACGCAGGTGCGGGTCCGGCTGATGGCGGCGGTCAGTTTGCGCAGGGCCTGGGACATCAGGCGGGCCTGCAGGCCCACGTGGCTGTCGCCCATCTGCCCCTCGATTTCCGCGCGGGGAACCAGGGCCGCCACCGAGTCGATCACCAGCACGTCCACCGCGTTGCTGCGGACGAGGGTGTCGGCGATGTTCAGGGCGTCCTCGCCGCAGTCGGGCTGGGAGATGAGCAGGTCGTCGATATTGACCCCGATGATCTTCGCGTACTGCGGGTCGAGCGCATGCTCGGTATCGACGAAGGCACAGATGCCGCCAGCCCGCTGGGCGTTGGCGATGATGTGCAGACAGACGGTGGTCTTACCGGAGGATTCCGGGCCGAAGATCTCGATGATGCGGCCGCGGGGCACGCCGCCGATGCCGAGGGCGATGTCGAGGGCCAGAGCGCCGGAGCTGATCGTCGGCACGGCCTCCTGGACCCGATCGCCGAGGCGCATCACGGCCCCCTTGCCGAATTCCTTCTCGATCTGTCCCAAGGCCAGGGTCAGATTGCGTTCGCGGGCATCTTCGGTCGGTTTCGCGGTTGCCATGGGAAGTCCCTTTCTAGGCGTGGTTGATCGTCGTCAAATCTAGTGTGCGGGCGAGCAATGTCATCCGCAATTGGCCCAAAGCCGCAAAGACGGTGCGGCGCCGGACCTCGGCGCGGTCGCCCCGGAACTGGAAAACCCGAATCTCCCGGTCGCTGCCAACTGCGGTGCCCACCACCACCATGCCGACCGGCTTCTCCGCCGTGCCGCCCGTGGGACCGGCCACGCCACTCACCGCGATTCCGCAATCGACCCCATAGTGGGCCAGCAGACCGTCCAGCATGGCCCGGACAGTCTCTTCGCTAACCGCCCCGAACTGGGCCAGCGTCTCCCCCGGCACCCCGAGAAAGGCCTCCTTCCAGCGGTTCGCATAGCTCACGACCCCCCCGAGGAAATAGGTCGAACAGCCAGACACATCGGTCAGCGCCGCCGCGATACCGCCGCCCGTGCAGGACTCGGCAGTGCCCAGGGTCAGATCCTGGGCCTGGAGCAACTGGCCGACGGCGGCGGCGAGGGTGGGAGCATCCTCCGGCAGGGCGTAGGGGGCCAGTGCGGCCCGCACCCGTGCCGCGACGGCAGCCAGCGTTGCCGCCTGCTTCGGCGCGGCCTCGATCCGGACGGTGATCCGCTCGGGCTTGGCGCAGTACCCTACCGCCAGACCAGCCAGATCCACGCTCTCCGTCGTGGTCGCCACCTGCGATTCGGGAATGCCAGCCACTTGGATCTCGGCCCGGATGAACTGCGGTTCGAGCAGGGGCTGGACCCGCGGCCAGACCTGCTCGCGGACCATGGTCTCGAACTCCGGCGGCGGACCCGGGAGCAGGACCAGAACGCGGTCGTCCACCGCGCACCAGAAGCCCGGTGCCGTGCCATTGCGATTCGGCAGGACATCGGCCCCTTCCAGCACCTCGGACTGGGCTGCGATGGCCGCCTCCGGCACATTCAGCCGACGACCGGCGAGGAATGCCCGAATGGCCGCCGCCACCACCGGGCTCGGTGCCAGTTCCCAGCCCAGCACCGCTGCCGCCACCGGCCGGGTCAGATCGTCCTGGGTGGGGCCGAGCCCCCCGATCACTACCGTCAGATCGGCACGAGCCAACCCGTCGCGCATGGCTTCGGTCAAGGCGTTCCGGTCGTCGGGGACGCAGACTTCGCGGCCGAGCCGGGCACCCCAATCCGCCACCTGCTGTCCCAGCCAGGCAAGATTGGTGTTCACGGTATCGCCCAGCAACAGTTCGTTGCCGGTACAGATGACTTCAACGGTGCGAATCGTCACGAAACCCGTCCTGCATTACACATGCCACTACCATGCCCGCCCAACGGTGTACATGCAAACATATATATGCTATAAACTGAAAGGGTCCATAGGGCCGGCCGACGGTGCCGCTAGGCCGTGGTCTTCTCGGCCACGGCGCAACCAGCGGCGATGGTGGACTCGTGGCTGATCGAGAGATGCCAGGAGTCCGCCCCCCGCAGGCGGGCGGTCTCGGCCGCTGCTCCGCGCAGGGTTAGCTGGGGACGCCCCAACTCGTCCGGCAGCACCTCCATGTCCAACCAGCCGCACTGGGCACCGATCCCGGTTCCCAGCGCTTTGGCCACGGCCTCCTTGGCGGCCCAGCGACCCGCGAAATAGGTCGCCCGGGCCCGTTCGTTCTGCGGTGCCCGGGCCAGCTCGGCCGGGGTCAGAATCCGGGTCAGGAAGAGGTCCCCGTGACGCTGGACCACATCCTCCATCCGGGCGATTTCAAGCACATCGATGCCAAGTCCCACAACCACAGGCGGCTCCTCATTTGCCGTTGGCCAGCAGACGCACCAGCACCCGGCGTTGCCGTGGGCCGTCGAATTCGCAGAAATAGATCCCCTGCCAGGTTCCCAGAGCCAGCCGCCCGTGCTCGACCGGGATGGCCACATCGGTCCCCACCAAGCTGGACTTCAGATGGGCGGCGCTGTTGCCTTCGCCATGCAGGAACCCCGGATTGCGCCAGGGCACCAGTCGTTTCAGTTCGAGCAACAGGTCGTGGACCACGTCCGGGTCGGCATTCTCGTTGATGGTCAGCCCGGCGGTGGTGTGCTGGCAGAAGACGAAGCACATGCCGTTGAAGCCGGGAGGGATCGTCCCGGCCACTTCGTCGGTGATGTTCACCAGTTGGTCGTGCTGGCTGGTCGCGACCGGGATCGATTGCAGATCGGTACTTGCCATGATGTCTCCAGGGATCGGTCGGAACGCGCGTCCCATGCCATATCATAGCCCCATCCGCGGCGCGCGGAAGCCGTCGCCGAAACCGCACCCCGGAAAACAGCTTCCTCAGTTGCCGGGCAGGGACACGGTGTGGGCCTCCAGCGCGTTGATCCAGTAGACCCGCGTGGGCAGGAACGCATCGGCCTCCTGGTAGCGGAGCCCGGCGGCATCCCATTCCAGGAAACCGCTGGCCAGCTTGTCCCCCTCCAGGGTCAGCGACGAAAGCGCCACCGGAGCCGGGACGCAGACCAAATTCCAGCCTGCGACGAGGGTCCATTCGTCCAGCGTGGCCGGAGTGCCCCGGACCAGAAGGCTGGTCGCGGCAGGCGCATAGACCCAGAACGGGTCCAGAGCTATCGCCGTCTCGGTGATGGACTCGTAGCTGGCACCGTCGATCAGCCGCAGCCCCTCCGCCCTGACCAGGGCCGTCCCCTCGCCGTCGACGAATATCTCCTCGATCACACTGCTCGCGGGGACCACCGGCAGCGAAACTTGGTTCCAGCCCTTGGCAAGGGCGAAATCCACCGTCCGGTCGACCGCAAAGCGCACCTGGAAGCGACGCTCCTCGCCAGCCGCGAGGGTGAAGGTCCGGGTCTGGTCGAGATCCAGCGCGGTGGCACCGACGGGCTCGCCCGCGTCGTCGATCTCCCAGAGACTCAGATAGAAGCCCTCCGGGAACTCGTCGGGCAGGGTCCAGGCCCACACGGTCTCCGCGTCGGCAGCGGAACGGGCGACGAAGAGCCAGTCCGCCTCCGCCGCGTCCGCACGCCAGTCGCCAGCCAGGGGCGACTCCGCAGCGTCCAGCAGGCAGATGCCGCCCGCGGTTTCGTCGGGCAGGGCTCCGGCCACGGTCTGCGCGGCGGTCGCCATACCGAAGGCCGCATCCGTTCCCAGGCTAGGGCAGGCGATGGCGACAGACCACAGGGGTAGGTCATCCTCCGCAGTCGCGGTCAGCCCGGAGGCCAGCACCAGGCTTGCCCCGCTACCGCTGGTGGAGGTGGCCCGCAGGCGGATCAGAACCAGGCCAGGATCAGCCGCGACGTTGCCCACGCAGTAGGGGTTCGCGTCCGCCGTGGTCCAGGTGATGCCCCCATCCAGGCTGATCTCGTACTCGCTGGCCGACTCGTGTCCGGCGACCCATTCCCAGGCGATGATATTGGCCCGGTCATCGACCATGCCCTGCACCGGGGCGTCGCCGCCACTTGATCCCCAGCCGTCGGGAAGAGCCACCCGGTACACCTGGCCGATCCCACCGGTGCCAGCCACGAGGTTGGTCGCCGCACTACCGAAGGTGAGATACCGGCCCGCCGGAGCCATCGCCGGTGCCCGGCAGTCGGCATCGGCCACGCTGCCGCTGACGACGCTTGCGCACTCGGTACGACCCAGGGCCGTGTCCCGAACCCAGAGCTGGAGGACACTGCCGCCCGGAACCGGGGCGGTGAAGGCGACGTAACGCCCATCCGCGCTGATCGCGGGCGCGTCCCTGCTGTCGGCAGCGACCGCGAAGTCCGCGCCCATGGGCGTGATGCTGACTTGCTCCAGGCCGGTGCCATCGCGCCGGATGCGGAACACGTCCGCCAGACCGTCGGTGTCGCCAGCGAGATTGGCGGCCGACACGAAGGCGATCCAGTCGCCATCGCCCGCCACCGTGGCGGCCGAGACCGCGCTGCCAGCGGCGGCAATCGCCGTCGTGGTGCCGTCGGTGCGGACATAGAGGGAGCCTCCCGCGAGGAATACGATCACCGAACCGTCGGCACTGATGCTCGGCCTGCTCGGCTCCGCCACCGTAGGGACATAGGTGAACTGGGCAGTCTCGGCCACGGGGCAGTAGAAGAGGTCGTTGCGACCGTTGCTGTCGAGGGGGTTCAGCCCGTCCGCTGGCGTGACGAAGGCCAGGTAGGCCCCGTCGGTCGAGAGGGCGATGTCGGTGACGTCCGGATCGTCGTCCAAGGTCGTCTGGACGACCGACGTGCCGCTGCGGTCGAGGATCACCACCCGGGGGTATTCGCTGAGCCCCGACAACTCGCGGAGCAGGGCAACGGTCTGGCCGTCGGCCGAAACCCGGACCGCTTCGGCGTTGCCGCTGTCGGCCCCCACGGCGGCCAGGGAGACGGCGCTTACCACGCCCGCCTCGGAGACGTACAGATCGACCACCCCGTTGCTGTCGTACGTGCCGAACTCGGTACCCGACAGGAAGAACACGGTGCCGTCGTCCAACACGGGGGAACGGACTGGCTCGTCATAGCGATTGCCGCCGGAGAGGGCGGTACCAGCCGTGCCGCCACTTTGGCTCACCAACTCGGGCTCTTCCAGCGACCAGCCTCTCCCCGCCCAGGCTCCCACTAGAGCCATAGCCAGAAGAATGGCCTGTCGCTTGCTCTTCATCCTAGATTGTCCTGGAGTCACATTGCACCGACGAAACCGAAACACCTAGCTTCTCCGGCGGACAGCGCCGCCGGGAAGCGAGGACCATGACCGCTTGGAGCGGCTGTGGCGGGGGACGGTTCCGCCCTAGAAGGAGAAACCGACCAGGGCGGAGAAGGAAAGCCCCGAGAGATCCATCTGGGCCAGATCGGTCGACACATCGTCGAACACCTCGTCCCAGCGAGCCTCGACACCGATCTCCCAGCGTTCGGAGAACTGCCAGGAGAGGCCGCCGGAGGCATAGACGCCAAACAGGATATCCAGCGTGTCGTCGGTCTGGGAACTGGAGTAGACACCGGCGCCACCCTCGGTCCAGGTGACGTTCTGCGCCATGCTGGTGTCGAAGTCGGCCAAGTTCAGGGTCGGTCCGGCTTCGAGGCGAACCGCCAGCGGGCCGAAGGAGCGGCCGGCCTGAAGGCCCAGGGAGAGGACGTAGAGATTGAGGTCGGCACTGAGTTCGAGGCGCGCGCTGGTCGTGGCGCTCGCGCTCGGATCGTAGACCGGCTGGTTGAGCCCGAGGCCGCCGCTGCCGGAGACCGGAGTGGTGGGATAGGACGTGCTGGGGGGAAGGGGGACGGTGTTGGGCAGGCTGAAGAAACCGACGTACGTGGTGGTAGTCAGGCCATTCCCCTCGGTGGCGGCGGCGCTGACGTCAGCCGAGAACCCGGCCAGCGACAGGTTGACACCAAAGGTCCAGCCGGAGTTCGTGGTCGTGAGCGGCCGGGAGAGGGAGACGACGAGGCCCGTCGTTCCGTCCCAGCCGTCGCTGCCACCGGCAAAGGTGGTCTGGTCGAAGCTGACGTTGCGGGCATAGTTGAGTCCCATGGCGTACCAGCCGGTCAGATCGAGCTGCGCATCGCCCATCACCAGATAATCGTCGTCGGCGTTGTAGTAGCCGTTGACATAGTCTCCGCCCGACGAGGAGAGCTGAGTCGCGTTGAAGGTCACATCGTCGAAGGAACGGTACGATGCGCCGAGGCTCAGCTTCCAGTCGCCGGCGGAGGCCGGGAGGGCGAGGGAGACAAGCGCTCCGAGAGCGAGTAGCCAGGGGGATTTCATGATTGGTCAGCTCCTAGAGAGGGATTTCGTGGTGCCACTCAGACTGTGGGGAGTTGGTGGAATCAGTAAATGCCGCCCATACTGTACTGCGCCCAGTCGGTCCAGCCATTGAGCGGTTCGCCGTTCTGGTCAAGCGGGCGGACCTGGAACCAGTAGACTTCCCCGGCAGCCGCCGCCGAGTCGCCCGTGATGGTGTAGCCGTCGCTGCCGGTGGTGTCCGTGTAGAGCGTGGTCGCGTAGTTGGAGACGCGCAGGATGCGGATCTTCACCTGGGCGCCTGCGGGCATGTTGTTCCAGTGCCACGTGAAGGTAACCTGGCCGGGCGTGCCGACATTGGGCGTCCCCGTGACCGTCACCTCGTCGCCGACCTCCGGAATCGTGTAGGTTCCCCAGGCGCTCCAGGTCCCGCGCTCGCCATTGGCGGCCACGCTCCGGGTCTTGAACCAGTAGGTGTGTCCGGGCTGGGCCTGGTCGCCGGTCGGCACGTAGTCCTGGTTGGGCGGGAGATTCTGGATCAGCCAGGCGCTGTAGGTGTTGGAGTCAACGAGGTAGAGCTCCACGCTGACCGGCTCAAGCCCGATCCAGGAGAAGCTGATGACCCCGGTTCCCTCCTCGGGGCTGCCCGTGACAAGGCCCGGCCCCGGCATGCTGTTCACCGTGAACTGCCCCACCTCGCTCCAGGCACTGCGCCCGTAGCTGTTGTAGGCGCGCACGGCCCAGCGGTAGCTGCCCGGCCCGAGAGCCACGCCCGTCAGACTGGGCTCGGTGGTGGCTTTGCTGTTGACCACGGCCGTGCCCTCCTCCAGGCCCACGTAGACATAGTAGCGGGTGGCACCCGGAACCGCAGTCCAGAAGAAGTCCATGGCGGCCTTCTCGGTGCTCGAACTGGGGTTGAAGGCAATGCCCTCGCCCGGCGTGCCGAGAGTCGGGGCGGCAGGCGCGGCGGCGGGAGCCGCCTCGGTGACCGTGAAGGTGCTTCCCGCGTACCAACTGGCGGCCCGGCCAGCGGCTTCGGCACCAATGGGGGCGAGGGGATTGTAAGCGCGCAGTCGCCAGGTGTAGCTGGCCACCGGCAGGTTGACGAAGAGGTCCGAGACGTTGAGAGTCACCGGGAAGGGCTCGCTCGAGTCGGGCCGCGCCAGGGGCCGGATGAGCTGCTTGGTCAGCGTCGAGGTGGCCGTGTTGGTGATCTCCAGGATGTATCCCTGGGAAATGCCGAGGGAGAAGCTGAACTCAGCCCCGCCAGCCACCGGTTCCACCGTGGGACCGATGGCGAAGCGATCGACCGTCAGGGCGGTGGGAACGGCAGGCTCGTCGTAGTCGACCGTGAAGGCATCGCCCTCCGTGGCATCGCCGAACTCGCCCGTCGTCTCGTTCCAGTAGAAGAAGTAGGGAGTGTAGGTGCCGGGCAGGAGGCCGGTGACCCCGTCGCCGCTACCCGTGATGTAGTCCTCGGGCCGGAGGACGAGCTCGCTGTCCTCGTCGTTGACGGCCAGCACCGCAGTGAGGACCGTCTCGTCGGAGCTGTCGGCGATCTGGACCGCGACGAAGGAGACCACGGCGCGACTGTCGGTCCCCGGAATCGCCACGACGGGATACCACGGCGGGGAGCCGACCACGATGGTGACGGTCGCCGTGTTGGAGACATGCCCCCCCACGTCGGCCACCGTGTAGGTGAAGCTGTCGGTGCCGGTGTAGTCCGTATTGGGCACGTACATGACGGTGCCGTCGGCCTGGGGAGTGGCGGTGCCGTTGGCGGCAACGCTGACCACCGTCACGCTGGTGAGATCAAGGGCATCGCCCTCGGGATCGGTGTCGTTGGCCAGCACCGCGATGTAGATGGTCTCGTTCTGCTTGGCCGTGGTGTAGTCGGCGACGGCCACCGGAGGCTCGTTCACGTCGGTGACGTTGATGGTGACCGTCTCGGTGTCGCTCTGGTTCGGGCTACCGTTGTCGGTGGCGGTGACGTCGAGCTCGTAGCTCGTCGCGGTCTCGTAGTCGAGGGAGGCACCCGCCTTGACGGTGATCTCGCCGGTCGTCGCATCGATCGCGAAGTTCGTGTTGCTCTCGATGGACCAAGTGATCGTGTCGCTCTCGACATCGGTGGCGGCCATGGTGCCAACCAGGGTGGCAGCGACGGCATCCTCGGCGACGCTGAACTCCAGGGGATCGGTGGTAATGGACGGCGCGTCGTTCACGGCGGTGACCGTGATACTGAAGTCGACCGAGTCGGAGGAATCGCCGTGGACAGGCACACGCACATCGTAGTCCGCCCCGTCGTCGGAGAGGTACACGCTGATGGTGGCGCTGCCGAAGGCGTTGTCCGCAGGCTTGAAGGAGAGCGTGCCGTCGGCGGCGATGGCGGGCTGGACGGAGAAAAGCCCCGTGTTGGTGTTGTTGGTGATGTGGAAGGTGAGTTCCTGTCCGCTCTCGTCGGCGGGGCCGGCGCTGATGGCCGTCGCCCAAGTGTCGGAGTAGGCGCCGTAGTCCTCGTTCACCGTCACATTGCCGCCAGCCGTGAAGCTGGGCCGGTCGTTCAGGGCGTTGACGGTGATAGTGAAGGTCACGGGGGTGCTGGCGTCGCTGCCGCCGCGGTCGGTGCCGCCGTCATCGGTCAGGACCACCGTCACGTCGGCGCTGCCGTTGGCATCGGCCGCCGGAGTGAAGCTCAGGGTGCCGTTGGCGGCGATGGCGGGCTGGTCGGCGAAGAGAGCGGAATTGGTGTTGCCGGTGACGGAGAAGGCGGCGGTCTGGACCTCGTCGGCGGGTCCCACGCTGATGGCGGTGGCCCAACCCGCGGAGTATGTACCGGAATCCTCGTTCACCGTGACGTTCCCGCCGGTCGTGAAGCTCGGCGCGTCGTTGACCGACAGGACGTCGATGGTGAAGGCCTTCGCGACGGTCGCGGAGACGGCACGGCTCGCGGCGGAGCCATCGTCGACCGTGACGGTGATGGTGGAACTGCCGTTGGCATCGGCCACCAGCGCATAGGTGAGAACGAAGACCCCCTCGCCCACGCCAGCCGCGATGGAGGAGATGGTCACGACCCCGGTATTGCTCGACTCGGCGCTGATATCGCTGGCCGTGATGGCGGGATCGTTGGTCTCGCCGCCGTTGGTCACGCCCGTGAGCTGGACCGTCAGCGAGTCGCCGTTGCCGTTGTCCTCCCAGACGGTGACATCCCCGATGTCGTTCAGTGTGGGGGGGAGATTGATGTTGTTGACCGTGAACTGCCAGTTCTTGACGGTCTCCACGCCCGCTCCGTCAGCAATGGTGGCCTTGACGTAGAGAAGCTTGATGCCGTCGGCGTAGCTCACCGTGTTGTTGTCGGTAGTGAGGGTGGCGGAGGTGGCGGTGGTGGCACGGGTCGGCACTTCCTCCTGGTCGAAGTCGGTCCACGCCTCTCCGTCCCAGCTATAGGCGAAGTGGATGGAGGCGATGCCGTCGTCGCCGGAGGGGTCGGTCTCGTCGGACGCAGTCACCCATACGTAGACGCTGTCGCCCTCGTCGATGGTCCACTCCTCGATGTCATCCGCGCTCACGTCGCCGTCCTCGTCGTCGGGGTAGACGGCGGTGACGACGGGCGGCTGGTTGTCGATGAGGCTGAGATAGAACGTGGCCGTCGAGGTGCCGACGCCATCTTCGCCGCCGTCGGCGACCGTGAAGTCGAACTCGTACCGGCAACCGGCCGCAGCCGTATTGGCCGTGAAGGTGCAGGTGCCGTCGGCGTTGACCGTCAGCCGCGCCTCCGCCGCGTTGCCAGCATCGTTGGTGTAGACGAAACGGGTCGGGCTACGGGGAGTGGCGTCGGCCGGAGCCTGACTGTCGAACGTGGTGGTAACACGGACATCGGTGCCGTTGAGCACGTCGTCGGTATCCGGGTCGGTCGCGCCGACCGTGAAATTGGTGCTGCGACCCGTGATCACCAGCCGGGGACTGCCATAGGTGTTACCAACTGCCACCGGCTCCTCGTTGACGTTGGTGACCGTAACCGTGATGGTCTGCACATCGGTCAGGTGGTCGGCACCGTCGTCGGTCACGGTCACCTCGACCACGTACACGTTGTCCGCACCGCTATCCAGCGGGGTCTCGTAGTCCGGCGCGCTGCCGAAGGCCAGGACGCCGCTGCTCCCGCCGATGGTGAACTTGGTC
>QKCY01000527.1 GCA_003245525.1 Victivallales bacterium | reverse complement strand
GAGATAGAGCAGCGCGGCCTCCAGTCGGCGGCGGGTTAGGTACTGCACCGGGGTCTCGCCGGTGGCCTGCTGGAAGAGACGGTGGAAATGGCCCACGCTGCACCCTGCCACTGCCGCCAGTTGCTGCACGGCCAGGGGACTGGCCAGATGATGGTCGATATAGTCCTGCACAGCGGCCAGCCAAGGCTTTCGGGCGGTGCCGTTCTCCTGCCGGGACAGGCGGATGCAGGCCCGGAGCAGGAACTCTACGAGGGCCGCGAGTTCGGGACCGATGGTTCCCGTTTCCCGTTGCTGCCACAGCCAGATCTGCTCGGCCCAGGGACGCAGCGCGTAGCCTGCGTCAAGCACGAGGGGCTCCGCTGGAGCCAGTGCGTCCGGCAGAGCGCCCTGGAACCCCACCCAGAGGGTATCCCATTGCGGGTGGTGGGTCCGCTCCCGGTGCAGGCAGCCGGGTGGTAGCAGAAGCCCTGCCTCCGGACCGAGGAATACCTCACGCCCGGCCACATCCACGTAGCCCTCCCCGCCCATGACGTAAGTCAGCTCCCAGAAGGGATGCCCCATGGGAGCCGCCAGGGCGCGCGGCCCGGCATAGCGCGTGATGTAGAGCGGCACCAGTCCCCGTCGGTCCTGCCGTTCCTCTGCCCGCCAGCGGGAATCGGCCAGTTGGCCGGGAAGCGCTCCGGTTGGCAGCGATAGATCAGAATTATCCATATTCCGGTCAATTCTCGCATATTGTTGGCAGATTGTGGAAACACTATCGTGCATGGAGTTCGCCAAGCCAACAGGAGAACCGATCATGCAGTCAACCGCACGAGTCGTGGTCATCACCGGGGCGGCCCGGGGTATCGGGTACGGCATTGCCGAGTGTTTCGCCACCAAGGGCGACCGGCTGGTCATCGCCGACCTCAATCTGGCGGCGGCCCAGGCGGCGGCCGCCAAACTGAAGGAGGAGAAGGGTGTCGGCGATGCGTTGGGGCTCGCCTGCGACGTGGCCGACCGCACCTCGGTCCAGGCCATGGTCGAGGCGGTGGTCGCGCATTTCGGTCGGATCGACGTGCTGGTCAACAACGCGGGTATCTGCCCCTTCGTGGACGTCATGAAGATGGCGCCCGAGATGTGGGAGAAGACCCTCGCCGTGAACCTGACCGGGGCCTTCCACTGCACCCAACTCGTGGCCGAGAAGATGATCGCCCAAGGCGACGGGGGGCGGGTGGTGTTCATCACCTCCCTGGCGGAGAACGTGACCGGTCCGGCCCAGGTGGACTACGGCGCGTCGAAGGCGGGCATGCGCATGACCATGGTCGGCTTCGCCACCGCCCTCGGCAAGCACGGCATCACCTGCAACGCCGTGGCACCGGGCATGATCCTGACCGACATGACCCGTTTCCACTGGGAGCAACCCGGTCCGGCCGAGCACATCAAGGCACGGGTGCCCGTGGGCCGCATCGGCACGCCCACCGACATTGGCCATGCGGCGGTGTTTTTGGCTTCGCCGGAGGCCAGCTACATTTCCGGTGTCACCCTCCGGGTCGATGGCGGCCACCAAGCCTGTTGCGCATGAACCCCATTCAGGAGCGAACCATGATCTCCATAGATCTGTCGGGCAAGACGGCGCTAGTCACTGGTGCCACGAGCGAACTGGGACGAGTCATGGTGCGCACCTTGGCGCAGGCTGGGGCAGACGTGGCGGTCCACTACCACGGCAACCGGGCCAAGGCCGAGGAACTGGCCGCGGAGTGCCAGGCCCTGGGCCGCCAGGTCGTCGTGGTGCAGGCGGACATCACCCGCAAGGCAGCCATCGAGGCCATGCGCGACCAGGTGACGGCGACCTTGGGCGCCCCCCATATCATCGTCAACAACGCCGTGATCCAGTACGAGTGGACCTCGGTGCTGGAACAGAGCGAAGCGGACTACGAGAGCCAGTTCCGGTCGAGCGTCCTGCAAAACGTGCTGATGGCCCAGGTTTTCGTTCCGGCCATGATCGAGCGGGGCTGGGGCCGGGTGATCGGGATCAACACCGAATGCACCATGCAGTGTTGGCCGAACCAATCGGCCTACATCTCCGGCAAAGCCGGCATGGACCGGGTGTTGCGGGTGCTCGCCAAGGAAGTCGGTGTCCACGGAATCACCGTGAACCAGATCGCGCCCGGTTGGATGCTGAGCGAGAACCGCACCGCCGAAGGCACCCCGCAATGGTATCTCGACGGCGTGCCGCTCAAGCATCGCGGCAAGGACCAGGAAATCGCCAACGCCGTGGTCTTCCTCGCCTCCGACCTGGCCGGTTTCATCAGCGGCGTCTACCTTCCCGTCTGCGGGGGGAATGTCATGCCTGGAATCTGAACCACCGGAGCGCCATGCCACGCACCAACATCCTGATCTTCTGTGTCGACGAAATGCGCGCCGACCACCTCGGCTGCGCTGGCAACCGCGTGGTTCGCACGCCCAATCTCGACCGCTTGGCGGCTGACGGCACGCTGTTCACCCGCAGCTACTGCAACAACCCCATCTGCATGCCCGCGCGGTCCACGATGTTCACCGGTCTGTTGCCGCGCGACCACGGCGTGCGCATCAATGGGCAGGCCTTGCGTCGTGACCTTCCGACCCTGCCCGGCATTCTCGCCCAGGCTGGCTATCGCACCCACGCCGTCGGCAAGCTGCATCTCACCCCCTGGGTGCCGCAGGTGGAACCGCCCGATCCGGCACGTTGCCCCGAGTGCATGTCCTACTGGCAGCGCGGCGAACTGGCCAAGATGCCGACGCCCTACTACGGCTTCCAGACGGTCGATCTCGTCGGCGGGCACACGGCGTACGCCTATGGCGATTACATCGACTGGCTGCGCCAGCACGGAGGCGATCCGGAGGACCTGCAACCGCACCGGGGCAAGCCCACGCGGCATGGCGCGCCGAGCTGCTACACCATGGCGCTCTCTCCCGAACTGCACTACAACCGCTTCATCGCCGACCGCACGATCGCGCACATGGAGGCCGCTGCCGCGGCCAGCGAACCCTTCTTCCTGTGGTGTTCTTTTCCCGACCCCCATTGCCCGGTCGCTCCGCCCGAGCCCTATGCCTCCATGTACCGGTCTTCCCGGGTGGCGCTGCCCCACCGGCGCAAAGGGGAGGTGGCCGGCCTGCCGCCGTGGTACGCGGACGTGCTTTCCGGAAAACTGAAACCCAATGGCGTCGACAGCAGCGGCGTCACCGATGCCCAATGGCGCGAGATCATCGCCGGCACCTACGGCATGATCTCCCATATCGATGCCGAGATTGGCCGGGTGCTCGGTGCCCTCGCCGCCACTGGTTTGGACGAGGACACCGTCGTGGTCTTCCTGAGCGACCATGGCGACATGATGGGCGACCACGGCCTGCTTTGGAAGGCGTACTACACGTTTGACGGCTGTATCCGCATCCCCACCATCGTCCGCTCTCCCGGTGCTATCGAAGGCCAGGTCTGCGATGCCCTGGTCAGCCAACTCGACCTCATGCCCAGCATCCTCGACATTTGCGGCGTGGGTCTACCCGGCAGTGACTGGGAGAGTCGCGAGACGCCCTTTGAACGTGGCTCCATCCAGCCGTTGCGGAACTACCCGGGCCACTCCTGGCGCGGTATCGTCGAGGGCTGGCAGGACACGATCCGCGACCATGTCGTCGTGGAGAACGACGATCCGACCACTGGCCTGCGCCCGCGCACCCTCGTCACGCCCGAATACCGGCTCACCGTCTATCCGGGCACGCCGTACGGCGAACTCTGCCAGCTTGCCACCGACCCCCACGAGCTGGAGAACCTGTGGGACCGCAAGCCGCACCTTCGCCAGGAACTGGTCGGGCAACTGCTGTCCGCGTATGCCGAGGATACCCCCTTGTATCCCATTCCGCCCTGGAATTCGTAGGCAGGGAGACTCGCCATGACCGGTCGCGAACGCATGCTGGCCACGCTCCGCTTCGAGCAGCCCGACCGGCCGCCTCACTTCGAGGCCATGTTCGAACTGGAGCGGGAGGCCTTCGGGCTCCAGTTCCCCGACCGCCGCGAATGGGCCGATTGCACCGCCCCGCGCAAACGCGGGATGATCGCCAGTTGCATGGAGGTCTACCAACGGATCGTGGAGACTTACCAGTGGGATGCCCTGGCGGTCTACTGGCCGTGGAGCGATCCCGACGGGGTGCGGGCCGCCAAGGAGACTTTCGGCGACCGTATCCTGATTGGCTGCTATGTGGGCGGCTCGGTCTGGGCCATCGAGGCCGTCCAGGACTGGATGCAGTTCGCGCTCGACCTGGCCGAACGCCCGGACGTGATCCATGCCGCCGCCCGCCGCATGCGCGACCAGGCCTTCGACCGGATCGATCGGCTGGCTGACGCCGGGGCCGATTTCATCATGCTGGTGAACGATATCGCCGGCAACGGCGGCACCTTCATCTCCCCCGCCCACGTCCGGGAGTTCATCCTGCCCTACTGGACCGAGGAGGTGGCCCGCATTCGCGACCGGGGAGTACTTCCCTTCATCCATACCGATGGTAACATCATGGCCATCCTCGACGACTGGATCGGGCTCGGGGCCGCCTGCTACCAGTCCGTCGATCCCATGGCGGGCATGGACATCGCCGAAGTGAAGCGGCGTTGCCACGGCAAGCTGGCCCTGATGGGCAACGTCCAATGCAGCCTCTTGCAGGATGGCCCACGGGAGGCCATCCGGGAGTCGGCCCTCTACTGCCTGCACCACGCCACCCCAGGCGGCGGTTACATCTTCAGCACCTCGAACACCATCTTCCCCGGCATCCCCCTCGCCAACTACCAGCACATGCTGGCCGTTTTCCACGAGTTCTGTGGAATGGACTGCGGCAATCCCTGAGACCGTTCTGGCAGAGTGGCAGGACTCCCCCCCGTGCCACGCGCCTGGAGAAGCGCCCGGCCTCGGGCGCGGGGTGTGCCGATTCGTCCCGAGTCACCGGTCTTGCTCCCGACCAGCGCCCTCCAATCGGCGCTGTCGCTCCTCGGCGGCGGCGGCCCGCCGCTTCTCCAGAGACTGTTGCCTTTCCCAGGTGCTGGAGAAGCGCCTGGCCTCGGGCGCGGGGCGTGCCGGTTCTTCCCGGATTATCGGTCTTGTTCCCGACCAATGCTCTCCAATCGGCGCTGTTGCGCCTCGGCGGCGGCGGCCCGCCGCTTCTCCAGAGACTCTTGTCTTTCCCAGGTGCTGGAGAAGTGCCCGGCCTCGGGCGCGGGGCGTGCCGGTTCTTCCCGGATTATCGGTCT
>QKCY01000351.1 GCA_003245525.1 Victivallales bacterium | reverse complement strand
CCCCCGGCTACACCATGTACTACCTCTGGGTCATGACCGGGGCCAACAACCGCGGCTTCATCTCCCACAAGGATACCGCCCACGCCGCCGCCGTCGCCGGGAAGCCCGCATGAGCCAAGCACAGCCCAACAAACACTACCGCTTGATCCTGCTCGGCATCGACCTTGGCACCAGCGGCTGCAAGGTGACGGCCATCGACGAGACCGGGCGCATTCTGGCCGAAGGTTTCGGCGAGTACCCCACCCATCGTCCCCATCCCGGCTGGGCCGAGGAGGACCCCGAGGACTGGTGCCGGGTGCTGCGGGAGCTGCTGGCCGACCTGCGCCAACGCATCGATTTCGGTCGCATCGCCGCCATCGCCCTGGATGCCAGCACCCATAACGCGGTGTTGCTTGATGGCGACATGAAGGTGGTACGCCCCACCATCATGTGGACCGACCAGCGGGCCGTCGCCGAATCCGCCGAACTGAACGAGAAGCATGGCAAGGCGATCTTCGAGACCGCCTACCAGATGGCCGCTCCGACCTGGACCCTGCCCCAGATGCTCTGGCTCCGGCGGCATGAGCCCGAGGCCCTGGAGCGCACCGCCCACGTCATGTTCGTCAAGGACTACGTCCGCTGGCGGCTCACCGGCGAATGGTGTACCGACACCATCGACGCCCAGGGCACGCTCTTCTTCGACATGGCCAAGACCTGCTGGTCCGAGGAGCTCTGCGAGCTCATCGAGCTGCCCCTGTCCGTCCTCCCTCCCCTGGTGAAGCCGACCGACGTGGTGGGCAAGGTGACGGCGCGGGGCGCGGCCGAGTTCGGCCTGCCCAAGGGCATTCCCGTTGTGGCTGGCACTTCCGATTCCGCGGTCGAGGGGTACGCCGCCGGGGCCATCGAGCCGGGGAGCTGCATTCTCAAACTGGCCACGGCAGGCAACGTCAACGTCATGACCGATCGTCCGATGCCCCATCCCAAGACCCTCACCTACTCGCATGTGGTGCCGGGCATGTGGTACACGGTGGTGGCCACCAACACCGCCGCCCTGGCCCAACGCTGGTTCCGCGACCATTTCGGTGCGGCGGAACAGGCCGAGAGCGCCGCCACGGGACGCAAGGTCTACGCCCTGATGGACGACGAGGCCGAACCGATCCCCGCCGGGGCCGACGGGCTGCTCTTCCATCCCTATCTCCAGGGCGAACGGGCCCCCTATTGGGATGCCGACCTGCGGGCCAGTTTCGTCGGGGCCACCATGCGCCATACCCGCGCCCATTTCGTCCGTGCCCTGCTGGAAGGCGTGGTCTTCTCCCTGCGCGACTGCTTCCGCACCATCGAGGAAATGGGCCTGCCGGTCACCGAATTCCGCCTGATCGGCGGCGGGGCCAAGAGCGCCCTCTGGACCCGGATCGCGGCCGCCGTCTTCGGGCACGAGATCATCGTCCCCCACGGCTGCGACGCCTCCTTCGGCTCCGCCCTGCTGGCCGGAGTCGGCATCGGTGTCTTCCCCAATGAGCGGGAGGCCGTACACCGGTGCCTGCACGAGCAGGAGCCTTGCCAGCCCGATCCCCAGGAGAGCGAGCGCTACGGGCGTCTGCTGCCTCTCTACTACCAGGTCCACGACGCCCTCGCGCCCATCTACCGCCAACTGCGCCAGCTCTAGGAAACCGCCATGCTGCCCTCCCCCGACAACTACATGTTCCGCATGATCTACAGCGAGCTCCTCGACGCCGTCGGCCCGGAGGGAATTCGGGTCGACGATTCCGAGAAACTCGGACACTCCATCGACTACTACTGGATGCCCGAGATGTGGCACGACCGCAACCAGCCGCCGCGCACGCCGGACGTGGTCGTCCTGCCGGACAACACCCAGGCGGTCGCCAAGGTGATGAAGATCGCCAACTCCTACAAGATTCCGGTCACCCCCTGGGGTGGTGGCTCGGGCTCTCAGGGCGGCGCGCTCCCGGTCTACGGCGGCATCATCCTCGACACCAAGCGGATGAACCGCATCCTCGAGATCGACACCGAGTCCCTCACCATCACCTGCGAGACCGGCGCGAACACCCAGCAACTCGAATGGGCCGTGGAGAAGGCGGGCTACTCCACCATGCACTTCCCCGCCTCCATCGCCTGCGCCACCCTCGGCGGCTTCCTGGCCCACCGTGGCACCGGCGTGCTCTCCACCAAATACGGCAAGATCGAGGACATGGTCATGTCCCTCGAAGTGGTCACGCCCGAAGGCGAGATCATCAACACCCTCCCCGTCCCCCGCCACGCCTCGGGGCCGGACCTCACCCAGCTTTTCGTTGGTAGCGAGGGAACCCTTGGCGTGATGACCAAGGTCACCCTGAAGATCCACCCCATTCCCGAGGCGCGGGAGTTCCATGCCTTCCTCTTCAAGGACATGCATAGCGCCATGGCCGCCGGCCGCAACATTATGGCCAGCCGCCTGCGTCCCGCCGTCATCCGCCTCTACGACGGACCCGAGACCGCGAAGCTCATCAAGAAGGTCCTCGGCATCGAGCGCCAGGGCGCCTATCTCGTCTTCGGCTTCGACGGCGACAAGGAAATGGTGGACCTGGAGATGGCGCGGGCCTGCGCCATCTGCCGCCAGGAGAACCCCGAGGACCTCGGCACCGAAATGGGCAAGGCCTGGTGGGACCACCGCTACAAGTTTTTCTATCCGCCGTACATGTTCCAGCTTCCCCAGGCCTTCGGCACGCTCGACACCGTCGCCACCTTCGCCAACATCGAGAAGGTCTACTGGGCAATGAAACAGACGGTGGAGACCAACTTCCCCCAGGCCACCTACATCGGCCACTTCTCGCATTGGTACGAGTGGGGCTGCATGCTCTATGCCCGCTTCATCATCGACCAGCCCCCCGCAGACCCCGGCGAAGCCGCCAACCTCTACAACCGCATCTGGGACCCGCCGCCATCGCCAACGGCGGCGTCATCAACGAGCACCACGGCGTCGGCCTCAAGCTCGGTCGTCTCATGCCCGAGCTCTATGGCCCCGCCTTCGACGTCCTCAAGCGCATCAAGCGAGCCCTCGATCCCAACGGCATCATGAATCCCGGCAAGATGGGGCTGGGGCGCTAGAACGAAGCCGTCAGACTGGTCAGACCAGTCGGACGAGTCAGACAGACCACAAGCACGGACACCGCACATGCACTTGGATTCCTTTCTTTCGGTTATCAACGCCTGCCGCTTCTGCTTCATGTGCAGGCACATCGATACGACTGCCTGCGTCAGCTACAAGGAGTCGGACATTCCGCGAGGGCGCGCGCTGATTCTGGATCGGGTGCGCATGAACGGTATGGCGGAGTTTGAGCGGCATCCCGACTTCGCGGCCACGCTCTACGACTGCGCCCTGAGCGCCGCCTGCCGCTACCATTGCGTGAGCAACTACGACGAGGCGGGGCTCGTCCTCGCCGCCCGGCGCGATCTGGTCGAGGCGAAGATGGTGCCGGCCGACGTCGCGGCTTTGGCCGGAAAGCTCCAGCAGGGTGCCATGCCCGGGCCGATCTCGCCGGATTGCCCGGCCCCGACGACGGTGGCCAACGCGGATATCGCCTATCTGATCGACGGCTACACCGCTGCCTACCAGCCCGAGGTCGCCGTCGCGTTCCTCAAGATCGCGGCAGCCGCTGGGCTGAAGGTCCAGGTCGTGCGCCCCGAGGGCTGCATCGGCAAAGCCCTCCTGACTCTCGGCTACCAGGCGGCGGCCAAGGAAGCGGCGGCGGCCTTCGCCCAGACCGTGCGCGAGTCCGGCATCGCCACCTGGGTCACCTCCTCGCCTGCCGCCTACGATGCCCTGGTCCGGGACTATCCCGAGCTCGGCGTGGAACTGGGCGTGAAGGTGGAGCACACGAGCACCTATCTGCTCGGCCTGAAGCTGCCCCTCGCCGCCGCCAACCAGACGGTCTACTACCTCGACAGCGATTTCCTCCGCAACTACCACGACCTGACCGTTCCGCCCCGCGATCTCCTGGCCGCCTGCGGCTACACCCTCCGCCCCTTCGGCACCAATCCGGAGGAGTCCTACGGTCTGGGCGAAGGCGCGGTGGTCTTCGACCTTCTCCGTCCCGGACTCACCGGCAAGCTCCGCGACCGGCTGGTCGGCCTGATGGACACTCCCGACGACCTGCTCGTCACCGCCAGCCCCTACACCAAGTACGTGCTGGCCAAGCTCGGTACCCCCGCCGTGCGCGTGCTCTCGCTGGAGGAAGCCGTGGCCGGCCAACTCGCCCGGTAGCCAACCCCATGAACTACCCCCACTATCCCGACCGCCGCATCCTCGATCTCGCCGGGTTCTGGGACTTCCAGTGGCTGGGCGATGCCGATTGGGAGTCCATCCACCCCGACAGCTTCGTCCGCGAGACGGCCATGGCCGTGCCGGGAGTCTTTGACTCCCTGCCCGACTACAGCCAGCGGCGGGGCGTGGGACTGTACCGCAAACAGCTTCCTGCCGACCTGCTCCCCGGTGAGCAGTTGCGCCTCAAGCTCGGCGGACTCGGGCTCTGCGGGCGCATCTGGTTCGACGGCGAGCGGATCGGCGACTGCCAACTGCCCTACTCCGGGGTCAGCTATGACTTCACCGTTGAGCAGCCCGGCCGCCACGAGCTGGTCATCGCCATCGACAACCGCTTCGATCCCGAGCGCGTCCCGCTCTTCAACCCCAACTTCGACTTCTACGGCTATGGCGGCATCTACCGGAACGTGGAACTGCACTGGCTTCCTATCTGCGCCATCGACCGGGTCCAGGTGACTCCGCTCGACCTCCAGACGGTGCGCCTGACCGCCAAGCTCCTGGGCGAGGTCCCGGCTGTATGCACGCTCGCCATCGCCTTCGACGACGGCGAGGCCTCGTTCCATCTCTGCCATGTGGACCACGACACCTGCCAGGTGGAACTGCCGGTGCCCAACCCGCGGGTCTGGTCGCCGGACGCTCCCCACCTCCACACCGTCGAGGTCGCCATCCCCAGCGACCGTATCCGCGAGCGCTTCGGTCTGCGCACCATCGCCACCCAGGGCCAGCAGATCCTGCTCAACGGAGAACCCATCGAGCTGCGCGGCTTCAACCGCCACGAGGCCCATCCCGAACTGGGCCCGGTCCAGCCCCCGGCCCTCATGCTGGAGGACGCCCAGTGGCTGAAGCGGATGAACGGCAACTTCCTCCGTTGCGTCCACTACCCCCAGAACGAGCAGTTCTTCGACCTCTGCGATGAGCTGGGCATTCTGGTCTGGACCGAGAGCATGGGCTGGGGCAACAAGCCCGAACAGCTCGCCAATCCCCAGTTTGCCGACTTGCAGGAGGAACAGACCCGCCTGCTGGTCCGCAACGGCTGCAACCATCCCTCCATCATCATCTGGGCCTTCCTCAACGAAGCCGCCAGCGACTCCGCCGAAGCCGTTCCTCTCTACACCCGGCTGGTCGACGCCATCCGCGAGGAGGATAGCTCGCGGCTGGTCTCCTACGCCTCGAACCGCTCCACCCGCGACCGGTGTTTCGGACTGGTGGACATCATCTCGCTCAACACCTATCCCGGCTGGATCGGCAACACCGACTGGACCGTGCCCTCCGCCGACCGTATCGCCCCCCATATCGCCAGCCTCGTCGAACACTTCTCGCAACCGGAGTTCGCCGACAAGCCCCTCTTCTTCAGCGAGATCGGGGCCTGCGGCCTCTACGGTTGCCATGATCTCGCCCGGTCGCAGTGGACCGAGGAATTCCAGGCCGACTACATGGCCGAAGCCACCCGGGTCACCCTCACCAGCCCCCGCACCTGCGGCATCGCCCTCTGGCAACTCCTCGACACCCGCTCCTACGGCCCCTTCGGCGATGTCCGCTGCAAACCCCGCGGCTACAACTGCGCCGGGGTCATCGACGAATACCGCCGCCCCAAACTCGCGAGCTTGGCCATAGCCAAGCTATTTGGCGAGTTGTGATACACGCAGGCGAACCGCCCGCGCTACCAAACTCTGAACTCTGAACTCCGAACTCCGAACTCCGAACCCCGAACTGGTGCTCCCATGTCCCTAGTCACCCTCAATGAGATTCTGCCCCAGGCCCGGGCCGAAGGCCGTGCGGTCTGCGCCTTCAACGTGGTCAACTGCGAGTCCGCGAAGGCCGCCCTGCTGGCCGCCGAGCGCGAGAACCAGCCGGTGATCATCCAGGTCTTCCAGCGGCTGTTCGGCGACGACAAGGCCCGCTATGTAGGGGCTCTGGTCCGCGACATGGCCGCCCATACCAGCGTGCCCGTCGTGCTCCATCTCGACCACGGCCAGAGCATCGAGCAGATCATCCAGGCCATCCGCTATGGGTTCACCTCGGTCATGCTCGACGGCTCCAAGCTGCCCTTTGCCGAGAACGTGGAGGTCACCCGGCAGGCGGTCCACCTCGCCCACACCGCCGGTCTCAGCATCGAGGCCGAGATCGGGCACATCCCCACCACCGCCACCGCCGAACTGCCCCTTTCCACGCCCGAGGAAGCGGCCGAATTCGTGGCCGCCACCGGCGTCGACGCCCTAGCCGTGGCCATCGGCACCGCCCATGGGTTCTACAAGCAGACCCCGGTCATCCACACCGACTTGGCCCGTCGCATTGCCGACGCCGTCGGCATTCCCCTCGTCCTCCACGGCGGCTCCGATACGCCGGACCAGAAGGTGCGCGAAGCCATCGCCTGCGGTTTTGCCAAGCTGAACATCGCCACCGAGTTCTTCCAGGTCTATTTGGAGGAGGTCATCCGCCAGAGCGAGCTCCGCGCTGGTGCCTTCCTGCCTATCGACCTCTTCATGAACCCGGTCACCGAAGCCATGTCCCAGCTCGCTGCCAGCAAGATCCGCCTCGCCAGCGGCCGCTGATCGCAGGCCTCCGCCTCAGACAAGCCACGGTTCGCGAGGCCAGGTCCGCCTGTAGAGGGGGGCACATGGTCTCCCTCCCCCCTTCCTCAAGTCAGTGGAAGCCCTGGCTCCGTGCCCTGTTGTGGCCGTGGGGCAGTCGAAACGCCTCTGAGATGCCGGTGTTTCCCGCGAGTTTGGTGAAGATGCCTTGAATTCCTCCAGTTCGCCGGGTATGGATACCGAATCCCTAAGGCGACCCAGACCCCACCCCCGCCTCGCCGGCGAGTCTGCTTCCCCCCCGAAACTGGAAGGCTATGTCCATGAAGAGAGCACGGAACAATCGACACGACTTCACGTTGATCGAGCTGCTGGTGGTGATCGCGATCATCGCCATCCTGGCCTCCATGTTGCTCCCCGCCCTGTCCCAAGCGCGGGCAAAGGCCCGGCAGGCATCCTGCATGAACAACCTCAAACAGCTCGGTCTGGCCACGATCATGTACGTGGGCGACAACGACGACATGTTTCCCCAGACCAAGTTCGGCGCGAACTGCGATACGACCAAGCGCTGGAGCGGCGTGGCGACCCACGCCATTCTCCCCTACGTGGGCGATACCCAGACCTACCTCTGCCCGTCCCGCGACAGTTCCCCGAGCTTCTGCGGCAACACGCTCGCCTCGCAGCGGGCTCTCCTGTCCAAGACCAGCTACGCCTTTGGGTGCGGCTTCAACAAGGATGGCTTCCTCAAGACCAGCGTCGTGAAGTCGCCCTCCCAGCTCTACATGGTCTCCGACTCGGCCGGGGCCGACTACTGGCGGCCGGCCAACGATCAGTCTGGCTGCCAGACCGGTGCCATGAGCCCCCACAGCAACGGCAGTGTCATCGTCTTGGCCGACGGTCACTGCGAATGGCAGAGGACCGAGAAGGTCAATGCCCCCAAGGCCGTGGTGTGTGCCGGTCTTCCCTGGCTAAACCGATAGCCGTCGTTCGCGCCCGGTCCTGGCCGGGAGGATGGGACTTGGCTTGCCACGAGTCCGCCACGTCCCATCCCAAGTTCCCTCGATTCGGGCAGCCTACTTCGGGGGCGGCAGGCTTTGCAGAGCCTGGGCGTAGCGGCGACCGAACTCCCGTTGGGAGGCACTGTTGAAGTGGGTGCTGTCGCCCCGGTGTTCCAACCCGGTGGAGTCCACCACGGCGGCATTCGCAAACCAAGTGGGCAGACTCTTCAGGTTCTCGTTGAAGGCCTGCCGCCCACCATGGCGCTGGGGGTCCCAGACGCCGAGCATCCCCGCCACGAACGGCACGTCGGGAGCATCCAGATCGGCCCGGAAGTCGGCCACCAGCTTGGTCAGACGCTCCTGATAGGCTGCGATATTGGCCGTGGACGAATCCGCCTCGCCCTGGTGCCAAAGGATGCCCATCAGCACCCCGTCGCGCAGGGCCAGCTTGGCCCGCCCGATGGCGTTGTCATACAGCTTGCCCCAGGGCTGGACGGGGTCCGCGCCCTTCTGCCACTGGGAGACCGAGGTACCCCCGACGGCGCAGGGGATGAGACCGATGACCACCTCGGGATCGGCTTCCGCCATCACCTTGCCGAAGGTGGTGCCGAGACCAACGCCGGCGACGGTGGGCTTGTCGGTGTGCAGCGGGTCCATGGCCGCCACCCAGCGCCCATCCTTGTCCAGCATCAGCACGCGCGGATTGATCGAGAGATCCTGGGCCTCCACGGTGCCCCGCCCGGCCATGTTCGACTGGCCAACCAGCAGATAGAGATGGAACTTGCTGCGCTCGGCCAGGGATTTCGGGGGAGGCACCAGCTCGGCAGGAGCAACGGGGGCCGCGGGGACCGAAGAGACGTCCAAGGGATGGCTGGCGATCCCCCCGTCCGACAGCTTGAGCAACAGCAGGCCGGACTTGGCGCGGCCCTTGCTGTCGAGCGTCGTGGGCGGCTTGGGATAGACAAAGACGGGATAGGGCAACCGGGTCTTGCCATCCGGCGACTTGATCGTCACCTTCAGGTCGGTGGCCTGGAGCGGAACCTGTAGTTCCTTCACTAGGCGCTGGGCATCGGAGGAGCTCATCGCCACCAAGGCAGCGTCCAAGCCTTCGGGTAGGATCAGGCCCCGACTGGCACAGGACTGCTGCGGAATCGCGTCGTCGGACACCAAGGCCGGGGGCACATCCGTCAGTTGCCACTGGTTCACCCGGTCGTGCCAGGGCCAAGCCCCGTCCTTCACCTGGAAGGTCTGCCCATTCGCCAGTCCGGCCAGCACCAGCCAGAGCGCACTCAGCCACATCCATCCGCGTTTCATTCGTCCGTCTCCTGCGTATTCCTGTCGTGGTTCACCCGCCGGGCACGCAACTGACCACAGGCCGCCTGGATATCGCTACCCTTGCGACGCCGCACCGTGGCCTGCACGCCAGCCGCGACGAGCTGCTCGTGAAACATCCGCACCTGCTCCGCCGCCGAAGACCGATGGGCGGCTCCAGTCGCATTGCAGGGAATAAGGTTGACCTTGGCATGCAGATCGCGGGCGATCCTGGTCAGATGCCGGGCATCGTCCGCGTGATCGTTCTCCCCCGCGATCAGGGCGTATTCCAGCGTGACCATCCGCCCGGTCGTCTCCCGGTACTCCCGGCAAGCCCGGAGGATTTCCGCCAGGGGATAGCGATGGGCAGGCGGAATCAGCCGGGCGCGCGCCGCATCGGTCACCCCGTGCAGGGACAAGGCCAGGTTCCATTGCCGTCCCGCCGTAGCCAAGCGCCGGATTCCCGGCACAATGCCGCTGGTGGACACCGTCACATGCCGCGCCCCGATCCCCAGGCCCTCCTCGGCGCAGATCAGGTCCAGGGCAGGCAACAACGCATCCAGGTTGAGCAAGGGCTCGCCCATGCCCATCACCACGATGTTGTCCACCCGCTGGCCCGCCGCCCGGTTCGCGAACACCACCTGGTCCACGATCTCGCCGGCGCTTAGGTCGCGGACCAGTCCATGCCTGCCGCTCGCACAGAACGAACAACGCACCGGACAGCCCACCTGGGTGCTGATGCAGACCGTAAGCCGGTCGGGAGCGCGGATCAGGACCGCCTCGATGGTCTCCCCGTCGCCGAGTTCGAGCAGCCATTTTGTCGTTCCCTCCCCGTCCTGCACGACCTCGGCCTGGGTCACCGAACAGATGGCGAAGTCCTCGGCCAGCGCCGCGCGCAGCCCGGCTGGCAGGTTGGTCATCTCGTCGGCGGTCAGGGCCTGCTTGGCGAACAACCACTCCCGGATCTGTTTGGCCCGGAAGGCCGGTTGGCGACGGGCCGCCAGCCACTCCGCCAGCTCGGCCTGGCCGATCTCCCGCAGTGGACGCCGCGCGGTCACCGCAGTTCCCCCCGGT
Source organism: Victivallales bacterium (assembly GCA_003245525.1). Classification (GTDB taxonomy): domain Bacteria; phylum Verrucomicrobiota; class Lentisphaeria; order Oligosphaerales; family Lenti-02; genus Lenti-02. The sequence continues at coordinate 11,774 of QKCY01000351.1, read as the reverse complement.
AGAGGCGGAGTTTGCTGGGATGATAGTCATCGGTGTCGGGTCTGAGCCGGGGAACCACCTCCACCCGCAGGATACACGACGGGCCCGGGAACCACGACCAGGTGAACGCATTGCGTTGCCGGGAGTCCAGCACCGGACTCGCTGGCGTCCAGATGCGGGACGGGGGAATCGGCAGATCTTCGGTGCCGATCACGTAGACCACCGGTTCGTTGGGGGGCAAGTCGCGCTCCAGGTTGTCCACCCGCAAGGCCAGTCGCCCCAGATAGAAGGATTCGGTGCCCAACGGGGACCGGGCGATATAGACCACCTTCGCTTCGGGAGGCAAGCCTTGGGGAATCTGGGTCCGGGGTCGTTTCGCCTCCGCTCCTGTTCCCTCTGCCGTCTCGCCATTGGCCGGAGCCAGACCGCCGGAGCCCGAGAACGTCGGCGACACCCGGGTCGCCAACATGGGGCCGTAGCCGCCATGGAGCTCACTGGCCGCCATCTTCCCGGTCAGTACACCCGCCAATTGCCGTCGCTCGTTGCCTCCCCACGACTCCAGCGGCGGCACTACGGCGGCAACCACCAGGCGCAGACAGCAGACTACCACCATGAAGCGCAGCCAATAGGGGTGGTGCCCGTCTCTGGGGCAGCGCAGTGCCACGAACGAGGCCACGGTAGCCGCCAGCAGCACCCCGCAGTTGGTCCATAGGACCAGGAACGGAAGGCCGACCAGAACCACCACCCCCGCCACCTGGGCAAGCCCAACCAACAGAGCCAACGAAGCGGCCGTCACGGCGACCACTCCCAGAATCGAGAAGTACCTCTCCAGCCAATGCTTGTAGCGCCGGATCAGGATCTCGAAATGGCAGCCGGTGAGAATCGCCAGACCCGGCAGAGCCGACAGCAGAACCAGCGGGGAAGCCCAAGGGATCAGCCAGCCCACAACGAACAGGCTCACGATCAAGCTGCGCAGATAGTGGAACAGCACCGGGGAACGCTCCACCGACCGGAAGGCCACGCAGAAGGGAGTCCAGGCCAAGGCCGTCCACGGCATCAGGTACAGGGCAGTCTTCAGCGGAAACAGCAGCCGGTCCTCGAACAGCCCCCCGTCGGGGACACTCCCGAGCTGTTCGGCATTCCAAGGCATGAAGGGCTGGCCGGGAGATGCCTTGTGCCACAGAACCAAAGCCAGCCCAAATCCCGCCAAGGCCACCATGTGATAGGGCTGTAGCAGCCGTCGCCTGCCCCGCACCGGCAGCTTGAGAAAGAGGAACGGGGTGTAGAAATAGGCAATCGCACGGGTTCCCACGGTCATGGTGCCAAGGAACACGAAGAGCATGGCAAACGCCCAGGCCCGTCCCCACCGCTTCCGCTCCTGGCCAAACACATACCAGGACAGCCAGGCACAGGTCATCCATAGCATGAGCAGGGTCTCGGCCTGGGCCCGTTGCCCCACCTCCGCCCGCTGGCCCGCCCGCAGGCAGGCGAAGGTCGATAGGATCATGCTGCTCGTCACAATCCCGGCCAGCCGCCCTTGCCGCCTGGCCACGAACAGCCCGCAGATCACCGCCGTGAACAGCACGGCCAGAGCCGAAGGGAGACGGACCGTGAAGGTGGACGGCCCCCTCAGACCGCTACATAGGGCCACGAGGGCCGGATAGAGCGGGAAGGTGCGGACCTCGGTGCCTTGGAAGGTGGTGTGGAGGAAGTCGCGGTTGACCGCCATTTCCCGGGCCACCGTGCCGACGAACGCCTCGCCCCTGCGCAGTTCCTCCACCCAGATATTCACCAGGTAGCAGGCCACGAAGCACAGCGGCAGCAGCAGAAACAGACGACGGCGGGGAGTTTGCTCGATATAAGGCATCGCGTTTCCCGTCAGCCCAACCCTAGGATGACCGCGCAGGTCGCGAAGTAGATCAAGGTCGCCGAGAGGTCGTTGCTGGTCGAAATGAAGGGACCGGAAGCAATCGCAGGGTCCACCCCTAGGCGATGGAGCGTGATGGGCACCAGCGCGCCGAAGCTACTGGCAAAGACCATCGCGTTGAACATGGCCAGCCCGACCGTAAGCCCCAGCATCATCGGCGGCAGGCTCTGCGCCGTCGGCCCGTAGAGGGTGAGCACCCCCCAGACCGTGCAGCCGGTCAGCGTGCCGCAGGTCAGCCCCAGGCAGAGCCCCACGCGGATCTCCCGCGACACGATCGTCCAGATGCGCCCGTACTTGCGCTCGTCCAGCGCCAGTCCCCGCACGCACACCGCCGAGGACTGCATCCCCGTGTTGCCGCCCATGGCCAGGATCGGCGGCACGAACACGGCCAGCATCTCCTGGGTGGTCACGTGCATCATGGCCCGGATGACCACGCTGTTCAGCAGACCGGCAAACATGGTGATGAGCAGCCACGGGAGACGCAGCCGCGCCACGCCGATGGGCGATTCCTCGACCTCCTCGATGTCGGGCGCACCAACCATGTGGGCCAAGTCGGCATCGGCCTCCTCGTGGACCACGTCGATGACGTCGTCCACGGTGATCCGGCCGCAGAGGCGGTGCTGCTCGTCCACCACCGGCATGACCCAGAGGCCGTACTTGCGGAACTTCCGCGCCACCTCCTGCTGGTCCTCGCCGGTGACGCTGAACACATAGTCCTGGCCGGCCAGAGTGCCGACCGGGGTCTTCGGATTCGCCGCCAGCAGATCGTGCAGCCGGATGCAGCCCTGCAGGGTGTCGTCCTCCGGCGAGATGAGGTACACATAGAGCACCGGGTCGGAGAACTCGGCGGATAGCGCCCGGGCTGCTACCGTACCGGCCAGCTCGTCGGACGTGCAGGAGACGACTTCGGGGGTCATCAGACCGCCTGCCGTATCCTCCTCGTGCTGGAGCAGGTCGCTGATTTCTTCGCGGTCGTCGGGCGCCATCGCCGCCAGGACTTCGGGACCGCGCTCCTCCAGGTCTTGGATAAAGTCGGCCGCCTCGTCCGGGGCCATCTGCTCCGCCAAGTGGGCGACTTCGTGGTTGGGCAGGGTCTCGACGATGTCGTCGACGGCATGGGGCTCCATCTCCGCCAGCACATCGGAGGCCACCTCCACATCCAGCAGGCGGAACACCGCTTCGCGCTGTTCGTCCGAGTCGAGATCCTCGACGAAATCAGCGAGGTCGGCGGGATCCATGTCGGCGGCGGCGGCTCGGAACTGATCCCAGCCTTGCTCCTGCAGCGACTGCCGGAGAAGCTCGAGATTGGGTTGCTCGCCGGTAGTGGCCATATTCGCCCTGTCTGGAATCCACATCCTGGCCGCGCCTCCGCAGGTCGCGGCGAAGCCGATATACTATAGACTGACAAGTACCAGTTTCACGGCTCGTCACCTCGCGCCCGCAAACTCGGGACGGGGAAGATTCCCCATTGTGTCCGCAGCCCGTTGTTGCTATGATGCCATCGTCAGTCCAACCATGCGCGCATTCTGGACAGTGGATCGGATGGACCTGAAGAACCCCAAATGGATGTATGCCAAGGCCGCCATGTTCGTCCTCATCGGAGCCATGGCCTTTGCCCTTGTCCTGATGGAACAGCCTTCCCTGCGCACGGCGGCCTTCCTGCTCCTGATGATCTGGGCGTTCTGCCGGGCCTACTACTTCGCCTTCTACGTGATCGGGAAATACATCGATCCGGCCTACCGGTTCTCCGGGCTGGTCGACTTCCTGAAGTACCTGCGACGCCGGAGGAAGAAGACGGGAGCCCCCTAGCCCAACAGCCCCAGGGCCGCTGCCAGCAACCGGTCGCCGGTGTCCTCGGCGAAATGGACGGTGTCGGTGGTCGCCCCGTAGCCGCCATGGGGGAACTCGTGGGCCAGCGGCAGATAGCCTTGATAGCCGCCAGCGCACGACACCAGGAAGCTGTTCGGATACCGCTCCTTCAACCGTAGGGAGATCTCGGAGAGGACCTCGAAGGGCAAAGCAATCAGCGCTTGCGAGCCGATCCGCAGGCATTGCACCGGAACAGCCAAGTGGTTCTCCGGGTACAGGCGACTGCGCAACAGGGCACTCGAACAGGCATCGTACTGGGCCCGGTTCACGGCAGTCGGTTCGGCAAGACAGGTCTCCCGGGCCGCCTGGAACGCTGCCGGTGCCGTAGCGGTATCGAAAGACAGAATGGTCTGCGCCTCGACCTCGCCATAGGAAGCCGACACCCTGGCGACCGGATCGGGACGATAGCGCCGTTCGGCCAGGATCGCGGTGTCGGCCAACACCCGGCCAATCCGCTCGCGGCAGTCGCCCTGGCGGTTGATCGGCACCGTGTCGCCAGCAGAGCCAAGGGCAAAGAGGACGGGGCAATGCCACGCCGCCTCCAGTCCCGTCCGCAGGTGGTAGGGATAGTCCGCCGAGACCTGGCGCATACCCTCGGGCACCACATCGGTCCCGGTCACCGGGTGACAGCCGAAGTTGGCCAGGGCGGCGACGATACCCTGCTCGTCGCGGAACCGCAGGACCGTCAGTTCGTCGTCCACGGGCGGGAACTCATAGGCAGTATCGGACAGGGGGTAGAGGTAGTTGATCTCCACCATGCCATCGGGCTTGCGGGTCCTCCGGTTGAACAGCACGCCGGGAACCGGCATCCGGACTGTCTCCAAGCGGGCTGGACGCAGCCGCGCCACCGCCTCCCGTGCGGCTTCCACCAACGCGGTTTCCACCTGGGCCACGTAGACCGGATCCGGTTCCACGAGCCCCGCCTCGGGACTGGTGTAGACGGTGGGGTCCACCCCCGGCGCAAAGTGGGTGTGGGTGCCGCAGATCAGGACATTGGGGAAGCCAATGCCCGTCGCCTCTTCGAGCAGGCCGTACCAACGCTGGCAAGTGTGGTGCCGGATACCGATCAGATCGAGACTGGCGATCACGACCGTGCTCTGGCCACCCCCCACCGCCAGACAACGCAGCGACAAGGGCTCTCGGACACCCACCGACTTCTGGTGCCGGGCGCTGTAGCCCTGTAAATGCTGCGGGGTCGCCGGAGTGATGTCACGCACGGCAATGCCGACCACCAAGCTCGTTTCCATCCGTCCACTCCTCAACTTACCGGGAGTTGGCTCCCAACGGAAATGGCCACCGCTCGCTCGGGCCAAGCCCGTTGAGCCGGTTGCGATTCCGGACGATGCCCTCGCCTGCGACGCTCCGTTCCACCCATTCGCCGTCCCAACCGGCCCTGACTTGGGCCTCCAGCCGGGTCCGCACCTCGGCATAGTCCGGGTCAGCGCCCAGATCCCGGGTCTCGCCCGGATCGGCCACCAGATCGAACAACTGCGGGCGGTCAAAGCCCTGGTAGACCGCCAACTTCCAGCGTCCTTCGCAGACCATCCGCGCCGGGCGCAGACCGATGGGACAGATCTCCGCGAACGCCCGGTCCGGCCAGTCCGGATCGGCGCCCTGTTCCAGCAGACGGCGCAGACTCCGTCCTCTGGCCGCTGGCAAGGGAGTGACTTCGCCGAGGTCTATCCAGGTGGGTGCGAGGTCTAGCAAACTCGTCACTTGGTCGCATCTCGCGCCACGGCGGACACCGGGACCACGCCAGATGAGGGGAACGCCCACCGACCCGTCGTAGAACGAGGACTTGGCCCACATCCCATGTTCGCCGTTCAGATCGCCATGGTCCGAGGTATAGACCACGTGGGTGTTGGCCGCCAGACCACTCTGTTCCAGAGCGGCAAGCACCCGGCCCACGTTGCGGTCCATCGTCTCGACCAGACCGTAGTAGGCCGCGCGCGCCCTCCGGGCCTCCCCGGCATCGACCCCGGTCAAGCCCCGCGTCTCCCGCAGGGCCTGCACCGCCGGGTGCTCGGTCTCCGGCGGCACCGTGTCCGCCTCCGGCAGGACCGCGAGATAGTGCGCGAACAGGGCCGGGTCGCACACGTAGGGATTGTGGGGCAGCAGCATCCCGACCACCAGACAGAAGGGACGATCCTCACCGGAACGGGCCGCCAGGAACGCCTCCGCCCGCGCCGTCACATCCCGGTCGTAGACTTCGTAGGTTGCCTGCCCGGGACCGCAGGCTGCTGCCGCCAAGGCCGCGGCGGATTGGCCACAGCCCGCGGGGTCCCAGACTCCCTCGAACAGACCCGTCTCCGGCACCCCGGTCACCGCGCCACTCACATCGCCGACCAAGCGGGACTCGAAGCCGTGCCGCTGGTCGGGACCGACGAAGTGCATGCGACCGCAGAGCACCGTCTCGTAGCCCGCCAGGGCCAATTGATGGGCGAAGGTGGGGACAGTGGAGGACAGCATACTGGCATTGGTCCAGACCCGCAGGTCACTCGGGTATTGCCCCGTCATCAAGGCCATGCGCGAAGGCACGCAGAGCGGGGCCGGACAATAGGTCCGCGCCAGATAGGTCCCCTCGGCCGCCAGACGATCCAGATTCGGCGTCCGGGCGTGGCGATCCCCCGCATAGCCCCCCACATGGGGACTATGCTGATCGGAGAGGATCACCACCAGGTTGGGCCGTTGCACGCCTCACTCCTGCACGGGCACCAGCTTCAGCCAGTCCAGATTCACTCCCGTGCCGCAATCATTCACCAGTTTGAGGATATGCTTCCCGGCGGTCAGCTTGACCACGGCGGGAACCGTCTTGTCGCTCAGGTAGACATCCTGCCAGTCGCTCTGGGTGGAACTCCAGCCCCCCGTGTCGGGCAGCAGGAAACTCTCCACTCCCGCCAACGCCTGGCCATCCACCAGCACCTGCCGGGTCAGCGGCGCGTTGGCCGTGGCGCACATGCGCAACTGGACCGCGTAGGTGCCAGCCTGGGGCACGTCGAAGACATACTCCAGCGCCTGGCCTTCCTTGTCCCAGAACTTGAACGCCTGCCCCGAAGCGCCGGGCTTGTCGCAGATGGCGACCTCCCCGCCGGACTGGGCCAGGATGTTCTCGGCCTCGACCATCACCGCGCGTTCCGGCTGCGGCTGGACCTTCCCCCACTTCGGTTCCCGGTAGATGCCGGGCAGGTCGTCGGGGAGATCGCAGGGCTGGATCAGGAAACGGACCCGGGCCGCGGCGACCGGGAGATCGAAGGTGAAGGCCAGCCGTGTCGGCGAAGGCCGCCCCGGGTTCTCGATCTCCTCCTGGGTCACCTGCCAAGCGCCACCCTCCACCGCGACCTGGACCTGCACGCAGTGCTTGGTGTCGTACAGGAACAGGGTGTCGTCGCTGCGCCGGAAGACCTTGCGGTAGGTGACCAGCGGCACGCTGAACGCCTGCGGCTTGGCGAAGACGGCTTCATCGAGGATCTCGATGACCTGCTTGCGGCGGTCGTAGCAGAACCGGCGGGTGAGAGAACCCAGCTCGGGCACCGGATAGGCTGCCGTCAGGTCGAGCAGCAGGCAATCCCGGATCGACGAGAACTCGGTGCCCATCACTACCGCCGCCGCCTGGCGGCCGGTGGACTGGAGCTTGTCGCCCACCACCGGTACGGGGTGGCCGTAGGAGTTCAGCACCTTGCTCACGTAGCGGTCGCGGCTGAAGGTCCGACGAGTGTAGACCTCGCCGCCGGGATCGCCCAGCATGTCGACCCCATCCAGCACGATGGCGTAGGACCCCACATCGTTGTGGTTGTGGTGTTCCGCATTGTGTCCGCCCTTGATCGCCGCGCCAAAGGCCACGTCCGCCGTAGGCTTGGAACGGGACACCAGCACCTGGGCATCGGCAAACCAGGTCCGGATTGGCAGCCCGGTGCCTTCGCCGGTGGCGGGGGGCGGCTCCTGGCCAAAGGCCCGCAGGCCCACCACCACATGACCGCCACGGAGGAGACCGGGAAGCTTGGCGTCCACCGGCACCGCCTCGGGGTAGACCTGGCGAAGCAGCGCCCAGATGTCGCCGCTGGGAGCGCCGCCGCCATCCGCGAACCACGGGGCCTTGCCGGGCTGGATCTGGTAGCCCTGGGCATAGGCGGCAATCCGTTCGAGCTTCTCGCCCTGGAAGATATCGAGCTGGCCGCCAGTGGCGGCGCGCACTTCGAGCCCCATCATGGTGAAGTGCCCGAAGCCGTAGTTCCAATAGCCCATGCCCTCGCTGCAATAGCCATCGTCGGTGAACCCCCCGAGGAAGAAGGGGTTGGAGACTTCCATGGCCGCCAGAAACTCGGCCCGGTCGCGGGGGCTCTCGACCAAGGCCAGGGCCGCGCCCACGGTGCCTGCCGTGCAGACCGCGTTCCAGTTGTTGTTGCCCCTCATCCACCAATTGCCCTTCAGGTCCCCGTTGCGCACGGCGGCGAGATAGGGATCGAAGATGCGCCGCTGCACCTCCTGGCGCAGGCGGGTCCGCACCTCGGGCGCCAGTTGGTCGCCGAGCCAATAGTCCACCGACGAGAGCAGCCAACCCCGGGCCGAGGAGCCGAGGTCGATATAGAGTTGGGTGCCGTTGAAGTTGCTCAGGCCGCTATCGTGGGCGGGCATGGTCCAACTCCGCTCGTCGCAGAGGGCCAGCACATCGCGCTCCAGGGCCTTGAGGAAGCGTCCCCTGTACTCCAGGCATTCCGCCAGGAGAAGCGTCTGCACCCGGCCGGACCGCTGGCCGTAGGGCCGTTCATAATTCCGCCGGTTGCCGGTCTTGGTGAAATCGAGATACAGCTCGTCGGGCACCTCGGGCGGGAGGGTGTCGATATAGCCCGCCGCGCTCTTCAGGATGTCTTCGGCCTCCGGCAGGGAAGCCAGCCGGTCCCAGGCCACACGGTCGCTGGCGGGACGCCCCACGCCCTGGGGCCGGGAAGGCAGCCACGCGGCGATCTCCGCGATCCGTTCCGGCTTGACGGCGGGGAACCTGGGGCCCTGCGCGGTCGGCACGGCGACCGGCTTGAGGGCCGCCGCTTCCTCGTCGGAGAGCGCGGCCAGGGAGAAATCGTCCAGATCGGCCCGCCCCAGACTGCCGTTGAAGGAATGGATCCAGGCGCTGACCGTGCTCGCACCTTCCGGTGCCTTGGCCACCAGGGAGAACTCCGCCCACTCGCGGGCATCCCCGCCCACCACGACGATGGCCTCGTTGTGCCGGTCGGGCGTGTTCAGCCCCTTGCCCTTGGCGTCGCAGAACTGGAGGTACACGCCCACCCCGCCCACGCTGTCCACGGCCCGGCCCCAGAAGCGCAAACGGTAGGTCGTATTGGCGGTCACCGCTACGGCGGAGGAACGGCAACTGCTGCCTGCCGTCTGGCTCTCGTCCACGATCCGAAGTCCCAGCAGGCCCGTATGGGCCGCCTCGGCCACGATCCGGCTCATGCCCTTGTCGCCCATCGACCACTTCTGGTCGCCCGCCTCGAAACCGGCCTGGGGCACATCGAGCTTCGTCTCGGCCGAAACGAGACTGGAGAGAAGAAGCGACACAAGAAGGCAAAGAGAACGCTGCATAGTAGTCTGACCCCGATCTAGCTGAAGACCAACACGGCTCACCATAGCCCCATGCCCGCCCCACCGTCAACCGCTCCGGGTGGATTGCCGTTCCCCGCCACGCTACAGTGCCGCGATGCCCAATCACCGGAGACCTGGCCATGGTCGAGATTCCAGTCCGTGAGCGAGACATTCTGCGGTCCCTCGCCGAGGAGATTGCCCGGATTGCCGCCGATCCCGCGAACCGGGAGAACGCCCAAGCGTGGCGCGACCTCAACGCCTTGGCTCCCGCCGCCCGGCCGTTGGTCTGGATCAACGAGATTCCCTGGCAGGAGATGAACGTAGACGGGGAACTCGACCTGCACTGCGAGACCCCGCTCGCCCGCGGCATGGAAGGCGAGTTCCGCCGCACCATCTACCAGTGGAATCACCTGCGCGGGCACATGGTGGTGGAACCGGTCTACTACAGCCCCTTGGCGATCCGCGACACGGGCTTCGGCATCCGCCAGGAAGGCGTCAACAACCCCACTGGCCCCGTCGGCGGCATCACCTCCCAGGAGTTCGAGCCGCAGATCAAGGACCTGGCCGACGTCGAGAAGATCCGCATCCCCGAGATCAGCCACGATGCCGCCGCCTCCGCCGAACGCCTGGAGGCCATGCGCGACCTCTTCGGCGGCATCCTCGAAGTCCGTCCGCGGGGCGTGGCCCATCAGTGGTTCACGCTCTGGGACAACCTCATCCGCTGGTACGGGGTGCAGGAGGCGATGCTGGACTTCATCCTGAATCCCGAGTTGGTCCACGCCGCGCTCCAGCGCCTGCTGGACGCCTGCATGGCCCGGCTGGACCAGCAGATCGCCCTGGGCCTGCTTTCGCCCACCAACGGCCCCATGCGGGTCGGTTCGGGCGGCTATGCCTACACCGACCAGCTGCCCGAAACCACCGGCCTGCCGGGCTCGGTGGGGCCGGGCCAGCAGTGGGGCTGCGCCAACGCCCAGATCCTCTCCGAGGTCTCGCCCGCCATGCACGAGGAGTTCTCGCTCCGCTACGACCGCCAATGGCTGGCCCGGTTCGGCCTCGCCTACTACGGGTGCTGCGAGCCCTTGCATCTCAAGATGGGCATCCTGCAAAGCATCCCCAACCTCCGCAAGGTCTCCATGAGTGCCTGGGCCGACCCGGCCCGGATGGCGGAGGGTGGAAACGGTCGCTACGTGCTCTCCTTCAAGCCCAACCCCGCCGTCTTCGCCAGCGATACCCATTGGCATCCCGAATGGGCGCGCCGCGACCTTACGGAGACCCTCGAAAAGACGCGCGGCAGCAAGGTCGAGATCATCATGAAGGACATCAGCACGGTCGCCTGCCAACCCCGGAAGCTGTGGGAATGGGCCACTCTCGCCGTGGAAATCGCGGACCGTTTCGCCTAGGATGCCCATGCAACTGCGCTTGCTCCGTTCCCCGCTCCTCGACCCCGCCGCCAACCTCGCCCAGGAGGAGCAGTTGTTCCGTTCGCGTCCGGGCGACGAGGGCTATGTCCTCCTCTACCGCAACTCCCCGTGCGTGGTGATCGGCCGCAACCAGAACCCCTGGACCGAATGCGATGTCCAGTGGCTGGCCGAACAAGAGGTTCCCCTCTTGCGCCGCATGTCCGGCGGCGGGGCGGTCTGGCATGACCTCGGCAATCTGAACATCAGCTTCATCCTGCCCCGCAAGGAATACGATCCGGGTCGTTTTCTCGATGTGGTGGTGGCCGGCCTGCACGATCTCGGCCTCCCCGTCAGCCGCTGTTCCCGGCAAAGCCTGTGGATCGAGGACCGCAAGGTCGCGGGCTCGGCCTTCACCTTGACCGGCCATAGCGCGCTGGTCCATGCCTGTCTGCTGGTGGATGCCGACCTGTCCCGACTGCGGCGTTCCCTGCGCACGCCAGCCCACGACTTGCAGGGACGCTTCATTCCCTCGGTCCCAGCCCACGTCCGCAACTTGGCGGAACTCCAACCGGTTGATCCCGACCGGGTGGGCAGCGCCCTGTTTGCCGCCTGCCAGCGTTTGCTCCCGGTCGCCGAGGCCCCCGTCGCCGAGCTGGACGCGGCCCCTGATCCGGAGCTCGCAGCCAAGTACCGGGACTGGGCCTGGACCTACGGCCGCACCGCCGAGTTCCGCCATGTGGCTGGCGACGCCGTTCTCGACGTGAAGCACGGGCGCATTGCCGCCGCCTCTCCCGGTGACCTCGGCCAACTCCTCGCGGGCTGCCGCTACGAACGCACCGCCGTGCTTGCCGCCCTCGGGGACCAGCACCCGCGCTGGGCCCGACTGGTGGTGGAGATCCCGGTCGCCGCCTAGTACTCGCCGCCCTGCAGGGTCTGCAGCCGCCGCCGGGCCTGGTCGGCCCAGACGTGTTTGGGGTAGGCGGCAAGGTACTGCTGGTACCAGGAGATGGCCTGGTCGGTCT
>QKCY01000051.1 GCA_003245525.1 Victivallales bacterium | reverse complement strand
GGACAGCATCTCGTGCAGAATCCACCGGTTGGTCTCGTTGTCGTCCACCACCAAGACCCGGAGCCCCGGCAGGTCGGCGAGGGCGACGGCCTCGGCACCCGGATGCCGACCAAAGCGGGCGGTGAAGGAGAAGCAACTGCCCTGCCCCACTTCGCTCTCCACCCAGATCCGCCCCCCCATGAGCTTCACAAGCTGCTCGGAGATGCTCAGCCCCAATCCCGTACCGCCAAAGCGCCGCGACATGGAGCTGTCGGCCTGCGAGAAAGCGCCGAAGATATGCCCCCGCTTCTCCAGCGGGATGCCGATGCCGGTGTCCCGGACCGCGAACTGCAACAGGCAACCGTCCGCCCCCGACTCCACGGCCGTCACCGCCAGCACCACTTCGCCCTTTTCCGTGAACTTGACCGCGTTGCCGACCAAGTTGACGACGACCTGCCGCAACCGCCCCGAGTCGCCGACGAGATCGTCGGGGACATCCGCGTGGACGTCGCAGGCCAGCTCCAGGCCCTTCTGGGCCGCCCGGAGGCTGAGCGCGTGCATGGTGTCGCCCAGGCAGTCCCGCAGCGGGAAGGGGGCCGCGTCCAGTTCCATGCGCCCGGCCTCGATCTTGGAGAAATCCAGAATGTCGTTGAGGATCTGGAGCAGGGCATCGGCGGATTGGTCCACCATCTCCAGGAACTCGCGCTGCTCGTCGGTCAGTTCGGTCTCCAAGGCCAGCTCGGTCATGCCCATGATCGCGTTCATGGGGGTGCGGATCTCGTGGCTCATGTTGGCCAGAAACTCGCTCTTGGCCCGGTTCGCCCCCTCGGCAGCCTCCTTGGCGGTCTGGAGCTGATGCTGGGACTCCGACAGTTCGGCGTTCATGACGCGCAGGGCTTCCGCCTTCTCCTTGAGCGCCTGTTCGGCCCGGCGGCGTTCGGCGACTTCCCGGTCGAGCTCGTCCCGCGACGCCGTGATCTTCTCGAGATTGGCGGCCATGGCGTCGAAGGCCCCGGCCAACCGGCCGATCTCGTCGCGGGCCGAGCTGGCGATTCGGTGTCCGAAATCGCCCTGCCCGATCTGTTCGGCCCCCCGCTCCAGACGCGCCATGCGCAGATTGATCGAGCGCGTGAGCATCCCTCCCACCAGCAGTCCGATGGCCGCGATGGCGGCGGCGGACCAGAGAATGCGTTGGCTGAGGGCCGTGACGGGGGCGAAGACCTGCCGCACGTCGTGCTGCACGACCAACACCCAGCCGAGCCCGGGGAAATCCCGGTAGCCGGCCGCCTTGGCGAAGGCGCAGAGGAATTCGCGCCCTTCGGCGTCGGTCCGCCGATAGGCCCCGGCCATCTGGCCCGGAGGAAGCCCTGGCGATGGCAGACACATCGACATGTCCCGGAAGCGCTCGCCCGAGTCGGAGGCGTAGATCGCCTGGTTGCGACCGTTGAGCAGACACAACGAGTCGGTCCCGCGGAGCCCGAACCGCCCCTCGGCCATGGCGTTCCGGAGGACGTTGATCACCTCGTCGACACTGACCACCGCCTTCATCACGCCGAGGAACTCTCCCTGGGCATCGTCGATCCGGATCGCCAGACTGGTCGCGTAGACATCGGCACTCTCGTCGTACTCCACATCCCCGACGCTGGTGCCCTTCCTCACGCACTCCTGCCACCATTCCTCGTCGTCCTGCCGGTAGTCGCTGGTCCGTCCCGACTGGGCCACGTTGGCGCCGTAGCGATTGGTCACGAAGATCTCGCCGACCATGCGGAACCCATAGCGGCCCTGGTAGAAACCGATGATCCGCCGGAACTCGCGGGAGAGGCCCTGGGCCAGGAGCGCATCCATCACCGGCAGCGTCTGGTCGGCCGGCGTGGCGCACCATTCCTGGTCGATCCGGGCCATGTACTCCTGGGCGTCCGGCAACGCGGCGAACTCCGCATTGGATACGGCCAGGGCAGCCTGCAACCGATCGCTGCTGGAGTATGCCTGGAAGAACTCCAGCCGGCCATGCAGATCGCGATCCATCTCGCCGACCATGCCTTCGGCAATGGTCACCGAATCGTCGCCGATCCGCTGTTCGAGCGTGTGCTGGCTGGCCTTCACGGCCAGATAGCCAGCGACCAGAATCAGCCCGGCCAGACTCACGAACGCAACGATCAGTTTCTGACCTAGGTCCATACCAACCCCTTCGCCCAGCCCGACCTATGGGTCCGCCGCCGTCCGGACCCGCCGGGAAACCACCCTATCGGGACTAGGCTCATATCCATTTCATAGTATCACTCGCCGCACCGCTTTACCAGAGACCAAAGGGAAGCTCATTGCCGCCCAGCGGGTCTTCCGCTTCGCAAAGATCACTGTCCGGGTTACAATTCCTACGAGGGGGTTTGACCACCGCCCGACAAAAAGGTGCCAGCCGACCATGTTCCGGCGGCGGGTGCCTCTATAGTAACGGTCGGCGGCTCGCCGCCCCATCCCCTGTTCCGATCCAACCCGAGGCAAGGCAACGATGATCATTCCCAGTCAGAGCACGGTACTCTTCCAGGGCGACAGCATCACCGACGCGGGGCGCTCCCGCGAGAACGACGCGGCGCTGGGCGGCGGCTACCCGAACCAGATCGCCGCGTGGTTCGGCGCCATGCATCCCGAAATGGGCGTCCGTTTCCTGAACCGGGGCATCAGCGGCAACCGCGCCAAGGATCTGCGGGCGCGCTGGTCGGCAGACTGCATCGACCTCAAGCCCGCGGTCGTGTCGATCATGATCGGCATCAACGACACCTGGCGGCGGTACGACCGCAACGATGTCACCTCCGCCGAAGCCTATGCCGAGGACTACCGCCACATCCTGGCCCGCGTACGCGACGAGCTCGGCGCGAAGCTGGTCATCATCGAGCCCTTCGTGCTGCCCCATCCCGAGGACCGCAAGGCCTGGCGGGTGGATCTCGATCCGAAGATCCAGGTGGCCCGCGAGCTGGCGCGCGAGTTCCAGGCGGTCTACATCCCCCTCGACGGCCTGCTGGCCGAAGCCTGCGTGAAGGCCCCCCCCGCCTTCTGGGCCGCCGATGGCGTCCATCCCAGCCAGGTCGGCCATGCCTTCATCGCCCGCGCCTGGCTGAAGGCCGTCGGCGCGATGTAGGGAGTTCCCGATGCCGTCGTCCTCCAGCCAACCGGTGTGGGATGCCGCCCGGATCACCAGCCTGCTCGTCCGGTGCGGGCGCTTTGCGCTCGCCCAATGGCGGGCGGAAGGCTGGCGGCTCAAGGCCGACGGCAGCCTCCTCACCGAGGTGGACGAAGCGCTCGAACGGGAGTTGACCGGCGAACTGGAAGACGTGGCCAACGGCATCCAGATCATCGGCGAGGAAACCGTCGAGCGGCGGGACGAGGCCTATGTGGCGCGGGCTCTGGCCGGACGGGCCTACGTGGTGGACCCCATCGACGGGACCGCGCCCTTTGCCCACGGCATCGGCTATTGGGGCACCTCCATCGGTCTCATGGAACAGGGGCGGCTGACCCATGGCGGCGTCATCCTCCCCGCCCAGAACGAGTTGTTCGTGACCGACGGGGAGCGGGTGCTATGGACCGACCGGCTGGATCTGGCCGCCACCTCCGCTCCCGACCTGCGGGAACTGGAACCCCGGTTCGCCCCCTGGAGCGCGGGCGGCATGGTGGCTCTCGGCCAGCGCACGGTCCGGAACCATACCTTCCCCTGGCCGAACCCCACCCTGGTCACGGGTTGCGCGGTCAACGCCCTCGCCTACCTGCTGATTGGCCGCCTAGCGGCCTATCTGGGGCACATGAAGCTGTGGGATCTGGCGGGCGTGCTGCCGATGCTGCTCCGCTGTGGCGGCGCAGGCCGACTGGTGGATGGCACCCCCTTGGATGGGAGCGTGAACAACCGGGGGTTCGACCTGGAACCCGGTTCGCCCGGGCGTTGGGCGTTGCGCGACGAATGCCTGTTCGGGCCACCTGCCGCCTTCGCCGCGTTCTATCCCGCCGTCTGCGCCCATCTGAGAAAGGAACGGTAGCCATGCGCCGGTGGTGCATATGTTTCCTGGTTCTGGCCCTCGGGGCCGGTTGTGGCGGCCAACGCAGCCGGGGCCTGCCCTTCTACCAGCGGGGCCGGAACCTGGTTCTCCAGAAGGAGTATGACGAAGGACGGAAAGCCTTCGAGGTCTGTTTGCAGCGCCAACCGGACTATGCCCCGGCCCATCTGGAGTTGGGCATGCTCTGCGAGGAGCAGTTCCACGACCCCTGGGGAGCCGCCTTCCACTACCGCGAGTTCCTGCGCCTGGACCCCGGGAACAGCCAGCGGCCCGTCGTCGAACGGTGGCTGCAGCGGGTCGAGGAGGCCCTGTTCAAGGAATGGGCCGCTGCCCATCCGCAGGACGCAATGACCAAGGGCGCAGCCGATCTCCAGGCCGAACGGGATGACCTGTCCCGGCGGCTGGCCAATGCCGCCACCCTCTTCCGCCAGATGGAGGCCGACAACCAGTCCCTGCGGGAGCAGTTGGCCAAGACCGAGGAAGCCCGACTGGCCGCCGTGGAAGACACCGTGGCCGTAGTGGCGAAACAGGATGCCGCCCCAACGGCCCCGGTCGCGCCACCGCCCGCTCCCACCCCGGTCGTCACCACTCCCGCCGCCCCGAAACCGGCACCGGCCGCCCGACTGCACACCGTGGCGGATGGCGACACCCTGGCCGCAATCTCCCGCCAGTATTACGGCACCATCCGGTACTGGCCCCAGCTCCAGGAGTGCAACCGGGAGACCCTGCATGGGGGGACCCGTCTGACTATCGGCCAGCAACTGCGCATTCCTTCCTTGGAGGAAGTGAAGAAAATGCCTACAATCAAGGACGGCGGCAGGGAATAGCGCCAGGCAAACCACGATGAGCAGCCACAAACCAACCGAAGGGCAAAGCGCGGACAGTTTCGTGCGCATGGAAGAGCAGGCCATCCAGCAACAGGCCCAGCTCGAGGACTGGCACGAACTGTCCCGACGGCGCGGGGAACTCCAGGTGGCCTTGCGGGCGGCTCTCCAACAGACCGAGGCCGAAAGCCAGGAGCTGGCCCACGCCCTGGTCGCCCTGCACGAGAGCCTGGGGGCATTGTCCAACGGCCCCGAGGGCGAGAGCGATGCGCCGGACGCCACCGGGCTCCGCCAGATGCGCCGCCGCCTGCACGATGCCAGCATCCAGTTGGCCATGTTCGAACGCCGCCGCATCCACGAGGAGACCGGCGGCGGCGCTCTCCAGAACCTCAGTTTCACCGAGTTGGCCCGGTTGG
>QKCY01000085.1 GCA_003245525.1 Victivallales bacterium | reverse complement strand
GAGGGCGAGAATGTCGGGAGCGGCGAGAGAAACGGCCACGACCTGGGGCGAACGCTCCGTCCGCTTGCCCTGGTTCCAGATCCGCTGCTGCCGTTCCTTGGCAACCCGCGCCGCCTCCTCGGCCGCGGCCTTGGCCTGGCGCTCCGCCTCGGCTGCCCGCTCCTGGGCGAAGGCTTCCCGTTCGGCGCGCAGAGCGCCGTCGGCCGGGACGACCATGATCGCGTCGACCTCCACGTCGTAGACCGTCTTGCTCCAATCGCCGAGAATCTGGTACTGGCGAATGTGGGGCAGATCGAGCGGCGAGGCGTCCTCAGGATGGTCTTTGCGTTGCAGGCGGTTGGGTTCCGCCAGGGAGGCCCCGCCCTTGGGCGTGACGATAGTCCACTCCTCGCCGGGGGCGGGCAAAGGAAACTCCCAGCGGGCGCTGCGCCCGTCCGTGTCATCCATGATCAGGGTCATGGTCTTCGCCGTGTTGCCGGGCCGGACCCGCAGCCGCAACGCCGGGGAATCGTCGCCACGGCCGCCCAGATCCACCGTGGTGTTCCAGCCCCCGCCGCCATTGGCGGGAAGACCGTTCAGGCTCGCCTTGCCGTCCGCCACAACCACCTTGTCCTGCCACGCCTGGTAGGAGAAATCCAGCGGCTTATCAAAGGGGCAGAGCACGGTGAGTTCCGCCTCGGCGGCAATTGCCATGCTACTCAGCGACCAGACAAGGGCGAGAGCGGCGGACAGACCGCAGGTACGGCCAACAAGCATAAAGTGCATCCAATCGGCTGTGCGACTCTTAACAAAATGGGACAGGGGACCTGCCGCAGAAGACCAGTTCCCCATGTTGGCTGATCCCTTGGCGCCGATCAATCCGGCGTGGGGGCGAGGCCGGGGACCATGATGCGGCGGGGGGGCGGCTGGGGAGCGAGTTCAAGAAGGCCCTTGCCGTCGAGCCGCCAGGTCTCGGCGGTGGAGGGCCGCCAGCAAACCATCTCCTGGGAGCCGGGCTTGCAGACGGTGACGTTGAAGGCGACCTGGTGATCGCTGGCGGGATCGACGCCGATGGCACGGAGGGAGATTCTCCACTCCATGGTCCAGACGCTGTCGCGGGTGTAGGACTTGGCCCGGATGGAGACGTTCTGCGAGAGGCGCTCGATATCCTTGGGCTTAGCCCCGCCGAGCATGAGACTCTGGAACCGCATGCTGGGGTAGCCACGCAGGATGTAGGTGGTCGCCTTCGACTGTCCCGCCTGCTGGAAGGAGAGTTCGACGGCATCGTTCTCGCCCCAGACGCTGGCCTTGCGGAGGGGTTCGGAGGGGGCGATGGGGTTGCGTACGCCCACGTAGAGCCACAGGCGGTCGCGCATCATCCAGACCTGGCTCGGCTGCTTGGCCGGGGCCAGATCGTGGGTGGTGGCCAGGTTCAGGCAGGATTCCGCACGCAGGCCCTGCCATTCCTCGGGATCAAGGCGACCATCGAGAGCGATGGGCTGGTCCGTGGCCGGAACGAGATAGGTGTTCGCCCCAGGTCGGGCCGGAACGGCGGGACGGGAGGGGGCAACCGTCGATACTCCCGGTCCACCGGGTTCCGGGGCAACGCAGCCGGCAACCAGCAGCAACGCAAAGGCGGGAACGAGGACGGATTTCATGGGGTTGTCTCCTCGGCGGGGGGAGTCACGGAGCGCAAAGCCCGGATCCGGGCCAGAACCGGCGGATGGGAATACTCTAGCGCCACCGTCAAGGGGTGGGGAGTGAGGTTGCTCAGATTGTGAACGGAGAGACGTTTCAGGGCCGCGATCATGGCTTCGCCCAGGCCCGTGGCAGTGGCGGCAAAACGGTCCGCCGCGTATTCGCAGCGCCGGGACTGCACGTTCAGCCCCAAGGCCAGCACCAGCTCGACCGGGGTGTAGAGCAGGCCGAAAAACACCAGACCCGCCGCCGTCGATGGCACCACGCCAAAGGCGGCGAAGAGTCCCTCGTGGTGGAGGAACACGGCCAGCAGACGGAAGAGGATGCCGAGATGCACGAGGTGAAAGACCGTGAGCCACCAGATGTGGTGCAGCCGCCAGTGTCCCACCTCGTGGGCGGTGATGGCCACGATCTCGTCGGCGGGATGATCGGCCAGGAGGGTGTCGTAGAGCGCGATCCGCTTGGCCCGGCCAAAGCCGGTGACCATGGCGTTCGAGTGCCCGGACCGGCGGGAACCATCCATCACCTGGACCCGTTGCACCGGGAAGCCGACCGCAGCGGCCATGGCCAGAATCCGACGGCGCAGATCGCCCTCCTCCAGCGGTTCGAAGCGGTTGAACCATGGCATGATCCAGGCGGGATAGATGACCTGCATAAGCAGGGAAAAACCGGCCACGGCCAACCAGCACCAGAGCCAGGCCAGACTGCCGGCCCGGCCCAGCAACCAGAGGATGCCAGCGAGCAGCGGTCCGCCGATGACGACGCTCAGAACCAGTCCCTTCAGCAGATCCTTGATAAAGGTGCCCA
Source organism: Victivallales bacterium (assembly GCA_003245525.1). GTDB lineage: Bacteria > Verrucomicrobiota > Lentisphaeria > Oligosphaerales > Lenti-02 > Lenti-02. The sequence goes on along the minus strand of QKCY01000085.1, from coordinate 18,565 downwards.
GGGTGGTGCGGTTGAAGCCGAACCGGCTCTCCAGCACGAACACGGCGTACCAGGAGAAGGGGAGGGAATAGACCATGCGCCCGAGGGCGAGCAGCGCCACGAACAGGAGACCCTGGACAATCTCGCCGCCAGCCCAGGAGTTCGTCAGGCGCTGGACCCAGCCGAACCCGCCGCCAAACCAGAATGCGAGCAGGATGGCCAACTCGGCGCCACCCCGCACCAGACCGAAGCGGGTCCGCGCCCACAGGTAGCGCTGGGACCTGGCGTAGGCCACCGCGTCGTAGACGGCTGCGAACTCGGCGGGCACGGTCTCGCTGGCGGCGCGGAGATTGAGCCCGTCGGCCAGCGCCCCGAGCAGGAAATCGCCCACCAGGGCCGCAAGGATGATGATGGCGTAGAGGTTGAATTCCATGGGGAGGGGGGAATGGAATACTGGAATGATGGAAGGCGTAGTGCAGGTGTTCCGCCTGCCCTTCTGCGGCACGGTACGAGAAGGAATATGGTCCGAGAAGTGGGGTTGTGCCTGTTGTCGGGCCGATTCCGAGAAGGAAAGCCGGCAGGCGAGGCCGCCCATTGCCGCTTGCATGGGAGCCGCAGCATCCGTAGCGCAGGCGTCCTCGCCTGCTGCCAGGTACGGGTGGTTAACCCCTCCAGCCGCGTTGCGCGATTGGGATTGGACAGGACGCCTGCGCCGTGGTGGTTCGTATGTGAGGGTATTGGTTCCCGAATACTCCCTGCCGGGGAATGGAGGAGCGACACCTGGGAGCGCCGAGCACCAGCTCGGCGGTATTCGTGACTCTGATACGTCTTCTTTGCCGAGCTGGGGCTCGGCGTTCCCAGGCCATGCACCGGGCAGTTCCGGCTTCGTCCATTCTCCCGCCATTCCACCATTCCATCATTCCAGTATTCCATCATTCCAGTATTCCACCATTCCATCATTCCGCCCAAGGCGGCAGGCGAGCCGCCTGCGCTACGGTTTTCACATTCCACCATTCCACCATTCCAGTATTCCGCTCCAAGGCGGCAGGCGAGGCCGCTTGCGCTACGTCTCATTGCCTCGGAGCGGAAATGGGCTACGGTCTTGGGAGTCTGCAAAGGGGTTCGTAGGCCGATGAAACTTGGTTCTCTCTTCTGGCTGTCGGTGGTCTTGGCGGCGGGCGCGGCCGATTGGCCCATGTGGCGGGGGGATGCCCAGCATAGCGGGACGACTTCGGAAGCCTTGCCGGACGGGCTGCGGCCGGCCTGGTCGCTGCGTCTGCCGCCGCTGAGTCCCACTTGGCAGGAGGCGGTGAATCGCGACCGGATGCCCTACGACGTGGGCTACGAGCCCATCGTGGCGGGGCACCGGTTGTTCGTGTCGTCGAACCGCAACGATTCGGTGACGGCCTACGATACGCGCACCGGCGAGCGGCTGTGGCGGACCTACCTGGATGCCCCGGTGCGGTTCTCGCCGGTTGCCTTGGGAGATCGTCTGTTCGTGACCTGTGACGACGGGCGGCTCTACGCCGTGGCCCAGGCGGATGGCAGCAGGCTTGGCGCGGTGCAGGGAGGATTGGATGATCGGTTGGTGCTGGGCAATGGCCGCTTGGCTTCGCCCTGGTGCGCGCGGGGTGGGGCGGTTGCGTTTGGCGGCCGGGTCTACTTCGCGGCGGGCATCTGGCCCTTTATGGGGACGTTTGTCCAGGCGGTCGATCCGGACAGTTTGGCGGTGGTCTGGCAGAACGATTCGGCGGGCAGCATGTACGTGAGCCAGCCGCATGACGGGGCGGAAGCCTTCGGCGGCGTGGCCCCCCAAGGCACGCTGGCGGGGCTGGACGGGCGGTTGCTGGTGCCGTCGGGACGCAGCGTGCCCGCTGCCTTCGACGCCGCCACCGGCAAGCTGGTCTACTTCCACCTCGACGGCAGTCCTGGCGCCCAAAAGACGGATAGCCCCAACCGCAAGCTGGAAGGGGGCTCGCAGCTCGCCATGAATGGCACCTACCACGTGAACTGGCGGGGCATCGCCACCGTGCTGTACGAATCGGCCTCGGGCGGAGCCTGCCTGGCTTGGCAGGGGCAACACGTCCCGGTCCTCACCCGCGACCGGCTCTATCTGGGGGGAACGGACGAACTCCTCGCCTTCGACCTCGCCACCCTGGCCCGGGAGCCCTACGTCGTGAAGGTGACGGACCGCAAGACCGGCGAAGTGAGCGAGGTGACCCGGTACCGCTGGGTGATGCCTCCCCTGTGGCAGGCCAAGGTACCGTCGCACGATGCCCTGATTCTGGCCGGGGAGACGCTGGTGACGGCCTCCGGAGGGCACATTCAGGCACTGCGGTCCGACTCTGGCAGCACCCCCGTCTGGGAGACCACAGTGCCCGGTACCGTGACCCAGTTGCTGGCCGCGGACGGGCAATTGTTCGCGGTCACCCGCGAAGGGACCATCCACGCCTTCGCGCCGGAGGGAACCGGACAGACCATCACCGAGTTGCCGCCCGCCGAGCCGGCCCTGGCCCACGATGCCCGGGTGGAGACCTTGGCGAAACGGTTGTCGGTGCCCGAGGGGTGGTGCGTGGTGTTTGGCGCGCAGGAGCCGGACCGGCTGGAGGCGATCCTCGCCCAGACGCCGCTGCGGGTGGCGGCCTACTGTCCGGACGAGGCAACCTGCACCCGGCTCCGCCAGCACTTCGACCGCCAGGGACTCTACGGTAGCCGCCTGTCGGTGCGGGTGGGACAAGCCGGAAAGCCCGCCTTGCCGCCCTATTTCGCCACATTGGTCATCCATGAGGGCGAAACCGCCTCGCCCGAGGAACAGACGGTGGTGGGACGGATTCTGCGTCCGTACGGGGGACTGGCGTGGTTCCCGCGCCTGGCCGATCCGGCTCCCGGCCTGCCTGCGCCCCAGTTCCAGCAGGAGGCGTTTGGCGGCGGTACGCTGTACATCCAGCCGGGGCCGTTGCCAGGGGCCGCCGATTGGACCCATCTCTACGGCGACCTGGCCAACACGGCGAAGTCCAACGACCAGCGCGTGCGACTGCCGTTGGGCCTGCTCTGGTTTGGCGGCAACTCCCACGAGGATGTGCTGCCGCGCCACGCCCATGGTCCCAGCGAGATCGTCATGGGCGGCCGCCTGTTCCTGCAAGGGGTGGATATGCTCAGCGCCCGCGACGTCTATACCGGCGAGGTGTTCTGGCGGCGCGAGATCCCGGACCTGGGGACCTTCGGCGACTACTACGACAAGAGCTACAGCCCCGATCCCACCGAGATCGGCTACAACCAGATTCATATCCCCGGTGCCAACGCGCGGGGCACCAACATGGTGGCGGCTCCCGATGCGATCTACCTCCTCCGGCCCCGCGACTGCCTGGTGATCGATCCGGTCACCGGGGAGATTCTTAGGACGCTGCGACTGCCGCCAACCGAAGCGGGCGGGGAGGCCCCCGAGTGGGCCTATGTCGGGGTCTCCGGCCCATGGCTGATCGCCGGGGCGGAGTTCGCCCGCCTGGACCCCCCGCCCGAACCCGCGAAGCCCGGCGAGAAGCCCAAGGCCCCAAGCCCCTTCGCCTCCTACGACCGGACCTCCAGCCGCCGCCTGCTGATCCTGGACCGGCACACCGGCGACGTGAAATGGCAGCGCCCGGCCGAACTGGCCTTCCGCCACAACGCAATCTGCGTGGGCGGGGACACGCTGTTCTGCCTGGATGCTGTGCCCCCGTCCTTGGCCGACCGCCAGGAACGGCGGGGGCAGGCTTCCGCGGCAAGCACGCTGCTGGCCTTGGATTTGGCCACGGGCGAGGTGCGCTGGCAGAACCGGGAAACGGCCTTCGGGACGTGGCTGGCCTATTCCCGCGAGCACCGCGTGATCGTCCAGTGCGGACGGGCCTCGCGGGATATGCTCTCGGGCGAGCCGAAGGACCGGATGGCAGTGCTGCAGGCCGCTTCGGGCGAGGTGGTCTGGGACCGCAAGATCCCCCACGGCGGCCCGGTCATGCTCCATGGCGACCGCATCATCCTGCCCGCCCCCACCGGTACGGGCGGCGCCTTGCATCTGCTGACGGGCGAACCGTTCGAGCAGCCCCATCCGATCACGGGTGCGCCCGAGAAGTGGAGCTATTTCCGGCGCTACGGCTGCAATTCCGTGATCGCCGCCGAGCACCTGCTGGCCTTCCGCTCGGGGGCGGCTGGCTACTGCGATCTGGACTCGCTGGCCGGAACCGGCAACTTCGGCGGGTTCAAGTCGGGCTGCACCACCAACCTGATCGCGGCGGACGGCGTGCTGAACGCCCCCGACTACACGCGCACCTGCACATGCAGCTACCAGAACCAGGCCTCCCTCGCTCTGGTGCCCATGCCCGATGTCGAATCCTGGACCGCCAACGCCATTGCCTACAGCACCGACACGGACACCGTCCGCGAGCTGGGTTTGAACCTGGGCGCCCCGGGGGACCGGCGGGACGAGGGCGGTTTGCTCTGGTTCGACTACCCCGCCACCGGTGGCCCGTCGCCCGCCTTGCCGGTGGAGATGCTGCCGACCGAGGGAACCACTCCGTATCATCTGTATTCGGCGCGGTTCACCGGCCCGTTGACCTGGGTGGCGTCATCGGGGGTGGAGGGGGTGCGTACGCTGCGGGTGCGGCTCCGCAACCTGGACCCTGTCCGCACGGTGTCCCTGCGGGTTGCCGACGGCACGGACGACGCGGAGGAAAGCAACGGGAAGACGAACCTTACTAGCAGCGATCTGGAGCTCACCCGCGACGGCCAGAACGAACAGCTCATCGCTCTGCGTTTCCCCGCCATACCGCTGGAGAAGGGGGACGGGATTCTCTCGGCCTGCCTGCGCTTCACGGTCAAGACACCAAGCAAGGGCGAGACCTCCCTGCGCATCCGGGCGGAGAACGGACCGGGAGCCCCCCTGACGAACGGCCTGGCGAAACGTACGACCGGGACCACGGCGGTCACCTGGTCGCCAGCGCCTTGGCCCACGGCGGAAGCGGCAGGGAAGGAGCAATGCACTCCCGATCTGGCACCACTCCTGCGCGAGTGGCTCGGCCAGCCCGATTGGCAGCCTGGCAGAGTCCTGGTGCTGCTCATCGACGGTACCGGCGACCGTTGTGCCTGGAGCGCCAACGGCAAGGCTGCGGCCGCCCCGGTCCTGGAGATCAGCTATCGGCGCCCCGCTCCCACGCCCCCGCCGCTCCACTGCGACGTACGGCTGGTCTTCGCGGAACCCCTGGCCACGGCCCAGCCCGGCCAGCGCCGGTTCGCGGTCAGCCTCCAGGGCGAGACCGTGGAGCCGAACCTGGACCTCGCCGCCCACCCCGGCCCCCGCCAGGCCTGGTGCCTGGAGCGACAGAACGTGGCGGTGGACGAATGGCTCACCGTGGAACTGGCACCGACAGCCGGCAACTCCCTGCCCCCCCTCCTTTCGGGCATCAGTGTCCAGGTCCGCAACCCGGACGAACGGGATCGCGCAAAATAGGTACTTGTACGACGGCATTACTCCCCTTATAATTGGGGCTGTGTGACTTATTCAGCAACGAGCTGGCAGGCTAGCCGGACCCGAGTCCGCACAGAACCAAATACGGGAGTTCGCTCGATGAGACGTCGCTTCACGCTGATCGAACTGCTGGTCGTGATCGCTATCATTGCGATTCTGGCTTCGATGCTGCTGCCTGCGCTGAGCAAAGCGCGGGAAAAAGCCCGCCAGACCAGTTGCGTCAACAATCTCAAGCAGCTTGGCCTGGCCTCGCTGATGTATGTCCAGGACGCGAACGGCCGCTTCGCCTTGGGCCAGGACAACCAACCCCTGACCGGTGCCAACAGCGTCTACAACCAGCTCAAGGACTACGCCAACAACGAGAACGTGTGGTGGTGCCCGTCGGCCAACATCAGCTACTCCGGCACGCCCCGGACCAGCTATTTCGGCAACGGCGTCATCTTCCAGTACTCCCTGGCCGAAAGCCGGGTGAAGAAACCGTCGAGCTGTACCATGTTCTGGGAGTTCTTCGAGACCCGCAACACCTGCTACAACCGTCCCCTGTACAACGGGACGGCCTGGGGCAACTGGATCTCGGCCGGCCGCTACGGCAACGTCCACAACTCGGGGACCAACATCGTCCACGCGGATGGCCACGTGGCTTGGCTGCGCGAACTGCAATGCACCGCCGGCGTCTTCATGATGAAACCCGACGATTACGACAACAACTACACCCACGCCATCGACGAGTAGAGTCGGGCAGCCTCGCTCCGCCCCCCCGCGCCACAGGTTGGCGCCAGGGGGCCATTTGCGTCCTGATGACGCCGCTAGTACAGTGCAGTGATGCATGGGGTTTTTGAGAGTCGTTGACAACCTATATCGGAGCTTGGTGCCTGCTATGAAGACCAGACGCTTCACCCTGATCGAGCTGCTCGTCGTGATTGCCATCATCGCGATCTTGGCCTCGATGCTTCTGCCCGCCCTGAGCAAGGCCCGCGAAAAGGCCCGCCAGACCAGTTGCATCGGCAACCTGAAGCAGATCGGGCTGGCCTCGATCATGTACACCCAGGACTCCAACGGGCGCTACGCCTATTCCGGGGACGGGGTGGCCATGTCCGCCACCAATAGCTACTACTCCCTCCTCAACCCCTATCTGAGCGAGCTCAAGGTCTGGTACTGCCCCACCGCCCTGCCCTACACGGGCGAGACCACCGATCCCCGTTCCGCCTATCTGGGCAACGGGGTGGTGTTCAAGTTCTCCCTCGCGGAAAGCCAGGTGAAACGGGCCTCGGAGATCATCATGTTCTGGGAGATGTGCTACCTGCGCACCGCCATGTACGCCCGGCCCACTGGTTCCAGCCTGTCGGCGACCAACTGGGGCAATGGCTTCGGGGGCACCCGCAATCCCCATAACGGGGGTTCCAACCTAGTCTATGTGGACGGGCACGTGTCCTGGCTGCGGCAAGAGGGAATCAGCTACCGCATGTTCATGCTGACGCCCGACGATCGGCCGTCCTCCATCCCCTATTCCACCGACACCAACCACTCCGTCGACTACAACTAATCGCATGTTCGCCGCCTTTCTCTTCGATCTGGACGGCACTCTCCTGGACTCCGAGACCCTCTGGATCGAGGCGATCGATGTGGCACTTCGCCAACGGGGAGTGAAGCTGAGTCACGCCGAGGTGACGGAGTTGGTCCTGGGCCGTTCGTGGCCGGACATCTTCGCCAACATCCAGCGGCGCTTCCCAGGCGTCTACGCCACCCGGTTGGCCATGGAGGAGGTGACCGTGCCGCTCTACCGCGAGTACGGCACGCGGCGGGACATCCGCATCCATTCCTCCATCGCCTTGCTCCAGCGGCTGGCGAAGCGGGGGCCGACCGTCATCGTCTCAGGGTCGACCCGGAACCGGATCGCCGAGAGTATCGAATTGATGGGCATCGAGGAACTCATCCCCTTCTACCTGGGCTCCGAAGACTATGCGCCGGGGAAACCGGCGCCCGACTGCTTCCTGCTGGCCGCCGAACGGCTGGGGGTACCCGCGGACCAGTGCCTGGTCTTCGAGGATTCCCCGGCAGGAATAGCGGCTGCCAAGGCGGCGGGGATGACGTGCGTGGCCCTGCATCGCCAGGAAACGCCGCCCCCGGTCGGGGCCGACCTGGTGCTGGCGGATTTGGCGGAGTTCTCCTTCGGGCAGTTGGCGCAAGCGTAGATTCCCGTTGCCGGAACGGCGGACTGGGGCTAGGTTCCTGGCACCACCCACTCACTGACCGGGAGCCCCGCCATGCGCCACCACTGCCTGCTCGCCCTCCTCCTTGCCGCCGTCTCCGCCACTGCCGCCGGAACCTGGCACCATCCCCTCTACTTGGGGCGGGGCGGCTACTGGCAGCAGCGGGTGGCCGTGACCGTCCACAACGCGAGCGACGAGCCGGTGGCGGGTCGGGCCGTGTCGGTGCCGGTTGGTGACGCCACCGGCCAACTCCCCGTGGTCGGCCAGCGCATCGAGGCGATCCGGGTCATCGACGAGCACGGCACGGACTTTCTCTACGCGGTGGTGATGCCGGGCGGCGATTCCCTGAAACGGGGACCGGTGCCGCCCGGTGCCAGCCTCCTGCTGCCCGCCGAATGCGACGGCAAGGGCAGCAAGACCTACTACGTCTATTTCGACAATCCCGCAGCCTGGGGCGTGCCGGACTTCCTGAAGGGTGCCGCTTCCGGCGAACTCAACGGGGATCTGGAGGCGGGGCCGGGGCTGCTGCCCAACGGCTGGACCGAGAAAAGCGCCGATGCGGAGCACCGCAACTTCTGGGTGGGGGAGCGTCCCCGGTCGGGTCGCCGCTGCCTAAAGACGGTGGTGATGGAGGGGGCCGAGCCGAACTGGGTGTCCGTCCAGCGCCAGGGCATGGCCATCATGCCGGGGGCGAAGTACACGATCACAGCCTGGGCCCGGGCCGAGAACGCGAAGGGCCGGGTGGGCTGGTTCCTGCATGTGGGCAGCGAGACCAATCCGATGCTCTACGCCCCCATCCAGGAAACGGGCGAAGGCACCTACGACTGGCGGCAGGTCACGTTCAGCTTCACCGCCCCCGAAGAGGCGACCTCGCTGACCATCGGCACAGTCCTCCGGGGAACGGGAGTGGCCTGGTTCGACGCCGTGGCAATCACCTGCGAGTCCCCCGATCCGCTCACCGCCGAAGTGGGAGCCCGCGAACGCTGTCCCCTGCGGATCGAGGCGGCAGACGAAGAGTGGGAACTGCCAGCGAGCGACTGGCCGCGGCGAGTGGCCGTGCAGGTGGCCAATCCCCAGGCCGAGGACCGGCAGGACCTGCTGGTCCACAGCGATCTGGGCGAGGCGTTGCGGGGGGTGGCCGCCAGCAGTTGCCTGCGGCTGATGCGCGACGGCAAGGCGGTGCCTTTCAGCCTGCTCAATGGCGCCCTGGTGTTCCCCGCCTCCCTGCCAGGCCAGACCGTGCGCACCTACTGGCTGTATGTGGCCAAGGACGCCGCGACGGCCGCCAAGACCGCCGGGGAGCTCAAGCTCGGCAGCGATATCCCCTCCGACCAGGTCTTCGTCCCCGCCACCGAGGATACGGACCCCCGCGCCTATGCCGCCCTGCTGGCGCTGCCAAGCAATCTGGTCCGCAACCCGAGCTTCGAGGAAGGCGACGCCGTCCCCGCCGATTGGCCGGGCAGCGCCGAGAAGGGGGCGCTCACAGGCGTCCAGTACGGCTTCGGCAGCCCCGGCGTGTTCGGCAACCGCTGTGCCCGGATCATGGTTCCGGCCAGCGCCCAGCCGGACTGGGTGGGCTGGCGGCAGGACGTGCCGGTGGAGCCCGGCCATTCGTATCTCTTTGCGGTCTGGCTGAAGACCGAGGACGTGGTAGGTGGCCAGGTGGCGCTGCATGCCCACCAGCGCCGTCCCAATGGCGAGATGTGCGGCGAATCGCCCTATCTCTCCGCAGGTTCGCCCAAGAGCGGCACCACCAGTTGGTCCCTGGCCAGCGGCATCACGCGCATCCCCGACGACGGCGGCGTTCTCCAACTCCATCTCACCATGAAAGCGACGGGAACGGTCGAACACGACGGAGCCCTGGTGGCCGAAGTGCTGCCAGCTACGCTGGGCCATTCCGAAACCCGTTCGGGCGGGGACGGCGACGAACTGGCGGTCTGGCCGGTGAATCCCATCGTCAAGGTGTTCCGCGACGACCTGCCACCTGCGACCAAGGTGCCGGTGCAGATTGAGATGGCCCGTAACGAGCAGGAGGCGCTCCAGTTGGTCGTCCGCAGCGCGCAGGCGATCCGCGGATTCCGCTACGAACTGGAAGTCCCCAAACATGCCACCGGGCAGGAGCTGGCCGTGCTGGAGAAGGGCCTGGTGGGCTACGTGCCCATCGACCACCGCACCAGCTACTACCAGTCCAACGCGCCAGCCTGGCACCGCATGTACCCCACCCGCCAGGGCAGTTGCGACGGCTGGGCGGGCTGGTGGCCGGACCCGATCCTGCCCCGCCAGGCCACCGATTTGGCCGCCGAGGAGTGCCAGCCGCTCTGGCTGACCTTCGAGAGTGCCCCGGACGCGCCCGCTGGCGAGTACCAGGGCGCCGTCCGGCTGTACGTCGACAACCGCCTGCTCCGGCGGGTGCCCATCGCCGTCCAGGTCTGGGACTTCGCCTTGCCGAGCACCCATGCGCTGGGCGCCATCTATGATGTGCGCTTTGCGGGTCGGTGGTGGAACCAGGCAGGCCAGTCCCAGGACGACCTGCGGGCCGAGGCCCTCCGTTTCATGGCCAAGCGCAAGCTCTGCGCCGACCGGGTGCATGTGGAGCCGAGATTCCGCCGCGACGGGGACCGCATCACGGTGGATTTCACCGACTACGACAAGGCGATGACGGAGTTCTTCGACGAGCTCCACTTCCCGCGCGCCTACATGGCGGGATTCTTCTACCTCTTCGGCTGGAACTATCCGCCCAAGGCGATCCTGGGCGAAGCGCCCTACGCGGGGGAGTATCCCTACGAGGGGCAGGACCGGCTCGTGCTCCGGCCGGAGTACAAGCAGGTATACCAGGAATGCCTGCGGCAGTACTGGGCCCACATCAAGGCCAAGGGCTGGGCGGACAAGCTGGTGCTCTACATCTCGGACGAACCCCACTTCACCCACCCGGAGATCCGCCAGCAGATGCGGGCGCTGTGCGACATGATCCACGAGGTCGATCCCGAGATCCCGATCTACTCGAGCACCTGGCGGCACTGTCCGGACTGGGATGGCTACCTCGATGTCTGGGGCGTGGGTTCCTACGGCTGTTTCCCGGTGGACGAGATGGCCGCGCGCAAGGAGGCGGGGGAACGGATCTGGTTCACCACCGACGGGCAGATGTGTACGGACACGCCCTACTGCGCCATCGAACGGCTGCTGCCCCACTACTGCTACCGCTACGGCGTGGAGGCCTACGAGTTCTGGGGCATCGCCTGGCTCACCTACAACCCCTACGAGTACGGCTGGCATAGCTACAAGCCCCAGTCCAACGGCCCCGGCTCCTCCTACTACGTGCGCTATCCCAACGGCGACGGTTTCCTGATCTACCCCGGCGCGCCCATCGGGTACAGGGGGATCGTCTCCAGCGTCCGGGTCGAGGCGGCGCGGGATGGCGTGGAGGACTACGAGTACCTGACTCTGCTGGAACGCCTAGCCACGGAGCGCAACGACGCGGCGGCAACGGCCCTCCTGGCGGAGGCGAAGGAGCTGGTCGTCATTCCGAACCCCGGCGGCCGCTACTCCTCCCGCATTCTGCCCGATCCCGAAGCCGTACCCGCCCTGCGCCAACGGCTGGCGGAGGCGATCCTGCGCCTGCGGACGGGACAGCAATAGGCGACGTTCCACAAGGCCTATTCCCATTTGTTTGATTCATGCTAGTTTATACATGCATGACAGATGATTGCCTAGCCTTGGGGAACGGTGCGCCCGAGCACCCGTCTACCATAGCGAGCGCCTCCCCGGGAAGATGAGTCCATCCCGTCCCGACCGGCGACCCCGAAGGGAAGCGCCCCACCAGTAGCCGAAACCCATGCAGCAATGACTGCTCTAGCCAGATGGGGAATGGGTAGATGGCAGCAAGCATAACCGCAACCAGCCAAAGTTGGACCCGCTATCTGAACTGCACGCGCAACACCCTCGTGCTGCGCTGCTCCCAGAGCGGTGCCGTGCAGGAGGCCAATCCGTTCGCCCAACGCCTCCTCGGCCGGCACGACCCACTTGCCGGGAAGGCCCTGCCCACTCTCCTGCGCCGGGCCGACCAGGCCCCCCTGCACCTGGGGACGTTGCTGGCGGACGAGGACGCCACGCCGCTGGTGCTGGTCGCCGAGTCCACCGGCAAGATCCTGCAGGGCTTCTTCTTCCTTGAAGGGGATAGCTTCCTGCTCATCGCCGACGTGATCGGGGATGGCAACGAGGCCGCCGAACAGCTCGGCACCATGGCCAACGAGATCAGCGACATTACCCGGAGCCTCCGCCAGCGGAACCAGGAACTGGAGGAGGCCAACCGACGGATCACCGAGCTCTGCCGGACCGACGCCCTGACCGGCCTGGCCAACCGCCGCTATCTCCTCGAACGGCTGGATCCCTTGATCTCCCTGACCCAGCGCCACCATCTGCCGCTGGCCTTGGTGATGGCGGATCTGGACCACTTCAAACACATCAACGACAGTCTCGGGCACGAGGCGGGGGACCGGGTGCTGCAGGCCTTTGCCAACCTGCTCCGCACCCAGTGCCGCCGCGAGGATCTCCCCTGCCGGTTTGGTGGCGAGGAATTCATGGTTCTGCTCCCCCAGACCAGTGCCACGGATGGAGTCGTCCTGGCCGAACGGGTGCGCAAGCAGTTCGCCGAGCAGTCGCCCATGGGCGGAGGCACGGCCTGCACCGCCAGTTTCGGCGTGGCACCCATCCACGAGCACGACACTGCCCTCTCGTTCATTGCCCGGGTCGACAGCGCCCTGTACGCGGCCAAGGCCCAGGGCCGCAACTGCACGGTCGCGACCTAGCGGCCCCGCTGGTTAGCGGCGGGTTCCGGTCCTGCGAGTCTTCGTGGCGGCGGCTTGGTTTCCCGGGCGGGACGCGCCAGATTGCGGCATGAAAGCTCTCCTCGCGATCCTGTCTGTCCTCTCCTTCTCCCTGTCTGCCGCCGAAACGCTGCTGGTGGACGACTTCGCCGTGCCTGGCCTGACCGCATGGCAGGTGCTCGATGTGGGGAAGAACGCGGCCCCCTCGGCGTGGTCGGTTAGCCTGGGCGCCGTGCATCAGACGACCAATATCCATACCCGGACCTGGGATGGGAACCGCCGGGCGGACTGGACGGGGAGCTATCTGGTACGGCGCGATTTCGCCTTCGCCGACGGGACGGTGGAACTGGCCTTCTGGTCCACCGACGACGACGGCGTGGGCCTGGCCTGGCATGTGCAGGACACCGGGAATCTCTGCAAGGTGCAACTGAATGCGAGCCCCCCGTTCTGGCAGGTCTCTCGTACGGTCGGCGGCGAGTTCCGCTGCATCGCCGTCGGCACGGTGGGCTACCGGCCGGGCGTGCTGCAGCGGTTGCGGGTGCGTTGCCAGGGGAAACAGACGGCGGTCTGGCTGGAGGACCGGCTGCTCTACTTGGGCGAGGTGGATGGCCCCGACCAGGGCAGCGTCGCCCTCGAATCGCGCGGCAACGCCGGCACCCATGCGGACTATGTGCGGGTAATCCAGGAAACGCCCTGGACGGAGACCGACCTGCACCGCCTGGTGGCGGGCATGGCCCTCCGCCAGGCCGAACTGGAACACCTGGCCGTTCTGCCCGGCGAGACGCTCCGCCTCCGCCTGCCGCAGGTCTGCGAAGCCACGGCCAGCGTCCATGTCGGCGACCGCGAGGTGGCGCGCGTCTCCGTGGCCGGCACCCTCGCCGAACTATGGCGGAACCCCGGCGGGATCGACACGCTGGGCGAGGTGCGCCTGTGGCAGGGGGAGACCATGGTCCGCTCCCTGCCCTTCAATGTCTGGCAGGCATGGCCCCGGGATATCGGGGTCTGCGCCCATCGCGGCGACAACCGGCTCGCTCCCGAGAACACCGTGCCAGCGATCCAGTTGGCCGCGCGCAAGGGGGCCCAGCAGATCGAGATCGATGTCACCCGCACCAAGGACGGACACCTGGTCCTCCTGCACGACCTGACCCTCGACCGCACCACCGACGGCACCGGCAAGCCCGGCGACTACACCCTCGCCGAACTCAAGGCGCTGGACGCGGGCAGTTGGAAGGGCGAACCGTGGCGGGGCACCCGCATCCCCACTCTGGAGGAGGCCCTGGCCGAGATTCCCGACGGCATCTGGGTGAACCTGCACCTGAAGACCGGCGTGGGCGCGGACACGGCCCGGCTCGTCACCAAGCTGGGACGGACCCAATGGTGCTTCCTGGCCTGCACCGTGGAGGAAGCCAAGCTGGCCCGGGCCGTGAATCCGGACCTCCACATCTGCAATATGACCGGCCAGGCCGGGCCGGACTCCCCCTATCCCCAGGCCACGATCGACAACGACTGCCAGTTCCTCCAGTTCCATGGCTTCGGGGACAACATGCCCCGCGTCTGCCGGGAGCTCGCCGCCCATGGCGTTCAGCGCAACTACTTCCCCGCCAATGATCCCGCCTTCTTCCGCCGGACCTTGGAGGCAGGTGTCCAGTATCCCCTCACGGACAATCTGGACGCCATGCTGGAGGTCCTGGACAGCCTCGGCATCCCCCGCGCCGGGCTGTAGAAACACGAAAGCCGCAGGACATGCCTGCGGCTTCCGAAACGAGAGGGACGCGAGAGCTTACTGGCCCTGCTTGTTCCAGTTCTCCTGGCGGTTGGGCTGGCGGAGCTCCATCTTGCGGCGGTATTCCACGTGGCCGTCGAAGAAGAGGACGTTCTGGCCCTGGCTGTGGATCTCCAGGAAGTTGGCGCCGGCGTTGTCCTCGCTACCGTTGTAGTAGGGCGCGCCGAACATGCCGTAGTACTGGCGCCAGTTGGTGCGGGCGTCGCTGGCCGTGTAGTACATGGAAGGCTTCTTCACATCGCCCTGGCGGATCGGGCCGCCGCGGGCGTCGCCGTTCTGCCGCCCGAGTCCGGCGTTGCTGGTGGCACCGTCGTAGCCGCCCCAGTTGATGCCGTAGTTGGTGAGATAGGTCTTGAAGTCCATGGTGGCGGACGCGCACTGGAAGATATTGCGGTCGCCGGCATAGGACAGCAGCATGTCATGCCAGAAGGTGGCGTTGCTGCGGTCGTCGCTGGTGCCGTACATGCGGGCCATGGGCTCGTAGTCGTTGTTGTCGCCGGCGTACATCACGAAGCTCAGGCCGATCTGCTTCAGATTGCTGGTGCAACTGATGGAACGGGCCTTGGCGCGGGCCTGGGAGAGGGCAGGCAGCAACATCGAGGCCAGAATGGCGATGATGGCGATGACGACGAGCAACTCGATCAGCGTAAAGGAGGAACGACGGACTCTTGCAGGCATGATGCACGTAATCCTTAGGTTTTACGGGACAATGCACAAGACCGGGACACACAAAAGTGAAAAATCTACCCCCGATGGGGGGATCGCGCAAGGGAAACACTCCCTTATTGGTTGCAGATAACCCCAGGTTCCCTATGCCAGGACCCGTTCCGCAGGGAGGCCCATGGCCGCGTGCCACGCAGCGCCGGGGAGGCATTCGCTCCGTGCCCGGAACGGGGCCCTACCTCCTTCTTGCACAACCAGAAACAGCGTGGTATAGAGAGAATTGGCAGAGCGGCACAGGGTTCCCGCCGGGCCATGGAGGATTGTGGATGAAGACATGCCTGGGGATGGTGCTTGGCGTCCTCCTGACCGCACTGGCGGCCGGGGCGCAGCCGCCGCCCGACCGGGAGGAACTGCGCACGGTCCCACTGGACAACGCCCTCGTGCTGGACCCTGCCCTGGGCTGGGTCCGTGGTCGGATACTGAATGAGACGGTAACCCAGATGGCGGCCACGGAGGCGGTGGAAGGGGGACTGCGCGTGGTCGTTGCCGAGCCGGGGAAGTGCGCCACGTGGAGCCGGAGACTGCTCTCCCCGCTGGACCCCGAACGGTACCCGTTCGCGGTCGTCACCTACCGGGCCTGGGGGTTGTCCCCCACCAACCACGGACTCCTCGTGGTGATCCGTGACCGGGTGCTGCCGATCCTCGGCAGCCGCGAGGCCATCGCCGATGGCGAGGTCCACGATGTCGTGGTCGATCTCGCGGAACTTGGTGTCCCCGAGGGGACTGACCGTTTGTGGCTCAGCCCGTGCTGCCAGGGACCGGACCCCGCCGTCTTCGAGTTGCT
This sequence comes from Victivallales bacterium, assembly GCA_003245525.1. Classification (GTDB taxonomy): domain Bacteria; phylum Verrucomicrobiota; class Lentisphaeria; order Oligosphaerales; family Lenti-02; genus Lenti-02. The sequence continues at coordinate 2,766 of QKCY01000085.1, read as the reverse complement.
CGGGCTCCGCTTCGAGTCGGATGGGCACTTGCCGCCTGCCGACAACGGCCCCGAGTCCGACTTCTCCATCCAAGTCATCGACCGGAAGAAGCGACCGCTGGCGGGGGCGACCGTGACCCTCGATGCCGAACTCCTGAACGGGGCCCGATCCGCGGTGACTGGTGCCGATGGCACGGCGTTTCTCCGGCCCTCCGCCGCGCTGGCGGGACGGCACACCGTGCGGATTACCATGGATGGCATGGCACCGGTGGAGATCATCCCCCAGGACGGGGAGGACCTCCCCGCCAAGGTGATGCTGCTGCGGGGCACCCGCTATGGAGGGATTGTGCGCAACGAGGAGGGCGAGCCGGTGCCCTATGTGGCGGTACGTCTGACCGGTTCGTCGGATGACGGCACCCCACGGGGGCGCAGCTGGCGTGCCGAGGTGTTGACGGACGAGGCGGGACGTTGGCTCACCCCGGTCCTGCCCGACGAGAAGCGTCTGATGCCCCCGATACTGGAGCACGCGGACTACCAGAGCGGCGTCGATGTGAGCGTCTCCACCAAGGCACTGCGCAAAGGCACGGGCGAGATGGTGATCCGGCACGGTTTCGCGCTGCGTGGCAGCGTCCTCTCGCCCGACGGCCAACCCGTGGCGGGAGCCGACATCCGGTGCTCGGCGGCGACACTCGCGGGAACGCCGGACGCGAAGAGCGATGCCAGGGGCTGCTTCGCCTTCGGCAACCTACAACGGAACCGGGCCGTGCAACTGGTGGCCCAGCATCCGCGCTTCGGTCCTGCCACCGTGGTCGTGGACCTCGGCGGCCAGACCGAGGAAGCCGTCCTCCGGCTGCAACCACCCGTTCGGCTCTTCGGACAGGTGGTCGATCTGGCAGGCGAGCCGGTGGCGAAGGCGCGGCTCAGGGTGCAGGGGCTGCAACCGTGGGGCATGCTTCGCTGGGAGGCAACCGCAGACCACGACGGCCGCTTCGCCTGGGACAACGCACCCCCGGACCAGGTGCTGCTGCATGTGGAGGGAGGCCGCCGCATGAGACTCGGCCTCTACCCCGTCCAGGCGACGCCCGAAGGGGTCACGATTGTTCTTCCCCCGATCCTCCGTGTCTCGGGCACGGTCACGGACGCCGCAACCGGGCAGGCGCTGGCGGGGTGCCGGGTGTCCGAGGGCATCGTTCCCGCCGGTTGGACGACGGATGTCCCGCTGTTGCCGCAGTGGGTGGAGCGACCTCCGGGAACCGGCCGGAGTGGGCAGTTCGAGGTTGCCCTGACTGACGCTGAGATCGGGCACCAACTGGTGGTACGGATCGAGCGGGACGGGTACACCCCGGTCCAGTCCCGCCCGTTCCGCCTGGACGAGGGGGAGCAGACGCTCGACGTCGCCCTGGCGGCGGCAGGAACCATCGCGGGCGTCGTCCAGTTCCCGGATGGACGGCCCGCGGGCGAGACCACGGTGTACTTGGCTACGCCCGACGCGGAGGTGACAATCGGCCAGGGCCATAGGGTCAGCTACTCGCGGGCTCCTTCGGTCCAGACCGGTCCCGACGGCCGTTTCCGGTTTTCCGGCACGTCTGGGCCGTGGTGTCTGGTGGCCTTCCGGGAGGAGGGGTATGCCGAGGTCGACGGCGAAGCCTTCGCCGCCTCAGGGAAGCTCGTCCTACAACCGTGGGGCTGCCTCGAAGGGGTCTATTGGCAGGATGGCAGGCCCGTGCCCGAGTGCCGAGTCGAGGCCCGTCGGTACTTCCCTCAGGGCGACGAGCGCAATGCCCCGGTCAGTTACATCCTGTCGGCGGTCACCGGGGACGACGGCGCCTTCTCGATTCCGGGCGTGCCGCCGGGGTTGGCGCGGGTGCTTAGCGCACCGGCACGCACTCCCCACGTGTACGGAATCCCCTCCAGCCGGAGGCAGGTCGAGATCGTCTCCGGCCAGACGGTGCGCCGGGACATCGGCACCACCGGCCAGGCAGTAGTCGGGCAGCTTGGCTTGGCCGCTGGCGTGGCGGGCACGGTGGCCTGGGAGGCGACAGGAGCGACCATCTCTCCCCGGTTCCGCGAGTTGGGTGACGGCCCGTCCAGCCCGGTGCATCTGGCGACGATGTCGGTTGAGGAGCGGATGGCCTGGTGTGCATCCCCGGCAGGCAAGGCCCTCGTGGCAGCCTGGAGGCTGCATGACCGGGCCATCGCCGAGGCGGCGGCGGAGACGGGCCAGCCCGTCTGCCGGTTCGCCGTCGAGGCGAGTGGACGGTTCCGGATTCCCGACCTGCCGCCCGGCGACTACCGCCTCATCGTGGCCTGCGCCCTGGCTTCCCCCGCACCGGCGGAAGCTGGCACGCGGACGCCGGTAGGCATCGTCCGCGACTTCACGGTACCCGCAATCCCCGGCGGCTGGAGCGCGGAACCGCTGGACCTGGGAACACTGCTGCTGGAGGCACGCAAATGAGCTTGCGTTGCATCACCATGCTGTGGACCGTTCTCCTCTCGGCGGCGCTTCCCGCCCAGCCCCTTCTGCGGTTCCTGTTGTGCATGATCGGCGGGTATGGTCCCGCTCGCCACATCCGCCATAGGCAAGGGTTTGGGGCACGATATGGCCAGGGCGCAGAGGATGTCCACTGGCATGAGGGGTGGAACGGTGGACCGGCATCCCCCCTTCGCCATGGGCGCTGACGGGTAGTCGCGGGATCGACGAGCCCGCGATGGGGGCGGGGCGAGCGGGTAGGAACCGACAGTCGGCAACCAGAGACCGCGCGTTCATCGACCGCGCGGCTACCCGGT
>QKCY01000141.1 GCA_003245525.1 Victivallales bacterium | reverse complement strand
AAGCATGAAGAAACAGCGAGCCGATCTCCTGCTTGTCGAACTGGGTCTGGCGGAATCCCGCCACGAGGCCCAGCGCCTGATTATGGCGGGCGAGGTGCGTCTTGGCCCCGACGATCTAGTGCGCAAACCCGGGCAGATGCTGCCGGAAGACGCCCCGGTCACGGTCCCGAACACCGAACGCTACGTAAGCCGCGGCGCGCTCAAACTGCTACGCGCCATCGAGGAGTTCCAACCACCGCTGGGGAATGTGGTCGCCCTTGATATCGGCGCTTCCACGGGCGGCTTCACCGATGTGTTGTTGCGCCAGGGCGCAGCCAAGGTCTATGCGGTGGACGTGGGCTACGGCCAGCTTCATCTGCGGCTGCGCGAAGATCCCCGCGTAGTCTGCCTGGAACGCACCAATGCCCGGGAACTGAACAACGAATTGATCCCCGATCCCATCGACGTGCTGGTGGGCGATGTCTCCTTCATCTCCCTGCGCAAGGTGTTGCCGCCCTGCGCGCCGTTGCTCCGGTCGGGAGCCTGGATCATGGTGCTGGTGAAGCCCCAGTTCGAGGCGGGCCGCGAGGAGGTCGGCAAGGGCGGCGTGGTGCGCGATCCGGAGGTCCGGCAACGGTGCGTGGACGAAATTCGCGATTTCGCGGTCCGGGAACTTGGCTGGATTCCCCATGGCGTGGTACCGTCTCCTATAACGGGCCCGAAGGGGAACCAGGAATTCATCCTGGCCTGTCGGACCCCGGCTACCCCAACTCTCTAGTGGTCGCATTCCCATGGTCCGACTTGCCTCTGCCTTGCTCCTCGCCGTTTCCGTCCTGATGGCCCAGGAACCCGTTCCCGAAGCCCCGGACACACCGCCCGACCCCGTCGCCACGCAAAAGGCCGCCGACCGGGCTCGCATCCAGCACCTGCCCAACGGCGATGTCCAGGTGGGCAAGCTGCTCCTACACCGCAAGGAGCGCTGCATCTCCTTTCCCGTCGAGTTCGTCGAGCAGGTGAGCGTCCTGGAAGTCATCATCGCCACCCCCGAGGGACGGCTGCACGAGTCCTTGCTCAAGGCCGACGTCAGCCCGCTCCAACTCCAGGCCATGCTCTATCTGCTCGACCTGAGCAATGGTCCCCGGCTGGATACCGAGACCCTCCGCCAGGGCGACTTGGTGGACCTCGACATCGAGTGGACCGACGCCAACGGGGCGCGCCAGCGCGAACCCATCGAGTCCTGGATCATCGACGGCCGCACCAAGGCCCCGATGAAGCGCGAAGGCTGGGTCTTCGTCGGCTCCGGCATGAGGAACGGCGAGTTCCTGGCCGATTCCGAAGGCAATATCTGCATCAACTACTCGGTCGGCTCCACCATCCTCGACATCCCCGATCCTGCCGGGGCCGACGACACCATCTTCACGGTCAACAAGGACAAGCCATTCCCCCCGGCAACCGGCAATGTCCGGGTCGTGCTCTCCCCTCGCGCCAAGGACAAGGCCAAGGAATGAGTACGCTGCGCATCACCGGGGGCGTTCCCTTGCGGGGCTCGTTGGCCGCCTCCGGTAACAAGAACGCCGCCCTGCCCATGATCGCGGCAGCCTTGCTGACCGACGAGAAGGTCGAGTTGACCCGCGTGCCGGATATCGGCGATGTCCGCTCCATGCTCTCCATCGCGGCCCGTCTCGGAGCCCAGGTGGAGTGGTTCCCCGCCGAGGAGCGCGCCATCATCTCCGGTCGCGGCGTCTGTGTCCATCGCCTGCCCAACGAGGAGGCAGCCCGCATCCGGGCGGGCATCCTCTTTGCCGCTCCCTTGCTGGCGCGGCTGGGCCGGGCCGAGATGCCGCCCCCCGGCGGCGATGTGATCGGGCGGCGACGGCTGGACTCCCACCTGTACGGCTTGGCCAAGCTCGGAGTCGAGGTGGACTTCGGTCCCCCCTTCGAGTTTGTCGCCGCCCACGGACTGCATGGTGCCGATCTGCTGTTGCCCGAAGCCAGCGTCACCGGCACCGCCCAGATTCTGCTCGCGGCGGTTCTGGCCAAGGGCGAGACTGTCATCGCCAACGCCGCTTGCGAGCCCCACATCCAGGACCTCGCCTGGCTGCTGGTCGAGATGGGGGCGAAGATCGAGGGTATCGGCGGCAATTTGCTGCGCATTCAGGGCGTGGACCGGCTGGGCGGCGCCCGACATCGGGTCTCCGCCGATTTCGCCGAGGCAGGCAGCTATCTCGCCGCCGCCGCCGTCACCCGGGGCGACGTCACCGTGACCGGCATCGATCCCCTCCATTTCCGCATGATCCGGCGCGGCTTCGCCCGGCTGGGCATCGAGTTGGAGGATGGCGAGGATTTCCTGCGGGTGCCCGCCGACCAATCCCGCCAGGTGCGACTCGCTCCCGGCGGTGGCATGCCCGTGATCGACGACGGCATCTGGCCCCAGTTCCCCACCGATCTGATGAGCGTGATGATCGTCCTCGCCACCCAGGTCTGCGGCACCGTGCTCTTCTTCGAAAAGATGTACGAGAGCCGCATGTACTTCGTGGACCGGCTGGTGGACATGGGTGCGAACGCGGTGATCTGCGACCCCCACCGCGCCGTCATCAGTGGCCCCTCCCAGCTTCACGGCATCACCCTGAACAGCCCCGATATCCGGGCGGGCATGGCCCTCGTCTGCGCCGCCCTCTGCGCGCGCGGCGAGAGCCTCATCCGCAACGCGGAACTGATCGACCGCGGCTACCCCGCCATCGAGCAGCGCCTCCGCTCCCTCGGCGCCCAGATCACCCGCCAGGATGGCTGATCACTTCACCGGGTCGAAGACGCGGACGTGATCGACGACAAAGGCGTCGGGCAGAGCGGCGTTCTGGATCTCGGTGCCCTTCTGCATGCCGCCTGCCGCCCCGCGGATCTCGGTGGTGAGCAGGATGAACTCCGGGCACTGGGGCACGGCATCGGCCATGCGCCAGGTCTCCTTGCCGTCGATGAAAAAGGCGAGGCAGTCCGGGGTCCAGAGCAGACCGTAGTTGTGGAACTGGTCCTGCCAGTCCTCCACCTGGATATGGCCGCTGCCGCGCGATTGGTGATCGGCACCGTAGCCGCCCCAGTGGATGTTGTGGCTGACCTTGCCGTCGCGGGTGAAGTTCTCCAGAATGTCGATCTCGACCCCGGTACGGGCAAAGTCGGGGCTGCTGCCGATGATGGAAGACTGCACCCAAAAAGCCCCCCACCAGCCGGGCAGCTTGGGCAGTCTGCAGCGAGCTTCCCAATAGCCGTAGGTGTGCTCGAACTTGGTGGGCAGGAACTTGCCGACCGGCCAGGTGAGGTTCTTGTTGAAGCACATGGGCTCGCCGGGCGTGTCCATGAAGTTCCCGCTGGTCTGAATGGCCCCGCAGTAGTACTGCCCATCCTGTTCGAAGGCGGTCAACTCCAACTGCCCCTTGCCGTTCAGCCGCGCGCCTTCGGGCACCCATTGCCCGACGCGGCTGCCGAACCGGTGCAAACGGTGGTTCCACTTGGATTCGTCGAGGGTGTCGCCATCGAACTCGTCGTGCCAAACCAACTTCCATTCGCCGGGCGGAAGGGTCGAGGTGCTGAGATCAGCGATCATGTCCGTCTCCTAGATTGGGGTTGCGGAGAGGGTAGTTGCTGGACGGCAGGGATGCAAGGGGAGACCGGGGCGCGGCCCCGAACCCCGCCGGGGCGACTCGTCCCCCCGGACCCCTCGGGGAATGCCTGGCGGTACGGAGTCGCCACGCGCCTCCCGTTCCTCCAGGCGGTTGCCGTCTGCTGGCGCACCGACGCCAAGTCCGCGCCACTGACAACTGACAACTGACGACTGACTACGGACTGACCGGCACACAGATGTTGTGGTATTCGCCACCGGTCTCGGTGGCGAGGTCGATGGCGAAGTAGAGGTGGGTGGGGACCCCGTTCTGAAGGAGAACCTGGACGCGTTCAAGACGCCGGAAGGTCGTGCTGGTGCCGTCGGTCCAGTTGACGGAACGGGAGTAGCCCTGGGGCGGATCGGCGGGACGCCAGGAGTTACCGTCCTCGGAAACGGCGAGGAATCCGGCTCCCCGTTCGCCGATCAACTGCTCGCCTTCGCCGAAGATCTTGGCCAGCATGTAGAAGCGTCCGTCCTGCTGCCAGACGTAGCCATCCTCCATGTCGACGGCCCATTCCGTGCCTTCGAACAGCGGTTCCTCGCTGCAACTGACGTAGGGACCGGTGGGCGTCTCCGCCCACGCCACGCCCAGGCGAAGTCCGCAGAAGGGACCTTGCTTGCGGCGCTCGATCCGCTCCCGCTGGGCCACATCCGTGCTCTTGTAGACCAGCAGCACGCGGCCATCGGGCAGGACGCAAGGGGCGGCGTTGGAGGTGATGACCGAGTCCCACTTGCCAGCGCGGGGCTCCAGAATGGGCTGGTCAAAGCGCTGCCACGGGCCGTTGACGGACTTGGAGATGGCCAGGCCGATGCGCTTGTTGTTGAAGCACTCGATCTCGTTCTCCCGCGGGTCATCGTGATGCGTGTAGTGGGAGCCGGTGTAGTACAGCAGATAGGTATCGCCGTGCTTGTGGATGGTGGGATTGTGGGTCATGGACCCATCCCAGTACCCCTCGCCGCGAGCGGGCAGCGCCACGGCCTGATAGGCAAAAGGCCCCTCGGGCGTGTCGGAGACGGCATGGACGACCTGCGAATGGGTCAGCCAAGCCCCCATCCCCTGGGCCTTGGGCCAACTGGAGGCGAAGAGGTGGTAGCGGCCATCCTCGCCGACAATGGGGGAAGCCCCCCAGACGATGTCCTTCGGCATGGCGAAACCGCCATCCTTGCGGGCGGGGAGAAGTCGGCTCAAGAAGCTCGGTTGGTCCATCGACAGGTCTTCCGTTGTGGGGGTGGTTGGGGGCGCGGCGAACACAGTACCGGCCACCCGGCAAGCGTCAAGCACAAGGAGGAAAAGGAAGGAGGGAAACAGGGCGCGGCCCCGAACCCCGCCGGGGCGACGTGTCTCCCCGGACCCCTCAAGCATGTCTCGCGGTACGGACTGCCACTGCGCGGCAGCCACGTTCCGCGAGACGGTAGCCGCTGCTGGCGCGCCGCCGCAACCAACGGAAAAAGGAACCACATGTGAGAACCGAGGAAGTTCCGCGCCATCGGCAACTGGCAACTGGCAACTGGCAACTGGCAACTGGCAACTGGCAACTGGCCTGGCAACTGGCAACTGGCAACTGGCAACTGGCAACTGGCAACTGGCAACTGGCAACTGGCAACTGGCAACTGGCAACTGGCAACTGGCAACTGGCAACTGGCAACTGGCAACTGGCAACTGGCAACCGCCCCCGAAGTTGTACCCATGGCCAGCATGGCTACCGTATGCAGGGCCTATGCCTTTCGGTCCTCCCAGCAAGGAGTTCCCATGACGAGCTTCCGTACCCTCGCCGCCACCGCCGCCTTGTCTGCCGCCGTCTGCGTGGCCCAGGACCATCGCGCCATGGCTCTGAGCGAATCCCTGTCGCCCTACACGGGGCCGGTGGCGAAGGGCGTGGATACCACGAGCCTCTACGGCACGGTCATGTGCGGCTACCAGGGCTGGTTCATGGCCAAGGGCGACGGCTACAAGCCGGGATTCGTGCACTGGGGCGGCGTGGACCGCGATCCCCCGCGCTGCTCCGTCGATCTCTGGCCCGATCTCTCGGAATACGACGCGGACGAGACCTTTCCCACCAGCTTCCGCTATCCCGATGGTACCCCCGCCCGCGTCTTCAGCTCCACCGTGCTCAAGACGGTGGACCGGCACTTCCGCTGGATGGAGGAGTACGGCATCGATGGCGTGTTCGTCCAGCGGTTCGGCAGTTGCATCAGCAACCAGAACGACTGGAACTACCAGCGCAGTTGCGCCGTGCTGAACCGTTGCCGCGAGGCGGCGAACACACACGGCCGGGCCTTCGCGGTGATGTACGATGTCAACTTCGACCGCCACACGGTGGACGTCATGAAGGCCGATTGGACCCGGCTCATCCAGGAGATGCGCCTCACCACCACGCCCGCCTATCTGCGCCATCGCGGGGGACCGGTGGTGTCGCTGTGGGGCTATGGCTTCGACCACCGCAAGTTCGACGCCGAGGCGACGGAAGAGCTCTTCGCCTTCTTCAAGCGCCCCGAGAACGGCGGCTGCACCATCATGTTGGGCGTGCCCAACGACTGGGCGAGCTGGACCGACGCCCGTATGGAGCTGCTGCGCAAGTACGCCACCATCATCAGCCCCTGGAACGTGGGCCGCTACCACTCGCCCGAGACGGCGGAGGAGCATTTCCGCCGTTACTGGCCCGGTGACCTGAGTCTCTGCCGGAAGTACGATCTGGACTACTACGCGGTCGCCTTCCCCGGTTTCAGTTGGACCAACCTCCAGCACGGCAACGCGCCTCTGAACCAGGTCCCCCGCCAGGGCGGACGCTTCTTCTGGAGCCAGTTGCAGGCGGTCAGGGAGTACGGCATGAACATGGTCTACGTCGCCATGTTCGACGAGGTGGACGAGGGCACGGCCATCCTCAAATGCACCAACCAGCCCCCGGTCGGGCGCTTCGCCACCTACGAGGGGATGCCCAGCGATCTCTACCTGCGGCTGGCGGGACTCGGCGGACAACTGCTGCGTGGCAAGGAGGTCGCCTTCCCGGATGTCGCTCCCGATCCGGCCCAGCAGACCTACCGCCCCCTTTCCCAACTGGAGTTCTACAAGACCGAGAGCCCCTTTTCGGCGGAAACCGTGGCGCGCTGGCAAGGCTGGTTCGCCGGACAGTCCCTGCCAGTTCATGCCGAACCCTACAGCGAGTGGGTGCGCGACCTCTACAACGCCGATGCCCTGGGTATCCAGCCGACGGATTGGGCGACCGTGCTGAAGGCGGAACTACCCTTGGTGATGATCGCCACCGGCAACGAGGGATTCGGCGAGGCGAACGTCCCGGTGGACGACATTGTGACCTATCTGCAAAAGCACTTGCGTCGAGGCGGCACCTTGCTGGTGATGTCCGGCGGGGCCTATCCGCTGCACTACCCGGAAGCGGGCAAGCGGGCGTCCGAGTTCGGCTTCCAACTGCGGATGACCAATGTCCCGCAAGGAAGCACGGTTGCCTTCGCCAAGGGATTCGCCCCCGACCTGTCACCGTGGCAAGTGCCACAGACCGAAGGGTCGCGCCTCATGCAGGCCAGCCTCTACCCGGAAGCCAAGAGCTACCAGTCCCTGGCCCATGTCACCCGACCCGACGGTACCGATGGAGGCGATGTCATCGCCTGTGTCCAACCCGGCGGCCAGTTGGGCGCTGGCCGGGTCATCTACGTCGCCTCCGCCCTGCTGCGCCATCCGGGCCGCGAACAGCTGCTCGACGCGATTCTGCGCTACGTCCGCGCAACCCCATAGATGTTCCGGCCTCCCGTGGAAACGTTCGACATCCGGGGGGGCACCATCTATCTTGCCACCCCCTTCCCTCTGCGAGCGGCAACCGAGGAGCATATGGCATGAGCAGTTCTCTCTGGCAGCGTTTTGGCTCTGCGTGTCTGGCCTGGACAATCGTGGGTGCGGCGTGGGCTGGCCCCAACATCTATCCCGACCCGGGTTTCGAGACCCGCGGCCAGGTGGGACAGGCCCACAGTGGCATTAAATGCGGCATTCTGAGGGTGGACGCGAAGGAGCACTGGCGGGCCTTGGGCGGCGATCTTCTGGTCGAACCCTTTGCCACCTACCGGGCCACGGCCTGGGCCAAGGGCAGTGCGCAGTCGGGCACTCTCTATGCGCTGTACAGCTACGGTTGGAACTCCTACGGGTGGTGGTTCGGCGGCAGTGCTCCCGTGCCCAAAGGGGACGAGTGGAAGCAGGTCTCCACGACCTTCGTGGTCCCGGCCGATCACGTCACCTTCCACCCGCTGGCGGCAGGCGATGCGAGCGATGCAGTCGCCTACGTGGACGATGTGGTCGTGGAACAGATCAAGACGCCGGAACAGACCATCGCCGATCTGGAGGCGAAAGGCCAGAAAGACGCGCACGACATGCAGCTTCTGGCCCGCTACTACCTGAAGCAGAACAAGCTGGAACAGGCGAAAGCCATCCTGGCCGAAGGCGACCAGGGAACCAAGGCCGACATCGCCTGCCTGTTCGCCCAGCGGGCCGCGTCGTCCGAAGAGCGCCGCTCGTGGATCGTCGAAATGGTCCGCTACGACTGTATGCGCTGGCCCGACGCCAAGCACCGGCTGCGCGAGCTGACCCAGGATATGGGCGATGCCGACCGGCTCTCCCTCGCGCTCGCGGCCTTGCAGGCAGGCGACGGTCGGGATCTGGCGGTGCAGGCCGTGGAACGGATCATGGCGGCCCAGGGAACCAAGGAGGTTCTACCAGTGAAAGAGACAGCCAAACAGTTGCAGGCACGGGAGAAGGCTCTGGACGAATTCGCCGCCCAAGTGGCGGACAAGCCAGCCTTGCAGAAGGCGGTGGCCGGGCTGCGCGATGGTTTGGCCAAGGAACAGCAGGCCCTGGGCGAACGCCAGGCGGCTCTGGGCTCCCTGCGCCTCCTCATCAACGGTCGCCAAGTGGCGGCCAACGCCTACCAGATCGTGACTCCGAACGAACCGACTCCCTCCGAAGCCCATGCCGCTGCCGAGTTGCAGTTCCACCTCGAAGCCATGACTGGCGAACTCATCGACATCCGGCGCGCCGCCGATGCCGACCGGCGCTACGCCATCATCGTCGGCAAGAGCGAATTCTTGGCCGAACGCCACCACCTGCTGCTCGACTTCGCCAGTCTCGGCCAGGAGGGCATCCACCTGCAGACCGATGGCCCCTCCCTCATCCTGGCAGGCAACCAGCGGGGCGTGCTCTATGCCGTCTACACCTTCCTGGAGGAGTATTGCGGCTGCCGTTGGTTCACGGCCGACTGCGCCACTATCCCCAAGGCCGGCACCGTCCGCATCGGCGAACTGGACCGGACCTACATTCCGCCCTTCGAGTACCGCGACACGGACTACCCGAATTGCCGTCCGCCCGAATTCGGCGCGCGCAACAAGCTGAACGGGATGTGTTCGCGGGCCACGGCCGAATGGGGCGGCCACTACAAGTACCGGGGCTTCGTCCATACCTTCAATGCCCTGGTGCCGCCGGAGAAGTACTTCGCCGAGCATCCCGAGTACTACTCGGAGATCAAGGGCGTCCGGTTCGGCCCCGACCACACGCAGCTCTGCCTGACCAATCCCGAAGTCCTGCGCATTGCCACCGAGACGGTCCAGCGCTGGATCGCCGAGAGCCCCGACTGCCAGATCATCTCCGTCTCCCAGAACGACTGGCACAACTACTGCCAGTGCCCGGTCTGCACCGCCCTGGCCGAGAAGGAGGGAAGCCAGTCCGGTCCCCTGCTCCACTTCGTCAATGCCATCGCCGATGCCATCGCCGCAGAGCATCCGGACGTCATCATCGACACCCTGGCCTACCAGTACACCCGCAAGCCGCCGCTCTACGTCAAGCCCCGCCCGAACGTGGCCGTGCGCCTCTGCTCCATCGAGTGCTGCTTCGTCCATCCCCTGGCCACCTGTCCCCAGAACCAGTCCTTCGTGAAGGACATCGAGGGCTGGAACGCCATCTGCAACCGGCTGTACATCTGGGACTACGTCATCAACTACGCCCACTGCATCCAGCCCTTCCCGAACCTCTATGTCATCAAACCCAACATCGAGTTCTTCCGCGACCACGGGGTGAAGGGCATTTACGAGGAAGCCGACTATTTCACCAAGGGCGGCGAGATGGCCGAACTGCGCACCTACCTCATGGCCAAGACGCTATGGGACCCCACTTATGATACAGACAAGGCCATCGACGAGTTCGTGGCGGCGTACTACGGCCCGGCAGGCCGCTTCGTGCGCTCCTACATCAACTTGATCCACCAGACCGTCTGCTCGGATCTGAACCGGCATGTGCGCATCTACAGCTCGCCGGATTCCTACCTGAACCACCCGGACATGCTGGCTGCGGCCGGCAAGCTGTTCGACCAGGCCGAAGCCGCCGTCGCGGACGATCCCACGCTCCTGCACCGGGTCCAAGTGGCGCGCCTGCCCATTCTCTACACCCACATCGCCCTCGGTGGCAGCCGGTACCAGCGCCAGGGGAATGGGTTGGTGACCGAGGCGGCGGACGCCAACCTGGCCGAACGTTTCGAGACCATCGCCAACGCGGAAGGGGTCACCCA
>QKCY01000046.1 GCA_003245525.1 Victivallales bacterium | reverse complement strand
GAGGCGAGCACGTCGCGGAGGGCGTCGAGCCGGGCCGTGCCCTCGCCATACGGCGGGGGCAGGGCGGGAAGCAGCCAGCCGCCCTCGTCCAGCTCGTTCCAGGCATAGACGAGGACCAGTTCCGTGCCGTCCGCAGCGGGATGCTCGCGGAACCACTCGACGCCCCGGCCGATATGGGCGGCGATCTCGGCGGCGGTCCCGGATTCGTAGTAGTACTCGGCCGCGTCCGGCTGAGTGTGGAAGCTCTCCCAGGAAACGGGGTTGATCACCCGGGTCCGGCGGTCCCAGCCCGCTACGCAGATCGGGGCGACCGGGGCACCGGTGGCGGCGCAGTTCGTCCAGAAGCGTTCCGCCGCCGCCGCCAGATCGGCAAAGGGGGCGGCCTTCGCCTTGCCCTCGTGGACGTTGTACTGGCTCAGCGCGTCGCCGTGCACCAGGTCGCAGTAGCGCTTGGCGGTCTGGGGATTGCCGTTGCAGACCACCACGTACGGCGTGCCGAGGCCCTGCCGGACGACGTCGCTACAGAAGTCCTCCCACCAGCCGTCCAGGAGCAGGTCCATGATCCGGTCGTTCAGGAAACCGAGATAGAGCACCGGGCGGTTGCCCTGGACCTTCAGGTAGCTCGGCTCCTGGAGCAGACGCAGGACATAGGTCCGGAACTCGTCGTCCTCCGCCAGGCTGCCGTAGGCCGAACCCATGACCAGGAAGAGGCAGAAGGGCAACTGCTCCCGACCGGGACAGGCGAGATAGGTCTTGAGGGTGTAGCTGAGGGGACAGTCCTCGGGATAGGCGTCGAAAGCCCAGTAGTCGAGACCGGCCTGCACCGCGTAGTCGATCTCCTGCTCGATCACCGCCGCGCGGTTGCTGTCGAAGGCGAGGGCGCTGCCATCCGGGGCCAGGGTGGTAAAGAAGGGCCAACGGTAGCGCCAGGACTCGGGGGTCAGGGACCGCTGGGCTTCGCCGCCGGGATCGGGGCTCAGATCGCCCCGGCGGGGATCGTAGCCCGGACGCTGCCGCGGATCGGGCAAGGCCCCGAGATCGGGCAGTTCCCCGTACCACGCATCCCAACGAATGGCACCAACCAACGGGCGGCTCGGCGAAGGGTTCTCAGTCTGCACGGCAGTCTTCCTCGGTGGAGTGGATTCCGGCGGAAGCATAGCGAGGGGATCTGCCGATGCAAGGCTGATCCGGCGATCATTCGCTCGGATACCCGAGGGTGCGCGAGATCTCCGCCGCCGCCGCCTGCACGCGGGGGGCCAGTTGGCTGGCCAGGTCGTCCGGCGTATAGGCGATGGCGAACACCGTGAGACCGATGGTCCCCGCCAGTTTCTCCGCGTGGTCGAAGACGGGAGCGGCGACACAAAGCACGCCGGTGATGGACTCTTCCCGGTCGAGGGCATAGCCGTCCCGCCGGATGGCGGCCAGCTCCGGACGCAGGGCATTGAGCGTGTGCAGCGAGGCGGGAGTGGGCCGCTCGAAGCCATGCTGGACCACCCGGCTCAGGAGTTCGGGATCGCCAAAGGCCAACAGAACCTTGCCAGCGGCGGTGCAGTTCAGGGGATAGCGTTCGCCCACATGGGCACCGACGCGGATGCTGCCTACCCCGTCGAGATGCTCGACCAGCATGGCGGTGTCCTGGTAGAGGATGCTGAGGAACGCGCTCTCGCCGGTCTCCTCCCACAACGCCCGCAGGGGTTGCTCGGCGGCCGTGCGGAAACTCATGCGACGGACTACCTTGCTGGTGGAGTGGTAAGGTAGCAGGCCCACGCTGTACTTGGGGCCTTCCGCATGGCGGACCAACCAGCCCATGTCCTCCAGGGTACTCAGCAGACGCAGCACCATGTGCTTGTTCAACTCCAACGCCTGGCTGATCTCCGAGAGCCCCAGTGGCCGGTCCTGGCTGCACAACAGCTCCACCAAGGCAATCGCCTTCCGCACGGCCGGTGATTCGTATCCTGCGGTGCCCATCGCATCAACGCCCCTTCGTTAGCAGCTTACGGAGTGATTTGTATCAATAGTCCACAAATGTACCGATCTGGATGGTGCCATGCAAGAATTGACTAGGGAAAGATTCTCGGAAGAGGTGGCTTGACAAGGGGAAGTGGTTCATATAGGCTCCGATGGTACACATGTGATTCTCCAGTGGCAATAGGTGAACCCCGAGGCAGCGGAGGGCGAAACATGGAACGGCGCGACGGCGGTGGCATGACCCGGCGGGAGGTGTTGCGGTGCGGGAGTCTGGCGACGGCGGGGTTGGCCGTGCCGCTTATCCTGCCCGCCTCCGTGCGCGGAGCGGCGGGGACCGTGGCTCCGAGCGAGCGGATCGGGGTGGCCGTCATCGGCATCGGGGCGATGGGCAAGGGGCATCTGAACTGGTGCCTGGGCACCCCGCGGGTACAGGTCCGCGCGGTCTGCGACGTGGATGCGGTGCGCCGCCAGCAGGCTTGGCAGACCGCCTGCGACCGCTACGGCAACCAGGATTGCGTGGCCTACAACGACTACCGGGACCTGTTGGCACGGGACGATATCGACGCCGTCGTCATCGCCACCCCCGATCACTGGCATACGCTGGTGGCCATCGACGCCGCCCGCGCGGGCAAGGATGTCTATGGCGAGAAACCGGTCTCGCTCACCATCGGCGAGGGACGGCGGCTGGTGGACGTGGTCCAGCGCTATGGCTGCGTGTTCCAGACTGGGACCCAGTACCGATCCATGGTGACGACTCGGCGGGTGGTGAACTTCGTGCGCAACGGGGGGCTGGGCAAGGTGAAGCAGGTTTTCGCCATCTGGTCGCGGATCGGCGAGTTCGGCGGCTCGCCCATTCCCGTGAATCCCGATTTGCCTGCCGAACCGGTGCCCGAGGGGCTGGACTGGGATCTGTGGGTGGGGCCCGCCGCCTGGCATCCCTACAACTCGCGCTATCATCGCAACCCGATTCCGGGCGTCGTGCCCTGGGCTTTCTGCGAGGACTACGGAGCGGCATCCGTGACCTGGCACCATTCCCATAGCGCCGATGTGATCCAGTACGCCCTTGGCATGGAACGCAGTGGCCCGGTGGAGGTTCTCCACCCACGCGACGGCCAGTTCCCGACCCTGACCTATCGCTACGCAAATGGGACCCTGCTACATCTGGTCGACAACTGGGGCACGGTGAAGACCCAGTACCACGCGGTCCCGGACAACGCCCGGATTGCGGGCAGCTTCGGCGGGGTTTTCGTCGGCGAACGGGGCTGGGTCACGGCCCTCTACGGCGGTGGCCGGGCCGAAGGCGGTCCCGACAGCATCTTCGCCGAGATGGGGATGACCGACCGGAACGTCAGCGGAGCCAACGATCATCACGGCAACTGGCTGGACTGCATCCGCACCCGCGGGAAATGCAGCGCCGACGAGGAGATCGGGCATCGCGACGCCTCGCTGGGGCATCTGGCGATCCTCTGCTACAAGCTGGGCCGCTCGCTGAAGTGGGACCCCGCGAAAGAGGAGTTCCTCGGCGACCCCGAAGCGAACCGGCTGCGCACCCGCGCGCTGCGCGAACCCTGGCGGATGTAGGAAGGGAGGACCGACCATGCAACGACTCGTACACACTCTCGGACTTCTGCTCGGTCTCAGCTTCCTGGCCTCTACCGCTAGGGCCGAGGCCATTCCCCTCAACAACCATACGCGTCTGGGCCAGCGCCTGACCGCCACCATGCCCTGGAACGGGGTCTGGATCATCGCGCCCAGTTGGAGCGACAACGAGGGGGGACTCACCCTGACCATCTGGGACTCCCCCGAACGGAAAACCAAGCTGGCCCAGGATACCTTCGTGGATTTTGCCGACAATGCCCACCTGGAGGTCTGGCTGCCCAAACCGCTGCCGCCGGGGCCGCTCTACTGGGAGATCGGCGAGCGCACCGGCCAGACCCGGGTGGGGCTCTATGCCCAGACGCTGCCTGCGGAAACCGACGACTGCGCCTACTTCGACGGCGTCGCCAACCGCAAGCTGAAGTTCAACTCCGGGCCCACCTACAGCCCGGGGCGGCAGTTTGCCGATGCGGCGGAAATGCTCGCCACTCTGCAGGCCGACGCCACCTTGACGGACAAGGTTGCCGCCTGTCGCGAGTTGGCGACGGCGGGCGGTCCCGATGCCATCCCCGTATTGGCCGGATTGCTGGGCGATGAGGCACTCTCCCATATGGCCCGCTACGCGCTGGAGCCCATGCCGTATCCCGCCGTGGACGAGGCCCTGCGCGCCGCGTTGGGCAAGCTCCAGGGCAAGCAGTTGGTCGGGGTGGTCAACTCCCTCGGCGTGCGGCGCGATGCCAAGGCGGTTGCCCCGCTCGCGGGTCTGCTTGGCCACGCCGACCCGGCGGTTGCAGCAGCAGCGGCGGTGGCTTTGGGGCGGGTTGGGACGCCGGACGCGGCTCTGGCACTGCTGAAGGCCCTGGCCAATCCCACTCCCGCCATTCGCGAAGGCGCGTTGCAGGGCGCCGACCTGCTGGTTGCCGAGGGGAACACGAAACTGGCTCAGGGTCTCTGGACTCGCTTGGCTGCGCCCGATCAGCCGGTCCCCGTGCGCCAAGCCGCGTTGCGGGCGATGCTGATGGCGAACTCCGCCTTGCTGGCCGAGCAGTTGCGTAGCGCCGATCCGCTCGTGTTCCGCACCGCTCTTTGGGTGCTGCCCCGTGAACTGCCGGGCGCGGACGTCACCCGGGCTGGTGCCGCGACGTTGGCGGACCTGCCTGCCGACCGGCAGCCCCTGCTGATTGTCGCCCTGGCTGGCCGGGGCGATCAGGCTGCGCTGTCCTGCTTCCTGGCCACGGCGAAGAGCGAAGCCAAGGAACTGCGTCTCGCCACCGTCCAGGGCCTCCCGGCAGTGGGAGGCGAAGCGGCTATTGCGCCGCTGGTGGCCGCGTTGACCGATTCCGATGGCGACGTGGCCAAGGCGGCACGGAATGGGCTGGAGGTCCTGCCCCGGCCTGCGGTCGACCAGGCCTTGGTGGCGCTGTTGGCCAGTCCCGACAAGGCCCCGCGGCTGGTGGCGCTGGATCTGGTGGCCCGGCGGCAGACCCAGGCCGCGTTGCCCGCGGTTCTGGTGGCGTTGCGCGGCGACGATGCCGAGATCCGCTTGGCGGCCCTGAACGCGAGCCGGAACCTGGCCGGAGTGGACGATATCCCGGCTTTGGTCCAGGTGCTGAGCCAGACCACCGAGGCGGCGGAACGGAAGGCGGCGGAGGGAGCCCTGGGGGCCGTCTGCTCCCGTTGTGGCGAGGCGGCGGTGAAACC
>QKCY01000296.1 GCA_003245525.1 Victivallales bacterium | reverse complement strand
GTGACGAAGGAGATGGCCGACAGCTACCTGCGCACCATCCGCACGGCAGGAGACACTGTGTTCTCCCGGCGGGAGCGGGTCGCGATTCCTTGCGTCTCGCGCACCTGCGTCATTGATTGGTCCCGCGAGGGCAAGGACCCTGCTCTCCTGCGCTGGGAATGAGGAGGAGGCTTCCCGTCGGTATTGCCGGGGGGCGTGCTCTGCTCCTGGCTGACCGCTGGCAATTCTCTCCCGGCAGGCCACAGTGCAGGAACCGCACAGGTCGGAGACCACGCGAATGAGCGACAGACGCAAGCAGTTGGGTGCCGGACAGAGGTTGACGCGGCGCGACTTTGTCAGGGTCCTGGGGTCGAGTGCGGCCCTGTTGGCCTGGCCAGGTGCTCGTGGTCAGGCGGCGGCTGCGCGGCCGAATCTCCTGTTCATCCTCACCGACGACCAGGGCTGGGCCGATCTATCGACTCCCCTCGATCCGGCGGTGCCGGAGGGTTTCTGCGCCTCCTTCCGCACGCCGAACATCGACCGGCTGGCGCGCGAAGGCATGCGCTTCACCAACGGCTATTCCCCCGCGCCCATCTGCACGCCGACCCGCCGCAGCATCCAGTTCGGCATGACCCCCGCCCGCCAGCACGGGACCGAGTTCGTCAGCGACTTCCACCCCCAGGGGCATCCCGCCATCGCCCAACTCCTCAAGCAGGCTGATCCCTCCTACCGTTGCGCGCATTTCGGCAAGTGGGGCGAGGTCATGTCGGGCAAGGACTACGGCGATGGGACGATGGAAGCGAACCCCACGGCGCTGGGGTACGACGAGAGCGACGGGCTGACCGGGAATGTGACCGGCACGTTCCACCACCCGAACCTGGAACCGGGAAGCGGGCAGCGCAACTGGACGTGCGAGGCGGACGAGGACCCGAAGCGGATTCTGTCCGTCACCGCCCGCGCCATCGCCTTTATGGAGCAGCGGGTGCAGCAGAAGCAGCCCTTCTATCTGCAAGTGAGCTATTACGCGATCCACACCGCCTACCAGGCCCTGGCGGCCACTCTCGCCCGCTATGCCGACCAGCCGGCTCCCGCGCGGCAGGTGATGCCCGGCATTGCCCCCATGCTGGAGGATCTGGATGCCGGAGTCGGCCAAGTCCTTGCGGCAGTGGCGCGGTTGGGCATCGCGGACAACACCTACATCGTCCTCTCCTCGGACAACGGCGGCGAGCCGGGACCGGAGTTCCGCCGGAATCCATCGTCTCTCCCGGCCCGCAACCACCCGCTGCGGATGCACAAGCAGACCCTCTACGAAGGGGGCATTCGGGTGCCGTTCATGGTGCGCGGGCCCGGCGTGGAACCGGGTTCGTCCTGTGCGGTTCCGGTTACCCAATGCGACCTGCTACCGACCTTCTACGACTTGGCGGGAGGGCGTGAAGCGCTCCCGGCCGACATCGACGGAGGCAGCCTGCGCCCGTTGCTGGAAAACGCGGGCGAGGGTACCGTGCGCCGTGCTTTCCCGGCCTTGGTCTTCCACCGGCCGCAGCTCCGGAACATGCCGCATTCCGCCATTCGGGCGGGCGACTGGAAGCTGGTGGTCCACTGGGCGGCGCCCTGGGAACCTGCCCGGCGCGAGCTCTACGATCTGGCGCACGATGTGGGCGAGACGAACGACCTCTCTGGCACCATGCCGGAGAAGACCAGCGAGCTCTACGAGTTGCTGATCTCCTACCTGAAATCGGTGGATGCCGAAGTGCCGCCCAAGCCCCGCCCACCGGCCCCCAAGACGCTGCCCGAACTGGCCGTGCCGCGCTTCGCGCAATCCCCCGTGATCGATGGGCGTCTCGACGAGTGGCCGGAGGACGGCGACGCCCCGGGCACACTGCCCCTCAAGGGGAGAAAAGGCGACCCTGCCAGCGAGGCCTGGGTCGGCTACGACGACGAGGCCCTGTATGTGGCCGTGCGCAACGCGGTCGGCAACACCGCGGTCCTGACCACCGACCGCCAGCCGCCGTACAACTACGACCGCACCATCGTGGCGTTGCAGAGCCTGTCGCCGGGGCATCCCAGCCCGGTCCTCACCTTGCTCGGTCTACCCACTGGCAAGATGCTCGACTACAACTACACCCGGGCGGACACCGAATCGTACCGGCGGCTCTACCAGGGCGCCACCTATGCCGCCGCCATCGGCGACGGGGCCTGGACCTGCGAATGGCGCATCCCCTTCGCAGCACTGGGGTTACCCCCAGGCGTCCCCCCGAAGCTCCGCTTCAACCTGATCGTCAAGAAAACCGAGCCCGTGGCCTCCTGCGTGTGGCAGAGCACCGGCGGCTATATGTGGGAGCTGAATCGGGCGGGCATCCTCGTGCTCGGCGGCGGCGACCAGCCGTGACCCACAACCACCGGCTGCAACCTTGACCTCCCAGTTGCTCCGATCCTCGTCCGGATGGTGCCAGCCCGGTATCAGCCCCGGCGGGGCGGCATATAGCCAGCCCAGGGCGGAACGAAGTAGAGCCCTGGGAAGCTGTCACAACAGGTCTGGAGCCCTGCAAGGGCGACACATGGGAGACGGTGGGGCCAGTGGCGGAGCTGGACTGTTTGCCATCGGATATGGTTCGGGGCAACTCCAGCACCGCAGTTGGGATGTGCCGCCCCTGTAGGGCTCCAGGTACAGAATGCCCCTGACCCAGGGCTCTGCTTTGCTCCGCCCTGGGCTGGGTATGCATCGCCCTTGCAGGGCTCCGGGAGGAGCCCCCGGACGTTCCATGTGGAGACTTCAACCGGGAAGTACCATACCAGTTGGACAACAGCCAGAGAGGAACGATGGCTGTCTTTGCCGCTCCGAGAACCAGGAAAATGACCCCGGATCGGAGCATCCGCCATCCGCACGTCCACTGGCACGGCAGGGTCGCTGACGGGTAGTCGCTGGCTCGACGAGCCTGCGACAGGGGCGGGTCGTGCGGGGGACGAACCAGTGGTCGGCAACCAGGGACCGCGCGTTCGTCGACCGCGCGGCTACCCGATCGGCATGGCTTTAGGACTCGTGACGGACAGAGAGAGCCAGAGGCACTCCATCAGCAGGAAGGAGTGAACAACCGGGGCGGGGCGTATTGCCCAGACCAGTCCAATACTCCACGAATGGCATCATCTCGGGATGAAGGCTATGCCTTGGCCACGGCGAGGGCGTTGCGGGCGGCTTGGTCGAGGAAGATGGTGTCCACGCCCACGGCCAGGAAGGTGAAGCCGTCGGCTACGGCCTTGGCGATGGCCTCGGGGGTGGGGATGACCACGTGCATGCCGGCCGCCTTGCCCGCGTTGCGGCAGGCTGCGACGATCCGGGCACAGGCGTTCTGGATGATGGGGTCCCCGGTCTGGCCGGGGATGCCGTAGGAGCCGCTCATGTCGTAGGGGCCGATGAAGACCCCATCCACGCCCTCGACGGCGAGGATGGCGTCGATGTTCTCGACCGCCTGCTTGGACTCGATCATGACCACGACGGCGATCTGGTTGTTGGCCTGGGCCGCGTAGTCGGTGAAATCCACGCCCCAGTCGTTGCCGCGATGGAAGGCGAAGCCGCGCACCCCGGCGGGCGGGTATTTGGCGGCGCGCACGGCCCGTTCGGCTTCCTCGGGAGTGTTGACCAGGGGCACGATCACGCCCATGGCCCCGAGGTCGAGCATCTGGCGGATGGCCAGGGTGTCGTTCTCGCGCACCCGGACCATGGGAACACTGCCCCGGCCATGCATGCCGCGAGCCACCGCGGCGAACTCGGCGATGCCCATGTCGGTGTGCTCGCAGTCGGCGGCGATCCAGTCGAACCCGACGTTGGCCAGGACTTCGGCGATGGCGGGATGCCCAATCTGGATCCAGGTGCCGACGGTGACTTGGCGGTTGAGCAGGGCTTGGCGAATGGGATTGGGGTTCATGGTCGTGAGCCAGTTGGGTGGTGAAAGTGGCGCAGGCGTCCCGCCTGCTGGGACTTGGGTGGCGCAGGCGTCTCGCCTGCTGAATTGAGAAAGTACTAGGGAAGCAGGCGAGACGCCTGCGCTACAGGAGTGTCTGCGCTACGTATGCCAGACCTGTTGCCAGGCTTGGTCGAGACGGGCGAAGGTGTCGGCCACGGTGTCTTCCACGGACTTGCCGGGCCAGGGGGTCATCTCGAACACCAGATCACCCCGAGCGGCGGGGTTCAAGAAACCGATCTCCAGCAGCAGGCGGAGGATTTCCGCGAGCTGGGGCGTGTCGATTTCGCCGCCGGGCAGGCCGACCGGGGGATGGGTGTCGCCGTAGCGGGGATGGGAGGTGTCGCGCAGGACGCAGTTGCCGAGATGGACCCGACGCAGGTGGGGAGCGCTGTTGTGGATGGCCTGGGCGAAGGTCTCGCCCATGAGGGGGACGTGGGCCATGTCCAGTTCGATCCCGAGATTGGCACGGCCGTCGGCAACAAGGGCGGCGCAGATCTCGGTGGGACCGTAGAGAAAGCACTTGTCGATGGTCATGTCGAAGGGTTCGAGCAGGGCGGTGATGCCATGCTTCCCGAGCTCGTCGCAGAGCCAGCCGACCATCTCGCGGAAGGCCTGGTGGTTGGCTTCGGTCGCTTGCTCGGGGCGGGGGCCGCCAGAGGCGAAGACGAAGCCGGTGGCCCCGATGGCGGCAGCCTGCTCGATCTGGTCGGCCAGAATGAGCCGGGCCAAGCCCTGCTCGCTGGCGGAGGTGGTGCCGAGCCCGATGTGGCGGAAGGGGAAGAAATGGGCGGCGTAGGTAAGGTGGACCTTGCCGCAGGCACGCAAGCGGGGGATCAGCCGTTGCCGCCGATCGTCGCCGAAGGGCAGGCAGCAGTCGAAGGTCTCGATGTCACCCCGTTGGCAGAACGCGGCGAGAGTCTGCTCGTGGTGTTCGGCATCGGTGGTGCAGGCGGGATAGAGCAGGTGGTGGACCAGTCCCAGCCGGGCATAGTCGCGGATCGATGGGATCATGACGCGCTCCCCATGGCGGCCTGGACTTGGAGTTTGAGCTGCCAGTAGGCGCTCCAGACGGCGGTGGCGCTACGGCCGCCGAAGACCACGGTGCGCTCGCCCCGGAGGCGGGAACCGGCCAGCGGGCGCAGGGCGGTCAGGTAGGGACCGTCGTTCAGCACCACTTCCAGCCAGACATAGCTGCCGGCCCGGTAGGGTTTGACCGGCGGGGGCGTCAAGGCGACCTCGCGGGCGGTCTCGGCAATCTGGCGCGAGGTGACTTCGGTCGAGAGGCAAGCGGCCCCGGTAGCGCCCAGGCTCTCCTTCACGGCGACTGTGGAAACCCCGGGCAGCAGGGCGCGGGCTTCGGCCGCCCCGGCGGAGTCGGCGACGACCAGAAGAACGGGTACGCCGCAGTCGCCCGCGACGGCGGCTTCCATGCCGATCTCGCCCACGGAGATGCCGTTGAGGCGCAGATCGCGGATGTCGAGCTCGTAGGAATGGGGCAGCAGGCCACCCTTGGTGTCCGCCTTGGAATGGAAGCCAAGGAGGACGACGCCCGCGAAGCTGGCATCGAGCCCGCCCGGCCAATCGGCGCGGTAGGCGGGCTTGCCCCGGATGACCCGGGTGTCGGCAGGCACTTCGTCCATGCGGATGTTGCGTCCGTAATAGTGCTCGTCGTAGATCACCAGCTCCTCCGCGCCGCCATCCCGGAGGCCTTGCAGGCAAGCCTGGAGGTCGGCGAGGAACATGGCGCGACCGTAGGCGTAGTCCGGCTTGCCGGGCTCGGCCTCCTCGTAGGAGGTCACCCCGGTGACGCCCTCGATGTCGCAACGGATCATGAAACGCTTGGGATTGCTCACGGTTAGTTCTCCGCCTGGGGGGCTCGGCTGGCGAGTTGCCGGACTTCTTCCTCGGTCAGGTTGCGGTCGTAGACCCGCACCTCGTCCAGCACGGCTTGGGCCGGGCGGGTGCCCCCGGTCCAGCAGCCGAGATAGATTTCGGACTTGGCGCGGTGGGGATAGGATACCGCGTCATCCTCGCCAACCAACTGGCCATCGATATAGAGCCGGGCCGCTTGGGGCGACCAGACCAGAGCCAGATGCCGCCAGCTACCGGCGGGCCAGGCGACCGGTTGCTCGGGACGGGGATCGGCGCCGGGCTGCTGATCGCTGGCCATGCTGCCTGCCCGGGCGGAGAGGGCTCCGCCCCAGGCTTGGAGGTGGAAGTTGTCGGTGGGGGGACCTGCGGTCTGGACCAGCGCAAGGACATGACTGTCGGTAGTTCCCGGCAGGCTCCAGGAGGGTTTGGCCCAGAGGGCAATGGTGCCCGATGTTCCCAGTGGTTGGCGCAGGCCGCAGCGCAGTCCGCCTTCCAGGCACGCCATTCCCCCATCGGTGGGGCGGACCCCGCCAGCCTTGCCGACCACCTCGGTATGGGGGACGGGCCAGTCGGCGAAATCGAGGCAGAGCAGGAGGCCGGGGTCGGTGGCGGCGAGGGGAGGGTAGGCTGGCGGGTGGATGCTCGCGCGACCGACCGGGATCTTGCCCCAGGCCTGGCCGGTGGCCGGGCCTTCTTGGCGGGCGAGGGTAGCTTCGTCCAGCAGGCCTGGCTGGAACTGCTGGTCGGAGGTAAGGGCGGGCGAAGCCAGCCGGAAGGCGACAGGCTGAGGGCCATCCAGGCCGTTGCTGACTCGCTGGGCGGCCAATCTGCCGTCGATGAACCAGAGCAAGGTCCGGGAAGACCAGGAGAAGGCGAGGCGGATTGGCTTTCCGGTCGGGTAGTCCAGGCCTTCCACTTCCAGCGGGGGCACCGGGGGTTGGCCGGGGAATTCCCAGCGCAATGCGCCCTGCCCGCGGGAACGAATGCGCCAGAGTACCGTCTGATCCGGTGCGACCGCTTCGCCCAGCAGGCTGCTGTCATCGGCAGTGGACGGTTGGGCCGGTCGCCAGGTGGCCACGAGGCTCCAGGCGTCCTGGCTGCGAGCCGTACCAAGGCCAAGCAGCAGAGCCAGGAGCAACCCGACCGACGAACGAGGACGAGAAGGTACCATGGGGCCTTGGTATTCCTGTTCCCGCAGCACGAGCAATTTGCCCGCGTCCGCACTACCTTTCCACGAGCGGCGAGGCCATCTGTCAGGATGGTCCGGGTACCATAGCCACCCAGTTGCGGGAAGCGAGTTCCACGCCGCCCCCATCACAGACACGAGGAAGAGCAGATGATACGGCAGGGCTTGATTCGGAAGGTATGGGGCTGGTGGCTGGCGATCGGTCTGGCCGGAAGCCTGGTTCAGGCCGGGGGCGGGCCCGAGAACGTGCTCGTGGTGGTCAATGCTGAGAGCTGGAGCAGCCGCTCGCTGGCCAACGAGTACATGGCCTTGCGCTCCATTCCGGCCAGCAACCGTCTGGAACTGGACGGGATCGGGATCGAGGAGGCCGTCGGGGTCGAGGACTTCCGCAAACAGATTCTCGTCCCGATCCTGCGCTATCTGGAACAGGCGTCGCTGACCGCCCAGATCGACTACATCGCCTACTCGTCGGACTTCCCCTACCGGGTCGATATCTCGGCCGACGCCCTGGGGCGCGATCTGCCCAAGCAGGTCGGGCGGAGCGCGTCGCTCACCGGATTGACCTACCTCTACCAGTCGGTCCTGCTCAAACGGCTGGATTACCTGGAGTTCAATGCGAACTGGTATGCCCTTTCGCCCTTCGAACGCGAGGTGGATCCGCCCTGGAGCCAGGCCGACCGCGAACTGTACGGGAAGGTGCAGGGCTTCTTCCTGGAGAAACGGGCTCGGGAGGGCGACAAGAAGGAGCCGACTGACGAGGACAAGGCCTGGGAGCGGGAGAAGTGGACGGAGAGCGTCGGGTACCTCCGCGACCTCCTCGGACGTCACCCCGAGTCGCTGGAGGTCCGCTACAATCTCGCCTGCGGCCTATCGGTGCTGGGCCAAGTGGACGAGGCCATGGTGGAACTGCGCAAGACGGTGGACAAGGGCTGGGCCAATTGGGCCGTCGCCATGGCCGCCCGGAGCGGCTGGCTGGATTATACCGACATGGCCAAGGACGAGGACTTCGCCGCCCTGCGCGACCGGGACGACTTCAAGGCTCTGCTGGCCGAGGTCGCCAACGAACGGGTGTACATGCCTTTGGCCCGCAGTTTCGACGCCTCGGTGGGGTGGACCATTACCGGCCAGCGTTGCGCCCCCTACCAGGGAGCTCGCTATCTTTTGGCGACCATGCTGGGCTATACCGGTGGGCGCGGCAATTCCTACGCGGAAGTCCTCCGCTACCTGGCCCGCGCCCAGGCGGCGGACGGCACGCGCCCCGATGGCACGGTCTACTACATGGAGAACGGCGACGTACGTTCCACCTGCCGCGAGTGGGCTATGCCGGGAGCGGTGGCACGCTTGCAGGAGAACGGCATCAAGGGCGCCATCGAGCACGGGATTCTACCCGAGGGCAAGTCGGACGTGATCGGGCTGATGGTCGGGACCGCCAATTTCGACTGGGCGAAGTCGGGGAGTGTCCTCATGCCCGGGGCCGTCTGCGAACACCTGACCAGCCTGGGCGGCGTGATGAGCGAGAACGGCGGGCAGACTCCCCTGAGCGCGTTTCTGGCGGCGGGGGCGGCCGGGGCCTCGGGCACGGTTGCCGAGCCCTATGCCATCCAGGGCAAGTTCCCCAACGCCTTCATCCAGGCATACTACACCGAGGGATGCTCCCTCGCCGAGGCGTTCTACCAGTCCGTTACCGGCCCCTATCAACTGCTGATCGTGGGCGATCCCCTGTGCCAGCCATGGGCGCGGCCACCGGTCGTGAGTGTGGAAGGGCTGGCCCCGAACCAAGTGGTGAAGGGGGACGTCCCGATCCTATGCAAGGTGGCGGAGACGGGGCCCCCGGCCCTTGGCATCCACCTCTTTCTCGACGGACGGCGCTTCGCCGCCATGCCGGCGAAAGGCGAGTTCACTCTTCCGACGGACAAGCTGAGCGACGGCCAGCACGAGCTGCGGGTCGTGGCCATGGCCGCCAATTCCACGCAGGCCCAGGGACGGGCGATCATCCCCTTTCTGGTGGCCAACCGCCAGGGGGAGGACTTCGCCCCGCTCGAGCTTCCCAAGAAGGAAGTCGCCTATGGCGAGCGCCTCTCCATCGAGGCCGATATCCCAGGGGCCAAGGAGGTGGACGTCTTCCAGGGCCCGCGGCGGCTGGCCAACATCGACTCGGGTACCGGGACGCTCCAGATCGACACCGTGGCTCTCGGCATGGGGCCGGTCGAGCTGCGCTACGCGATTGTGCTGGCCGATGGCGAGACGCGGATCAGCGGCACCCCGTTGTCCCTCCGCGTTCTGCCGCCGCCCGCGCTCTCCCTGGATGCGGCCCAGTTGCCTGCGAAGACAGCGGCGGGGCTCCAGTTGCTGGTGAAGAACGGCGACGAGAAGAACGATGCCAGCGTCGTTGCACTCAAGGGCGACTGGCTGGAACAGAATGGCGTGAAGGAGGGCTCCTCCTTCGCTGTCCGGGGCTATTTCGAGGCCCCCGAGGAAGGTCTCTACCAGTTCCAGTTCCTGGGCAACCTGCTTGGCTCCTGCCGGGTGAAGGTGGATGACGAGTTGCAGGCCATTCCCGATGGCGAGAGCTGGCGTGCCCTGGTCGTGTCGCTGACCAAGGGCACCCACAGCCTGACTCTGTCCGGCAGAGGCGAGGACAGCCCCCGGCTCGATGTCCGCTTCGGCGGCCCCGGCTGCCGCACCGTGGACGACAAGCGGTTCCGGCGCGGCGTGGCCGAGTAGCGTCAGGGCTGGACGCGGGCCTTCTTGGGGGCGGCGTCGGGCAGCACCGGCTTGTCGTCGGTCGGGTTGTCGTCCCACTTGCTCACGAAGCGCTGCTGTTCGCTGGTCATGTTGATGTGCAGGAACTGGCGCACGTAGGCCGAGGCCTCCTCGCCGCTCATGCGTTGCATCCGCTTGACCACGCAGGCGAGGACGACACTGGTACGTCCCACCCCCGCGTTGCAGTGGACCGCGACGCGTTCGCCCCGCATCAGCCGTTCCTGCAGGCGGTCGATGAGTTGGGTTATCATGCCATGGGAGGGGCTGGTCAGGTCCGGCACGGGGGTGTGGAGCGGGGTGATGCCGTATTTCTCGTAGGCGGCGAAGAGGTTTCGCCGGCACTTCTTGGCGATCTCCTGCTCGGTGACGAGCACGACCACCGCCTTCACCCGGTTGCGCTGGTAGTTCTTGATAACCCGGTTGAAACGATCATAGGGCCCGAATGGCATGGGGCTGGCATAGAGCGCCCCCGGACAGTCGAGCGGAATACGGACGAAAACGCCGTCGTCATTGAAGAGCCATTCGAACATGCGAGGTCTCCTGGCGCGTCCACCGTGGCCCCGCGCCACAAATCCAATGCCCATACTATCGTCATGGATCGCCTTCGCCGCAACTCCGTCCGCAGGTTCGGCGCTTGCGAAGGTCCCTGCTGGAAACTAAACTACTTGGGATGTTCCGGAGAAGGGGGGGACGGGAAAGCCGTTCTGGAGCGCGCCGCAATCACGAAAAAGGCGTTTGGTACTGCAATGGGTATGACAATCACCGAGAAAATCCTGGCCAGGGCCGCCGGCCGGGACCACGTCCAACCGGGCGAAACCATCTGGGTCGAGGCCGATGTCCTGATGACGCACGACGTGTGCGGACCGGGGACCATGGGCATTTTCCGGCGCGAGTTCGGCGAGAGCGCCAAGGTGTTCTCCCGCGAAGGCGTCGTGCTTACGCCCGACCACTACATCTTCACCTGCGATGACAAGTGCCACCGCAACGTGGACATCTGCCGGGCGTTCGCCAAGGAGCAGGACCTGCCCTACTTCTACGATCCCGGCACGGAATCCTACTCCGGCGTCTGCCATATCACCCTGCCGCAGAAGGGGCATTGCCGCCCCGGCGAGGTGATGTTCGGCACCGATTCGCACACCTGCACCCACGGTGCCTTCGGCGAGTTCGCCACCGGTATCGGCAACACCGACGCCGCCTTTGTCATGGGCACCGGCAAGCTGCTCATCAAGGTGCCGGCCAGCCTCCGCTTCATCTTCGAGGGAACCCTGCCCGACTACGTCATGGGCAAGGACATGATCCTGCAGGTGATCGGTGACATCGGCGTGGACGGTGGCACCTATCGTGCCCTCGAGTTCTGCGGTTCGACGGTCCGAGCCCTGCCCATGTCCGAACGCATGACCATCTGCAACATGGCGATCGAGGCCGGTGGCAAGAACGGCATCATCGCGGCCGACGCCACCACCATCGCCTACGTCAAGCAGCGCACCGGCAAGTCCTTCGTCTGCGTGGACAGCGATCCCGACGCCACCTATGTCGGCGAGATCACCTACGAGGCCGAGAAGCTGGTGCCGGTCGTGGCCCTGCCGCACTCCCCCGACAATGTGGAGCCCGCCGAGAACTGCTCCGAGTGGAAGATCGACCGGGCCTACATCGGCAGTTGCACGGGCGGCAAGACCGAGGACTTCATCGCCGCCGCCCGCGTCCTGAAGGGGCGCAAGGTCAGCGTGGACACCTTCCTGGTTCCGGCTACCACCGAGGTCGCGGCCGACTTGGCCAAGGAGACCATCGACGGCCAGACCCTGCTCGAAATCTTCGCCGCCGCCGGCTGCATCGAGCCCGCGCCGCCCTCCTGCGCGGCCTGTCTCGGCGGCCCGGTGGACACCTTTGGGCGGACCCATGCCAAAGAGGTCTGCATCAGCACTACCAACCGGAATTTCCCTGGGCGGATGGGCAGCAAGGACGCCTCGGTGATCCTCGCCTCGCCCTACACCACGGCGGCCAGCGCCATTGTTGGTCGGGTGACCGATCCGCGCGAGTTCCTGTAGCCCCGGGAAAGGAAGACCTACGATGAGCAACGTGATCGAAGGCAAGGCGTTCGTGGTCGGCGACAACATCGACACCGACCAGATCATCCCAGCCCAATACCTGACGCTGGTTCCCACCATTCCCGAGGAGTACGAGAAGCTCGGCAGCTACGCGCTGGTCGGGCTGCCCGACAGCTATCCCCGGTTCGTGGCGCCCGGCGCGATGAAGACCGAGTTCGCCATCATCGTGGCGGGCCGCAACTTTGGTTGCGGCTCCAGCCGCGAGCACGCCCCGGTCAGCCTCGGCGCCGCTGGCACCCAGGCGATCGTCGCCCAGTCCTATGCGCGGATCTTCTTCCGCAACTGCATGGCCACGGGCGAACTGTACCCGCTGGAAACCCCCACGGACTTGACCAGCGTGGTCAAGACCGGGGATGTGGTCCGCCTGGACCTCGATGCCTCCACGCTCACCATTGTGGGCAGTGGCGAGGTCTGCAAGCTGGTACCGCTGGGCAATGCCCGCGAAGTGATCGACCAGGGCGGCCT
This sequence comes from Victivallales bacterium, assembly GCA_003245525.1. Classification (GTDB taxonomy): domain Bacteria; phylum Verrucomicrobiota; class Lentisphaeria; order Oligosphaerales; family Lenti-02; genus Lenti-02. The sequence continues at coordinate 6,999 of QKCY01000296.1, read as the reverse complement.
CTTCCAGTACGCGCGGAACAACGGGATGATGGGTTGACACACGTACCAGCGGGAGTTGCCATGAACATCTACGAGCGGACGGGACGAAGAGTCGTCGGACACGGCTTCGGGTACGCGATTGGCGCTTTGCTCGCCGCCTCGTGGTTGGTCGCCCAAGAACCGGCCGGGGACAAGGCCCCGCCGCCCGAGTTCGGTCCGGGAGCCCTGCCGGTCCGCAAGTCCTTTGTCATGGTCGGGACCGGGCGGGTGGGCTGCCAGGGTCCTTGGACGGCGGAGGAGCGGAAGGTGCAACGGGCGGCCCCGCTCTGGCAGCTCTACATGCACGGGGTGGTGGACCTGTTCGCCAGTCCCGTGCCCTGGGAAGCCCTGCTCGGAGCCAACCAGGCACCGGCCCAGTGGCTGGACCCTACCGCGCTGCTTACCACCAATGTGCGCGCCTCGACATTCTCCGCGCTGAAGCTGTCCAGTGGCGACTCCATTCTGCTGGAAAAGCCGCTGCCCCTGCCGGCCCTGAAAAGCACCGATTCGGTGCGCGTGTTCGTCTGGCTGACCGCCCGCGAAGCGAACGGGCACGACGACTCGGAACTGATGCCCATGCGTACGCCGTCGCTGGAGATCGTGGCCCGCGATGCCGAAGGGCGCACCCTCGCCGTCCACCCCGGACCGATCCGGACCCGGGGGACGTTCGGCTGGCACTGTTACTACATGGATATTCCTCTGGGGATGGCGACCGTTCCCGTGGCTGTCAAGGACGGCGAACTGGGGGATCTGACGGCGTCGGTGCCGCGCCCCTCCCGGCTATTCGTGCGGCTGCGCAATCCGACCGGCGGGACCGTCTGGTTCTCGACCCTTTCGTGGGAGCTACTGGGGACCCCCGGCACCGCCTACGCTCCGGAGGACATGCAGGACCCGGTGACAGGCAGCCTCGCCCCGTTTCCGGCCATGGACGAGTTGGTCGTCCACCTCCTCGCGGGTCGGGCCTATGCCCATCCCTGGCAGTTCCTCCGGGGGCCGGAGGGCGGTGCCCGCAACGTCCCCGACCTGAGTACTGCGGAGGGAATCCGGGACTATGTCACCCAGGCCAGCAAGACGGACACGACGGGCAGTCTGGGAGGCGCGGTCTTTCTTGGTCCGTGGCTCTATGCCGCCAAGGGGCATCCGGAGCAGCTTGATCTGCCACCCGAGTGGCACACCCATTTCCGTGCGGCGGTGACCTCCCTTCAGGACGGCAAGACGGGCTTCTGGCCCACTCCGCTCTGTCCCACCAGCATGGCGGCCACCGCCCGCGTGGTGGAGAATCTGTGGGGCGGCACCGCGCTGGCGCGGAACGGCTTCACAGTCCCTGCCCGTCCCTGGCTTGGCTATGGCGGGGAAGCGGTGCCCGAGGCCAAGAGCATTGTGGGCACCGTGCTGGATTCCCGGTCGCGCCGCAAGGCTGGCGGGGTGGACGTGGGAGCGTGGGGAGCCCTGGCCTACGAGTGGCGCAACGACGGCGAGACCGAAGAGGAAATCTGCTCGCTGGCGACTACCCGCAATGCGTTCGTCCTCCTGCGGCTGGCCAGTGCCCGGCTGGCGGAAGCCGACCGGGCCCGGGTCGAGCAGGCGTTGCTGGCCGCCTGGCGCAGTGTCTACCGGCTTTGCGTGCTGGAGGACGGTACCTGGAAACTCGGCTCCCGGGAGACGGAACCGACCCTCCCTGCCTTCCTGCCGCGCATCCTTGATCTCTCGCCGTGGCTGGAGGAACGGACGGACAAAGCCCTACCCGCCCCCAACGTGGCCGGGGCGGCGAATGCCGAGCAGAAGCTCGTGTTCACCTGGAGCGATCCAGTGCCTGCCGTGCAGTCCGTGCGCATCTTCGCCGCTCCCAAGGAGACGGCGGCCAACGCCGTGCGTCTTCCCCAACTCGTGGGTATCCTGGAACGGGAGAAGGCCACGGTCTGGACCATGGATCCCGTCCATGCGGCTGGCTATATGCGGGATGCTGCCCGGAACCGGTGGGGCATTGACATCGGCACCGATGCCGAGGTGCCCCTGTTGGCCGACCGGTTGGCCATCTACGACCAGCTCAAGGGCGCGGTTGCCAGCGGCAGCCCCCTGACGGTGGCTCTGCCCGCTCCCCATACGTTGGCCTTCTACGCGGTGAGCGTGGATGCCGATGGCGCGCAGTCGGCTCTGTTGCCACTGGAAGTGGCCGGCATCGTGGTGCCGGAGGCCAAGCCGGAAGAGCCCGAGGAGCCAACCGAGCTGCCTGCTGCGGAAGACCCCTTCGGCGATGAGCCGGCGGCCGAGCCCGCCGCCGAGCCTGCCGCCGAGCCGCAGGCCGACGCTCCTGCCGAACCCGCGCCTTAGCCGGTGGTCGTGCAGACTTGCCGAATCGCCCAAGCCCCCGCCCGTTTTTCTCTGGCGGGGGCATCCCGTTGGGAGGTATGGAGTTGGGGGGGATTGCCGAAGGCAAAGGGGAAAATGTTGCGGCAAAGTTGCCCGGAAATGGCGGCCGGGCATTGGGGAACTTGAATCGCGCGGGTATAGTACAAGCCCGTTGTGGGCACGCCACCGGGCCGGTGTGTTGCGTTTTTTTTTTCACGCACAACGGAGACTTGGCAACTGCCAAGAAATGCCTATGAGCAGCAAAATCACCAAGCATCTTTTCATCACCGGTGGCGTGGTCTCGTCGTTGGGGAAGGGGATCACGGCGGCTTCGATCGCCCTCTTGCTCAAGCGGCGCGGTTACCGCGTGCGGATCCAGAAACTGGACCCCTACGTGAACGTGGATCCCGGGACCATGTCGCCCTTCGAGCACGGCGAGGTCTATGTGACCGACGACGGGGCGGAGACGGACCTGGACCTCGGCCACTACGAGCGCTTCGCCGACCTACAGTGCAGCCAGGCCAGCAACTACACCACCGGCCGCATCTACAAGACCGTGATCGAGCGCGAACGGCACGGTGACTACCTGGGCAAGACCGTCCAGGTGGTGCCCCACATCACCGACGAGATCAAGCGCGCCATCCGCACCCTCGACGGCCCGGACGTGGACATCGCCATCACCGAGATCGGCGGCACGGCGGGCGACATCGAGTCCTTGCCCTTCCTCGAAGCCATCCGCCAATACCGGCAGGAGATCGGGCCCCAGAACGGGCTGTTCATTCACCTCACCCTGGTGCCCTATCTTCGGGCGGCCGGCGAACTGAAGACCAAGCCCTCCCAGCAGTCGGTGGGCATCCTGCGCGAGATCGGGATCATCCCCGACATCCTCGTCTGCCGTTGCGAGGAGCCGCTCGAGAAGGAGCATTTCCGGAAACTGGCGCTCTTCTGCAACGTCCGCCCCGAGCTGGTGATCGAGGAGCGCGACGTGGCCAACACCATCTACGAGGTGCCCCTGGAACTGGCCAAGCAGGAACTCGATACCTACATCATCGAACTGCTGAACCTGCACGTGCGCGATTTGGAGTTGGACGACTGGCAGGATCTGGTCCAGCGGGTGATCGACAAGAACAAGCCCGCGATGGAGATTGCCGTCGTCGGCAAGTACATCCAGCTCAAGGATGCCTACAAGAGCATCTACGAGGCCCTCGACCACGCCGCCATCGCGAACCATGTGAAGCTCAAGGTCCGCCAACTGGACTCCGAGGATCTGGAGAAGCCCGGCGTGGACATGGCCAAGGCCCTGCACGGGGTCCAGGGCATCCTTGTCCCCGGCGGTTTCGGCAACCGGGGTATCGAGGGCAAGATCGCGGCCATCCGCTATGCCCGTGAGAACAAGATTCCGTTCCTGGGCATCTGCCTGGGGATGCAGTGCGCGGTGATCGAGTTCGCCCGCAACGTCTGCGGGCTGGCAGGCGCGAACAGCGCCGAGTTCGACGACGAGAAGGATCCCGCGAAGTGCACGCCGCACCCGGTGATCCACCTGATGGAGGAGCAGAAGAAGATCATCAATCTGGGCGGCACCATGCGTCTGGGCGGTTGGCCATGCGATCTGGTGCCGGGCACCAAGTCGGCGGTGGCCTATGGCGGCGGCTCCATCCGGGAGCGTCACCGGCACCGGTACGAGGTCAACAACAGCTACCGCGAGCAGTTCGTCGAGGCCGGGATGGTCATCTCCGGCACCTCGCCGGACGGCACGCTGGTGGAAATGACCGAGTTGGCCGACCATCCGTGGTTCGTGGGCTGTCAGTTCCATCCCGAATTCAAGTCCCGGCCGTTGGTCTCCCATCCGCTGTTCCGCGACTTCGTGGCGGCTGGCAAGGCGATGGCAAAGGATGCATAACGAGGTACCGATGCACGAGAAGCCGAAGGAGTATTGCGGGCTCTGCGCCGTCAGTGGCGGAGCCGACGTCCTGGATCGGGTTCACCAGGGCCTGCATACCCTGCAACACCGGGGCCAGGAAGCCGCGGGCATCATGGTGTCCTTCCAGGGCGGCGAATGCCGCCTGCACAAGGCCTCCGGGCTCGTCGCCCAAGTCTTCGCGGCGATCCCCGGTTCCTGGCCGGTGCAGGATATCCGCCGGGCCATCAGCCACGTGCGCTACGGCACGGCTGGCGGTTCGACCGCGATGAATGCGCAGCCGCTCATGGTGAACATCGCAGGCCACACGGTGGGCATCGCCCACAACGGCACGATCTGCAACGCCTACTCCCTGCGCGAGGAACTGCTCCACGAAGGGGCGATCTTCCAGACCAGCACTGACACCGAGCTGATCCTCCACCTTATGGCCCGGGCCAGCAAGAGCTGCAACGGCGACCTCTGGAAGGCTCTGGAGGAGGCGCTCCGCCGCCTCAAGGGCGCGTTCTCGCTGCTGGTGATGATCGACGACCTGTTCGCCGCCGCCCGCGATCCCTTCGGGTTCCGGCCCCTGGCCATTGGCGACTTCGACGACGGCGGCTACATGGTGGCCAGCGAGACTATCGCCTTCGCCGTCACCGGGGCCAGCTATGTCCGGGAAGTGGAGCCGGGCGAGTTGGTGATCTGGGGTGCAGGCAACCGGATGGTGAGCCGCCAGTTCGCCCCCTGCGTGCGCCGGGCGCACTGCATCTTCGAGCATGTCTACTTCGCCCGTCCGGGCAGCCGGGTCTTCGAGGACAGCGTCTACGAGGTCCGCAAGGAAATGGGCCGCGTGCTGGCCCGCGAATGCCCCGTGGACGCCGACATCATCGTGCCGGTGCCGGACAGCGGCATGTATGCCGCCCTGGGCTTCGCCGAGGAATCGGGCATTCCCATCGACATGGCCCTGAGCCGGAACCACTATGTGGGGCGTACCTTCATCGATCCCGGGGTCAACTCCTCGCGCCAGAAACTGGTCAGCCGCAAACTGCAGCCGATCGCCGAGGCCCTGCAAGGGAAACGCGTGTGTCTGGTGGACGATTCCATCGTGCGCGGCTCCACCAGCCGGACCCGTGTCCACACGATCCGCGAGGCGGGGGCCAGGGAGGTCCACATGCGGATCAGTTGCCCGCCGCACAAGTTCGGTTGCTACTTCGGCATCGACTTCCCCGAGCGCGAGGCGTTGCTGGCCAACAAGGTGCCTGCTGGCGACCTCTGCCGCAGCCTCCGGCTGGATTCGCTGGGCTACCTCACCAAGGAGGGCATGCTCTCCTGCGTGAAGGCCCGTGGTCCCGAGGACTACTGCTGCGCCTGCTTCGACGGCAACTACCCGGTCATGCCCGACCAGCTCGACCGCAGGCTGTAGCCTGCCTGTTCCGCACTCGGTAAAGCAGGTTTCTTGCTCGCTCCCGACTCCGGAGACTAGGAGATCTTGCGCCCCGACCGGGGCGCTGTGGAGTGCGGTGCTTTGCGCCGCTTTCCATTTCGCGCTCTTGCCGCTTTGTCCCGGAACACGGGCTGACTCCAAGTGATGTCCGGGAAGAAAGCAAAGCGGCGCAGAGCGCCGCACTCCATGGCGGCCTTTTCAGGCCGCAAACGGGAGTGAGTTGACACCGTAGGCGAGATGCCTACCAAGGCAGTTTTGTGCCTTCTCCCCAGGTGGTGGGTTCGGCTCCGGCCAGGAGTTCGAGCTCGCCGCCTCGGGCTAGTTCCGCATGGTCGAGCCACGGACGGTCCAGGGGTTGCCCGTTCAGCCGCGCGGACTGGATGTACCAGTTCCGGGGGCCGTGGTTGCGGACCCGGATGCGGAAGTCGGCCTGGGGACCGTGCCAGACACTCTCCTCGAAGAGGGGCAGGCCGATGGCGTACTGGGGCCGTCCCACGCAGACCGGGAAAAGCCCCAGGCTGGAGAGGACATACCAGCCCGCCATGCAGCCATCGTCGTCGTCCATTTCCGGGATCATGCCTTCCGGCTCGTTGCGGTAGATGCAGCCCCGGAACGGTTCCGGCAGCCAACCATGGGTGCCGTAGCGCTGGACCATGGGTTCGGTCAGCACCATGCGCACCCACTTCTGGCTCAGGCTGGGGGTGCCGGTGGCGGCGAACATCCAGGGGGCGTGGACGCCCGGTTCGTTGCCGTGGTTGTGCAGGTCGTGCGCGAAGAAATGGGCCAGTTCGCGCGCGTAGGCCTCGCGTCCTCCGAAGAGGTCCACCATGCCCGCCACGTCGTGGACCACGGCCCAGCGCCAGTGCCAGGCGGAGCCCTCGTAGACGTACTTCTCGTTGACCGCCGTGGGGTCGGCGGGGAACTCTAGCCAGGCGCCGACCTGGTCGCGTGCCCGGAAGAAGCGCAGATCCCGATCCCAGACATTGCGGTAGTAGTTGGCGCGGCGGGCGAACTCGGCGGCGTCCTGCGGTCGGCCCAGGTCCCGCGCCAGTTCGGCGGCGGCCCAGTTGTCGTAGGCCCGCTGGCAGGTCTCGTCGGGACGGCAGGGAACATAGCCGAGCCGATCCTCCTCGGCGGTGAAGTCCAACCGCGCTAGCGCCGCAACGGCGGCATAGGCCGACCCGGGATCGGTACCCAGCCCCTTGCGGTGGGCGTCGAGCAGGATGGCGTTGGCCAGCTCCAGCCGTACGGTGTTCAGGGCCAGAAAGCCGGAGAAGGAGTAGAATTCCTC
>QKCY01000109.1 GCA_003245525.1 Victivallales bacterium | reverse complement strand
TGGGCATCAACCTCAAGGGGCCCTTCTTCCTGACCCAGGCCGTGGCCCGCTGGATGGTCGAGCAGAAGGAGGCCGATCCGGCCTTCGCTGGTTATATCGTCAATGTCTCCTCCATCTCCGCCACCGTGGCCTCGATCAGTCGCGGTGAATACTGCCTGTCGAAGGCGGGCGTGAGCATGGCCACCCAGCTCTGGGCCGCTCGCCTGGGTGCCTGCGGCATTCCGGTCTACGAGGTCCGTCCGGGCGTCATCATGACGGACATGACCTCCACCGTGAAGGAAAAGTACGACAAACTGATCGGCGAAGGCCTCTGTGTGCAGCCCCGCTGGGGCTTCCCCGAGGACATCGGCAAGGCCGTGGCCATGCTGGCCCGTGGCGACCTCGCCTACTCCACCGGCCAGGTGATCATGGTGGACGGCGGCCTGACCATCCCTCGCCTGTAAACACCACTCCACCGGGAGCGCCGGCATCCCTGCCGGCAATCCCCTCCCGTGGGGCGATGGCGACGTGTCTTCAGATGGGTGCCGGGAGCGACCGTTCCGGCTCGGCATGGACATCGACCTGGGGGCACTGTATCGCTACTGTAGCCGTGTCCCAGTCACACGGCTCGACCGGTAATCCCAGTGCCATCCCCGTCTTCCGCCCATCACCTCTTCCCCTCGTATTTCCAGGACAGCGGGAAGTAGTAGACATCAGGCGGGCGCGCGTCGACATCCCGCAGGCAGATATCCCCTATCCTCTCTGTCTGCTCACCGGCAGATTCTGCCGAGAATCTCCCATCACGGAAGATGATCAGAGACCTCCATCTTCTGCCGTCCTTCCCGTCCTGTAGGTTTGTGCAGGCCACAATCGCGCCGTTCGCGCTCTGATGTGTCCCCAAGGGAAGGAAAAAGTAGAGCGAACACGACCCAACCAAACCGTACTCGTCGATTCCTTCACTCTCACTGGGATCATAGTCAACAAACGCAGGATCGGCCGACTTCAGCAGGGAAATGAAGCTGTCATTGCCCAAGGAACGACTCCCAGGACTCGCGTCTGTCTTCTCTAGAAGCAAACATATTCGTTCCATAGAGTTATATACAAGGCCAGCGGGAGATATCTTCCCTCTGCAGTCGTCCTTCCTTCTGGTCCCAAGAACAAGAAAAAGAAGCGCGATCAGACAGACAGAGGAAAGGGCAACACACACAAGCTGTCTTCTACTCATTCTCCTCTCCAATCTTCGCGTTGCACGCGAATGCAGGGTCGCGCGAGTGGGATCGGGGACGTAGTCTGGCAGGAAGTCCGCTCATACCATGCTAGGAATCTACACTGCCCGGATTCGCCTTCCGGGGGCGGCGAAGGGACAGGCGGGATTCGGGATGCAGGCACCCTCGTCTTCGTTCGAATCTCCGGTCGCCTCGTCCTTGCCGGGTTTGGCAAGGCAGATGACGGCGGCCAGGAGCGGCACCAGGAATGTAGTGGTAAGTCGTATGACTCGGCCTCCTCGCTTGTATCCCTCAATCGGGGGCCTCAAAATCCGCCGATTCTACTCGTAGAAGAAAGCGTAGGTTTCCGTTTCCGCAAGAGGACGAAAGGGAAAGCGGTAACAGCGAGGGACCAGGCCCGGTGTCTTCGTTCAGCCTTCCCACTGGGAGCGCCGGCATCCTTGCCGGCAGTCTTCTACCGAAAGGCGTAGAGCACGCCGGAATCGGTCCCGACCAGCAGCCAGCCGTTGCTGACGGCTGGCGAGGTGGAGGCGGCGCTGCCCAGGTCGTAGGACCAGCGTTCGTGGCCCGTGGCCAGGTCGAGAAGGTGGATGCGTCCGGCGGCGGAGCCCACGGCGACCCGGTCTCCGCAGATTACGGCTCCTCCGTCCACGTCTCCGCCCGCCCGGAATTGCCAGACTTCCTTGCCGGTGGCGCGGTCCAAGGCATGGAGCTTGCCGTCGCGGGCACCGAACAGCACGAGGGAGGCACCCACGGCGGGGGGGGCGAAGACGCCGTCCTTGGTCTCCGTATTGGTCCAGACCATGGTGCCTTTGGCCAGGTCGAGACAGCGCATCTGCCCTTCGGTTTGGCCGAAGAAGGCCAGACCGTCGGCCAAGGCGGCGGTGCCGGGGATGTAGGACTCGGCGTCGGTGGAACTCGCCACTTCGCCGGTAGTGCCGTTCACCTGCCGGAACTGGCCGTCGCAGGCACCGAAGGCGATATGGTTGGCGGCGACGGCGGGGGCACCGTTGATGTAGTTGTCGGTGCCGAGTTTCCACAGCAGTTCGCCGGTGCTGGCGGCGAGGCAATAGAGGAAGGTATCGTAGCTGCCGAAGACGATGGCGGGGGTGTCGTTGGCCAGGACGGCGTTGGCCGAACCCTTGATGCGGTCTTCGGCGGCGAAGCTCCAGAGGGCTTTGCCATCCTCGGCGGCGAAGGCCAGGAACTTGCCTTCGTCGGTGCCGACAAACACCCTTCCGTCATGGATGAATGGGGGAGCTTCCGTCGGGGATTCGAGGGCGACCTTCCAGACGATCTTGCCGGTAGCGAGGTCCAGGGCAAGCAGGTGCCCGTCGCCATTGGCCACGAAGACGCGCTGGCCTGCCACTACCGGCGCGGTGCAGGCGCCCTGGCCAGTCGGGACGTGCCAGACGAGTCGGGGGTTGGGGGCGATCTCGCCGGTGGCGACGCCGCGCAGGGCGGCATCGCCCCGGAATACGGGCCAGTCCGCAGTCCAGCCGGTGGACACTGCCAGAAGAAACGCAGAAAGGACGAAACGCATAGGCCAATCCGTTGCGTAGCCGTTGCCAATTGCAGCCCACGGCTGCTCCGTTTCCTAGACCCGCCCGTGGCCAACCGGTTCGCTAGCGGTCGCGGCGATCGTCCTCGGCCAGTTTGTTCTGGACGGTCTTGGGATCGCTGGCCTTGGCGATGGCGATGGCGGAGTCGATGATACCCGCCCGGGCCAGCTCGATCAGGGCGGCGTTGAGGCTCTTCATGCCCGCGCCTTGGCCCAGTTCGATGGCGCTGCCGATCTGGTGCGTCTTGCCTTCGCGGATGAGATTGGCGATGGCGGGGGTGACGGTCATCACCTCGCGGGCGGCCACCCGGCCGTGCCCGTCGGCGCGGGGTAGGAGCTGCTGGCAGATCACGGCCCGGAGCACGGAGGAGAGCTGGGTGCGGATCTGCTGCTGCTGGAAGGGGGGGAAGACGTCGATGATGCGGTCGATGGTCTGCACCGCGTCGGTGGTATGCAGCGTGGCGAAGACCAAGTGGCCGGTCTCCGCCAGGGTGAGGGCGGCGGAGATGGTTTCCAGGTCGCGCATTTCGCCGACGAGGATCACGTCGGGGTCCTGGCGCATGGCGCGGCGGAGGGATTCCTTGAAGCTGTGCGAGTGGTTGCCGATCTCGCGCTGGGTGACCACGCAGCGGGCCGTGGGGAAGACGTACTCGATGGGGTCTTCGAGGGTCAGCAGGTGGAGGGCCTTGGTGCGGTTGATCACATTGGCCATGCTGGCCAGGGTGGTGGACTTGCCGCTGCCGGTGGGGCCGGTGACCAGGACGAGCCCGCGGGGCAGCTCGATAAGCCGGAGGATCGGGTCGCGCAGGCCGATCTCCTCCGGTTCGGGAATCTGGGCCGGGATGACGCGCAGGACCGAGCCGATGCCGTCCTTCTGGCGCAGCACGTTGATGCGGAAACGGCCCAGGTCGCCGAGGGCGACCGAGGTGTCGAGCTCGTCTTCGAGGAGGAAGCGGTCGACCAACTGGCGGGGGAGAAGGCTGAAGATCATCTTCTCGACCTGGCCTGGTTCCAGCTTGCGGTTCCCGTACCGCCGCAACTCGCCGTCAACCCGGAGGAAGGGCTGGCGGTTGGGGATCAGGTGGACGTCGGACGCTCCCACCCCGACTGCCTCTTCCAGGATCGCCAGTATCTCAGTGTCGTTGGTCACAGCCGCTCCGTCCCGGACTTGTACCAAGCCGTTCTCGTTGGCGGTAACCCGCCGGAATCGCCCGCATGCACATGGACCCACATATCTACCTGGAAAAGTAGGCGATTTGCGCCGGTTTGCAAGGTCCCCTGGGGTGGCGCTAGCGCTGTCGGAGAAGAAAGGCGGTTGTTGCCGCGGCAGCTTGACGGAAGCAGGTCGCGGAGGCATTGTCCTACGTATTCCGTGTCGGCGTGGAACCTGTGGGGGCTCCCTGCTGGACGGGACCCGCACGCCTGCACGGGCGCAGGGGAGTGTTGTCGCGTCATCTGGTCGGCCAACAGGGCAATAGGTGGGATGAACAGGCTTTCCGAAAGCAGGGCTCTAGTACTGGTTCCGGAGGGCGGTCTGCGGCAGCAGATATGCGGGACCCTGTCCGCTCTGGATGTGGCGGTGGCCATGGAGGAGGAGTTCACGGCCGCGATGCGCGTGGCGCAGTGCGGCGATATCGACGTGCTCATCGCGGCGGCAAACGCCATTCCGCCCGGGGTGCTGGATTTCGTGGTGGAGGCGGCCGAACTCAAGCCTTGGCTGGAGGTGGTTTTCCTGGTTGGCGGTCCGCGCGAGCGGGAGAACCTGGCTTCCACGCCTTCGGGTGCCCTGCCCAACGTGACGCTGCTGACCCTGGCTCCCGAGGAACCGGAGGTGCCCAGGCTGCTGACCGAGTGTCTGAACGAACTGTGCGCCCGTCCCGACGGGGGACTGGGATCGGTGCTCCGGGGGCGGCACCGGGAAATGAGCATCCTGACCAGCACGGTCGAATCCGCTTTGCGCTCCGGCAACGTGGGCGAGGCGATGCGGGATCTGGCCAATGGGCTGAGCCGCCTCTTTGGCGCCCCCCTCCTGGCGATTCTGGAGGTGGAAGAAGGGGTCCCGCGGTTCTCCGTCGCTTGCCGGGAGAGCGTGTCGGAAGAGATGATCCAGACGCTGGAGCAGGGACTCTGCGAGCGCTACTGGCTCATTGCCGGAGGCAAACTGGAGCGCAGGCCGGAACGGACGATTTCGCGGCTGCGCGGGGATACTGCCATCGACGAGCGGCTGCGCACGTTGGTGGTGCCGTTCTTCACCGCCAACGAGCTGCGGGGCTGTTTCGGGGTGGGTTTCCCCGAGGGGCAGAGCCTCACTCCCGAGCAGTTGCTCTTCCTGGAATACGTGCCCACCCACCTTTCCACCGTGTTCACGGGACTGCGGCGGGTGCGGTTCCTGGCGATGCACGATGCCCTGACCGGCGCCTACAACCGGCTCTATCTCGAAGAGCACCTGAAGAACCGCCTGGCCGGGCACCAGCGCTACGGGAGCGATCTCTCGGTAGTCATGGTGGATCTGGACAACTTCAAGG
>QKCY01000245.1 GCA_003245525.1 Victivallales bacterium | reverse complement strand
CGAACACGAGCGTGAAGGGCCTCCGCGGCGATGATACTGCGTTCAAGAGCGCGGGAAAGTAGCTCGCCGCCAGTCCAATTCTTCAGACCGGGGGATACTCCCAACAGAGTATCCCCCGGTCTCTTTTTGTCCCGGACACTGTCTCTTGGGTTGTGTCCCAGGGCAGTCCGGCCAAGCACGGTGCATCGGTGACTCGCCAGGCGAGGACAGAGCAAGGGTGACCTCCTCGTCGGCTCGATGAGCGGCGAAGGCCAAGCCGGGCACGGGCGGTCGGCAACCATGCAGTTGCCCGATCCGCATTGGCACGTCGTCTTCCCTGCGGGGACCAAGCGGCGGCGACGCAGGCAGAGACTGAAATGTGCGTAACTGTGCGATTGAGGTTGTGCCCATCTCCCGTGGGAGGCGAGAGGAGTATCCCGACTCGCGGGGCATTTGCAGCCGGAGGAGGCCATTCCCTCAGTACAGGATGGCTAGCAGGGGAGAATGGGAACCCGTACTGTCTGTTCTGGTGGCAGTTTGCAGAGGGGAGGGTGCAAAGATATCAGTACTGTCAGGGCGGAATACCGTTCCAGTCATGCGCTGGTCAGGGAGTGAGCCATGGACCCCGAGACGATTCAGTCATTTGCTTCTGAACTCCGGTTGATCAAGATCCTGATTGCCTGCCTCATGGTGCCGGTGCTGTTCATTGCGGTGATCATGTACCTGCAGTTCTCATACTCGGGCTGCGGTACGCGGGAGGCGCAGAGGTTTGTCCGCAAAGTGATGGGCTTGGTGGCGGCCGGGAAGTTCGACGAAGCGAAGGACTTGTCGCTGCGGCGGCTGGAGGAGAAGCCGGCCGATGTCTCGGGACGCTACTACTCGGGGATGGCCAGCTTCCGGAAGGGGGACTTCGCCGAGGCTGCTGCTGTCTTCCAGGCGTTGGTGGACCTGGAACCGGGAATGCGGGAACAACTGCAGCCGTACCTGGAGAAGTGTCAGAAGCAGGGGGGCGAACCGAGCCGGTAGTGGCCGATTGATATCACGGGAGACGGAATACTATGGATTCGGAAAGCGCGAGAATCATCGTCGTCCAATTGCGCTGGATCAAGATTCTGATTGGAAGTTTGATGGTTCCCGTATTGTTCGTGGCAATTGTCATGGGTATGCAGTACTGGAAGCTGCAATGTGGCGGGAGTTGGCGTGCCGTCAAAGCCCAGCGCTTCTTCAAGCGGGTATCGGTGCTGTTGGCGGAAGGGAAATACGAGGAAATCCATGCCCTCTGCCAACGGCGGTTGCAGGAGGAGCCTACCGATGACAGCGTGTACCTGTACATGGGCCAGGCAAACTACCGGCAGGGCAAGTACCGCGAGGCGGAAGCTGCTTTCCTCAAGGCATCGGATGTGAGTCCCGGCATGGGACAGCGGGTACAGGAATACTTGGATGCCTGTCGCAGGAAGATGGCGGAGACCGGGGCGACACCTTGATCCGACTACTGCAAGGCCACGAGCTGGTGGAGCAGGTCGAGGCGGAGGCGGTCGAGGAGATCGCGGTCCTTCTCGGTGCGCCAGGTGAGGGCGGCGGAGTCTAGCGACTGGGTGGCCTGGACCGGGGCCTCGGCGAGGAGCTTCCTGGCAGGAACCAACTTGGCCTCGGCTGCGCCTTGGGCGGCGAGGGTGTTCACGCGGTTCTGGAGCATGACGTAGTACTCGTAGTCCTGGATGCCTTCCCGGATGCCTTCCATGTGCTTGCCACGGGTGACGGAGGCGGGGCCGACAAAGAAGGGGGCGTACTCGACGCCGGTCTGGGCGTAGGCGTTCCACGAGTTGCCAATACCGCCGCCACAACCCAGCGCCCAGTAGAAGGAGCCGCTGGCACCGATGCGCATGCCCCACCAGTGCTGGGCGCGGTGGTAGGCGATGGGGTCGAGTTCCTTGGCGGGTCCGCTGCACGAATAGAGCCACAGGCGGCGACCGGCTGCACGTTGGGCTTCGTAGAAGGTGCGGAACGCATCGCCTTGGGCGATCATCATCGGGGTGTTCGGACAAAGGGTGGTGCAGGCGGCGAACATCTCGGGCACGCCCTTCGTGGGATCGCGGTAGGTGGGGTCCTCGAAGATGTCGATGTCGGGCTGGGCGGAATGGATGGCTTTGGCCCAGGGGATAATGACTTCGTCCTGGGCATTGTCATGGGGTTCGTCAAGGATGAGGACGCCCAGTTGTTTGGCCTCAAGTCCCTGTTCCTGCATGTGCCGGACCCAGGCGGTGAAATAGTCGGCGACCATGCAGTTGAAACGGGGGGTTCCCAGCTTCTCGCCCTGGAAGGAGTCGCGGTAGCTGAGGAACACGTAATAGTTGCGCGCTCCTTCCCAGCGTTCGACCCATTCGTCCCAGTTGGTGAAGTCGAGATCGTCGTCGTTGGTCAGATGCCCGAGCTCATCGAAGGCGGCTTTGCCGGGGGCGACGGCGACCGTGGCCCACGGCGTGTCCACATAGCAGTCGCGGAGCAGGGGGAGAAGCTGAGCGAGGTTGTTGGGGGCGCGGTAATAGGCGGCGCTGCCGTTGGTGTAGTCCCAGCCGCCGCAGGACATGGTGGGCTGGGCGGGGAAGTTCAGATCGGCCACCGTGACGGTGAGGGGAACGGTCGCCGACCAATCGCCCGAGGCCAATTGCAGCGAGCCCTGGTACTCGCCCGCGAGCGGGGCAGGGGGACGCTCGACCGAAACCCAGACCTGTTTGCAGCAACCGGCAGGGACGGTCACCACATAGCCGGCTGCAGTCCGCTTGGCTTCGGGCAGGGCAGCTGCAATGGGGTTGCGGTTCCGCGTGTCGGTGAAGAGCACGTCGCGAATGCTCACCGGCAGATCGGGGTGCAGTCCGGTGAGAGTGATGGCGACATCCCTGGCTTCGGGCGTGGCATTGAGCAGGTTGAAGGTTTCGCCCCGAACCTCGCCGCGCATCAGTTCCACCCGCAACGCAACGGGTTTGGCGGCTGGCTGTTCAGGTGAATTGGTGGGTTGCAGGGGTGCCCAACGGCTATTCCGCCAAAGGCTGAGACCGGAGAAGCCGCGCGCCTGGAGCAGAGCCGCGTTCAGAGCGTATATCTTGGCGTGGAGCGGATTGAGCGGCAGGATGGTCTGGAACCCGTCGGGCACTTCGCGGGGCATAGCTTCCATCTCCTGGCCCAAAGCATCCGCTTGTTCCAGCAGAGCCACTTGGGCAGGGGCAGGAAGTTGGGCGTCACGGATTGCGGACCGGGCGGCGTCGAGGTCGCTCTGCAGCCGCCAACGGATGCTGCTGCTGACCTTGGTCTGGGTGAAGAACTCCTCGGGGCTGGCGACCGGCTGGCCGGTGAAGCCTTGGCCCAGCCATTCGTCCTTGCCACGGTAGACCTCGATTTCATCGACGAAGCAGTAAGGAGTTTGGGCGACGAGGAGCTGGACGTAACGGCCGCAGGCTTTGAGATCGCCGGTGGCGAAACGGTGGGTCGTGTACTTCCCAGCGGGGGGCAGCCCGTGCTTCATGGAGAGGCGGACCACGTCATCGAGACTGCTCCAGTGGGTGCCATCGTCGCTGACCAGGACAAAGATGGCCTCGGGCCACGTGACGCCCGCCACGCCGGCGGCGGTGCTGAAGGAGACGCCCGCGATAGGTTCGATCTGGCCGAGGTCGATGGTGATATAGGCGGGATAGGCGCGGGTGAAGCCCACAGTCGTTGTCTGGGTCCAGAAATAGCCCACCGTGTAGACGCCGTCGGTGAGCTGCGTCTTGTCGTCGGGATCGGTGCAGTAGCTGTAGTTGGGTTTGGGCTTGAGGGTGTAGGGCTTGCCGAGGGCGATGTTCGGTCCCGGTGCGACGAAGGGTTTGCCCAGTGCGGTTTCCTCGGGCTCCTGGTCGGCACGATAGACCTGGACATTGTCGAAGGAGGCGGTTCCGGCCAGACTCTTGCCTTCCATCGGTGCAGCGACGAGGAGGAGGACCTTGAGCTCGCGGTTATCCCCGCTGTTGAACGCAATGCGCTGCCGGTCCCAGGTGGGGGAATCCGTGGAGACACGGGCGACCACGAACAGCCGGTTGTTCAGGGCACCAAGGACATTGGGGATGATCTGGACAGACGGTTTGAGTGTACCATCACCCTTGAGGCCAGCGACGAGGACGTAATCCGTATTGGGTTCGCAGGCGAAAACCTGCGTTACGGGCGCGCAGGGCTGACCTGCCACTTTGGCGGTGTAGCACAGCGAGTCGTTGCTCTCCAGGCCGTCCGTGTTGACCGCTTGGTAGAACTCCTTGCCCGTCGTGCATTCCCAGCCGGTTGGCCAGGACGTCCCCTCGTTCAGTTCCGAGAATCCCGGGTTCTTGAGCAGGCCTTGGCCATGCACGAGAGAACAGACGGCGACCGCGAGAAGAGCGATGCGTTTCATCTTCGCTGACTCCTATGGAGACCCGACCGACAAACTCCACTCGCACTATACTCGGTTTCCGCCGAATGGCTTACTGGGACGAAAGGGCTGGGTTTGTGGCAGGTTGCCGTCAAACACAAAGCCTCGTCTGTCGTCGCCCTGTTGGCTTCCCGCCTGGGACCTAGCCGATCTTTACTCAGACTCCCTCGCTAGCGAGGGCCTCGTGCAGCCTCCTTGGCCTCTGCCGTTTGCCGTCTCGGACTTCCGTAACAAACGAGAGGACGAATGCGGATACTTTGTCATTCGGAGCCGCCTTCGCGGCCAGGATGGCTTGCCTGACAGCTTCCTCGTCGTTCCCGCACAACATGTTGGCCAAGGCCAGATTGGCTATGAGTCCGGCATCATCCGGCGCACTGAGGACCGCCTTCTCGCAGTAGCGGAGAGCCAGCGCTGATTCGCCGCAGTCCATGGCGCTGAGACTGGCCTCCCGGGCGACGTCTGGCTGGGCTGGATTGATCTCGTGCGCTTGGGAGAACCACCGCAGGGCCAACGCATGATCACCAAGTCGCTGGTGGATCTTGCCAACAGACCACATCGAGGGCCATCCTTCAGGGTTGATCGCGAGAGCTTCTTCGTAACAGCGGATCGCTCTCCTGAGTCGGCGTCGGGCGAGCCAGCCCAGCCGCTTCTGTTCGGGCCCGCCGTCGAGGTAAAGCAGGCCATCCGCTAGTCGGCGGGCCTGGTCGCGGAGCATGTTGTGTCGATCTGCTTCTTCCTGGGTGAAGTCGCGTGGCATTCGTTTACCTTCTTCTGCCGCATCTGGCATTCATCTGTTGAACGGCCTGCCTCCATGTCCCCGGCATGCCATTGAGTGTTGCAGGTCGAACCAGCCAATGCACATGACTCTTACTTTCGGGGCAGGAGCGGCT
>QKCY01000408.1 GCA_003245525.1 Victivallales bacterium | reverse complement strand
AGCGCCTCCACGCAGCGCAGCGCCTGTTCGCGCTGGAGGCCCAGGGCGGCTCCCGCCCCCCGTTGGGTGACTTTCTTTACCGGGCAGCCCAGGTTGAAGTCCACCACTTCGAACTGGCGCTCGTTGAGCTGGCAGGCGGCGCGGACGATGAGCGTGGGGTCGGCGCCGAGCAACTGGGTGCCGAGCCAAGGCTCCTCCTCGCCGCGCTGGAGAATGGTCTCGTTGTGGGGATTCCGGTAGGCGAGGGCACCCGCATCGACCAGGGCCGTGAACGCATAGCGGCAGCCAGCGGCGCGGCAGGCGCGCCGGAAGGGCAGGTCGGTATAGCCCGCCAGCGGGGCGAGGTAGATGCGGTCCCAGGAGGGGGAAGTTGGGGAGACGTCGGCCATGGGAGGTTCCGGAGAAACAACACGCGCCGGGAAAGCTGGCCTCCCCGGCGCGTGGTAATGGAAAACAAGGTCTGGACGGAGGGCTAGCTCCGTCGGCTGCGCAGGCGACCCTTGCTCAGGAAGCCGTCATAGTGACGGGAGAGCAGATGGGCCTCAACCTGGCGCATCGTGTCGAGCGTGACGCCGACCACGATCAGCAGGCTGGTGCCGCCGAAGAACTGCGCCACGGCCGTCGGAATATGGAGACTCTGCGAGAGAAACATGGGCAGGATGGCCAGGAAGAGCAGGAAGGTGGCACCGGCCACCGTCAGGCGCGTCATGGTGTGGTCCAGATAGTCGGCGGTGGGGTTGCCGGGGCGGATGCCCGGCACGTAGCCGCCGCGCTTCTGGAGGTCGTCGGCGATCTGGATCGGGTTGAACTGGTTGGCCACCCAGAAGAAGGCGAAGGCCAGAATCAGCGCCCCGTAGCAGATCACGTAGCCCGAGTTGCCGTACGACATCACCTGGGCAATCCAGTTCCAGACGTTGCTCGGCCACCATTCCCTGCTGGCCGCCAGGCGGCTGACCAGGCCGGGGAACATCATGATGGCGCCGCCGAAGATGATCGGCATGACGCCCGCATAGTTCACCCGCAGGGGCAGATAGCTCGTGGAACCGGCGGCCACGCCACCCCGTCCGGCCGAACGCTTGGCGTAGCGGATGGGGATGCGGCGCATGCCCTGGATCAGGGCCACCGTGGCGGCGCAGACCAGCAGGAACATGGCCAGCAGACCGATCACGCGGATGCCGAAGAAGCCCCAGTCCGCACCCGCGTCGGAACGCAGGTAGTTGTAGAGGGTGGCCATCGAGCCGGGCAGACGGGCCAGGATGTTGACGGTGATGATCAGCGACGCACCGTTGCCGATGCCGCGCTCGGTGATCATCTCGCCGAGCCACATCAGGAACAGGGCGCCCGCGGTCAGGGTGATGACCGTGCTGACCGTGAACCACAGGCCCGGATTCTCCACCACGCTGGCATGGTCGCCGATGCCGAAGCGGCTGGGGTCGCTCATCGCCTTGGCGAAGATCGTGCCCTGGATGATGCAGATGCCGACCGTCGCGTAGCGCGTGAGCTGGTTGTACTTCTGGCGGCCCGCCTCCCCTTCGCGCACCATCTTCTCGAGGGTGGGAACGACCGGGGTGAGGAGCTGCATGATGATCGAGGCGGAGATGTAGGGCATGATGCCCAGGGCACCCACGGCGAACTTCTGCAACGCGCCGCCGCTGAAGAGGTTGAACATGTCCATCACGCCGTTGCCGCCGCCCTTCGAACCGAAGATGCTGGCAAGAGCGTTCGCGTCAACCCCCGGACAGGGAATGTTCGCCGTGACCCGGCAAAGAAGGATGATCCCGAACGTGAAGACGATACGCTTGCGAAGTTCGGGAATCTTCCAACTGTTGAGATAAGCGGAAAGCATCAACAGGCTCCCTCATGGTACCCGATAGTTCGAGGGCTTCCGCCCCCCGTGCGGGGACATTCCCGGGGGGCGGAACCAGCGGCGCGAAGGTCAGAGCTCTTGACAGGTGCCGCCGGCCGCCTCGATCTTGGCGCGAGCGCTGCCGGAGAACTTGTCCGCGGTGACGGTCAGGGACTTGGTCAGCTCGCCGTCGCCCAGGATCTTGACCAGGGCGTCGGTCTTGCTGAGGAGACCCCGCTCCTTGAGCACGTCCTTGGTCACTTGGTCGCCGGCCTGGAACGTGTTCTCCAGGTAGCTGACGTTGACCACGGTGTAGTCGAGGTGGTTGGGGTTCTTGAAGCCGCGCTTGGGGAGGCGACGGAAGAGCGGAATCTGGCCGCCCTCGAACTGGAGCCGGCGGTTCGAGCCGGCGCGGGCCCCCTGGCCCTTGTCGCCGCGCCCGGCCGTGCGGCCGTTGCCGGAGCCGTCGCCGCGCCCGACCCGCTTGCGGGGCTTGCGCTTGAAGGTGTTTTGCAGTTCGTGCAGTCTCATCGGTATCCTCGCTGGGACGGAAGGGGTGAAATCACAGCGCGGCCAGGTCGCGCTTGGCCAGGACATGCTCCTTGGTGCGCAGCATGGAGAGAGCCCGCATGGTGGTCTTCACCACGTTCACCGGGTTCTTGGACCCCATGGACTTGGCCAGCACGTCCTTGACGCCGGCCAGCTCGAGGACCGCGCGCATGCCGCCGCCGGCGATGATGCCGGTACCTTCGGAGGCGGGACGCATCATGATGCGGGCCGCGCCGGCGCGAAGGCTGATGGCGTGGGTCAGCGTGGTGCCCCGCATGGGGATGGGGGCCATGGCCTTGCGGGCCAGCTCGCCACCCTTGCGGATCGCGTCGGCAACTTCGTTGGCCTTGCCGAAGCCGATGCCCACGCGGCCCTTGCGGTCGCCCACGACCACGAGCGCGCTGAAGTGGAAGTTGCGGCCGCCCTTCACCACCTTGCTACAGCGGTTGATGCAGACGACCCGCTCTTCAAACTCCGGCGCCTCCTGGGGGGCGGCTTCGGGTTGTTTCTTATACTGTGCCACGGTACAACTCCCTTGACTCGTGATGGTGTCGCGACACCTAGAACTTCAGTCCGGCCTCGCGGGCAGCGTCGGCCAGGGCCTTGATGCGCCCATGGTAGCGGAATCCGCCGCGGTCGAAGACGACCTTGGTGATGTTGGCCGCGAGGGCCTTCTCCGCAACCTGCTTGCCGAGGGCGGCAGCCCCCTGGGCGTTGGCCCGGAGACCCGCTTCCCGGAAGTCGGCCGCCAGGGTGGAGCCGGACAGGATGGTGGTCTGGGCCTCGTCGTCGACCAACTGCACATACAGGTGCTTGGCCGTGCGGCAAACGCACATCCGCGGCATTTCGGCGCTGCCGGAGATCCGGTGGCGCAGACGCCGGTGGCGGCGGACGCGTGCCTCTTTTTTGCTGATAATGCTCATCGAACCTTGAACTCCCTATTGCCCAGGGCATTGCGGCCCTAGACCGTCTTGCCTTCCTTGAGCGAGATCTGTTCGCCGGCGTAGCGGACGCCCTTGCCCTTGTAGGCATCGGGAGCGCGGAAGCTACGGATGTTGGCGGCGATCTGGCCGACGAGCTGCTTGTCGATGCCCTGGAGGACGATGTGGGTGGGGTCGGGCATGGTCGCCGTGACCCCTTCCGGGACGTCGTACTCGACGGGGTTGGAGTAGCCGAGGTTGAGGGTCAGCTTGCGGCCGCTGAGCTGGCCGCGGTAGCCGACGCCCTGGATCTCGAGCGTGCGGGTGAAGCCCTGGGAGACGCCCGTGACATGGCTGGCCAGAATGCTGCGGACCATGCCGTGCTTGGCCTTGGCGTCGCGGGTCTCGCCCTCGCGGGCGACGGTCAGGGTGCTGTCCTCGAGCGCCACCGAGATGGGCTTGGGGACGTCGAAGGTGAGGGTGCCCTTGGGACCGGTGACGGTCACCTTGGCGCCGGCGATCTCGACCTTGACCTGTTTGTCGATTTGGATCGGCATCTTGCCCATGCGGGACATGGCTAGATTCCTTAATGCTAGGCGGGGACCTGCGCTACCAGATGTAGCAGAGGACCTCGCCGCCGATGTTCTTCTGACGCGCGGCCCGACCCGTCATGACCCCCTGGGAGGTGGACAGCACGGCGATGCCGAGGCCACCAAGGACGCGGGGGATCTCCCCGGCGCCGGCGTAGACGCGACGGGAGGGTTTGCTGATGCGCTCGATGCCCTCGATGACCGGGGCGCGGTCCTTGCCGACGTACTTCAATTGCACAGTCAGCTCGGTGCCCCCGTGGGACAGCGTGGCGGTGGAGAAACCGGCGAGATAGCCGGCTTCGGTGAGGACTTCCGCCATGGCCGCCTTCAGCTTGGAGGAGGGCATGGTGGTCTCGGCGAGGCCGGCCCGGCCGGCGTTGCGGATGCGCGTCAGCATGTCGGCAATGGGATCGCTCATACTCATGGCAGGTCTCCTTTACCAACTGGCCTTCATCACGCCCGGGATCTGGCCAGTGCTGGCCAGTTCCCGGAAGCAGATGCGGCAGAGCTGAAACTTGCGGATGTAGGCGCGCGGGCGACCGCACCGGGCGCAACGGGTGTAGCGCCGGGAGGAGAACTTCGGCGTCTTCTGCGATTTGACGACTAGAGACTTCTTCGCCATAGCTCCGTCTCCCCTAGTTCGCGAACGGCATGCCGAGCAGCGCGAGCAGTTCGCGCGCCTCGTCATCCGTCTTGGCGGTGGTTACGACCGTGATGTTCATGCCGAGCGTGTGCTTGATCTTGTCGAGATCGACCTCGGTGAACACGCTCTGATCGGTCAGCCCGAAACTGTAGTTGCCCGCCCCGTCGAAAGCCTTCGGGGACACGCCGCGGAAGTCGCGGACGCGGGGCAGAGCCACGTTGACGAGCCGGTAGAGGAAGTTGAACATGGCACCGCGGCGCAGGGTCACACAGGCCCCCACCGACATGCCTTCGCGCAACTTGAAGTTGGAGATACTCTTGCGGGCCTTGGTGATGACCGGCTTCTGGCCGGTAATGGCGGCCAGGGTGGCGACGGCGGAGTTGAGGACCTCGCGGTCCTTGTCCGTGCTGACACCCGTGTTCACCACGATTTTCACCAGGCGGGGGGCCTGGAGCAGGTTCTTGTAGCCGCGAGTCTTCATCAACTGCGGCAGCACCTGCTCCTTATAGTGGTCGTATAGACTGCTCGTAATCATGCTCAGCACCTCGCCTTAGCTCTGGGGAGCCGCTTTGGCAGCTTCCCCGCGCCGGGCGTCGTAGCGGTCGGCGGCCATCACGTTGGAGATGTGGATGGGGCACGGGAGATCCAGAATGCCGCCCTCGGGATGGGCCTGGGAACGGCGCTGGGTCTTCTTGCGGACATTGATGCCCTCGACCACCACCAACTGCTTCTCGCGGTCAACCCGGAGGACCTTCCCCCGGCGCCCCTTCTCGGAGCCGCTGATGACCACGACCGTATCGTCTTTCTTGACCCGTGATTTCGCCATCACAGCACCTCCGGAGCAAGCGACAGGATCTTCATGAAGTTCTTCTCGCGGAGTTCGCGGGCCACAGGACCAAAAATGCGGGTACCACGGGGGTTCCCGGCATCGTCGATGATGACGGCGGCGTTCCGGTCGAAGCGGAGATAGGAGCCGTCGGGCCGGCGGATGTCAGCACGGGTGCGGACAACGACGGCGCGGACGACATCGCCCTTGCGGACGAGGCCGCGAGGCTGGGCTTCCTTGACACTGGCGCGGATCACGTCACCGATACCGGCGTAGGTCTTGCGTTGCCCGAGCACGCGAATGGCGACGAGCCGGCGGGCGCCGGAGTTGTCGGCCACATCTAGACTGCTCTGCATCTGAATCATGGGGCAACTCTCCTATTCGTCGACCGCCGCGCGCCGGACGATGGACACCAGGCGCCAGCGCTTCAGCTTGCTGAGCGGGCGGGTCTCCATGATCTCGACCACGTCGCCGACACGAGCCTCGTTGTTCTCGTCGTGGGCATAGTACTTCTTGGAGTGCGTTACCACCTTGTGGTAGCGCGGATGGGCGGCGCGCCGCTCGACCTTGACGACCAGGGTCTTGTCCTGGCGGTCGCTCACGACGGTGCCCGTGCGAGTCTTGCGCAGATTGCGCTTGCTGGTAGTTTCCTCGGTCATGCTCGGTGGCCTTCCGTCAATTCGACCGCTTGCGGGCGGTGATTTCGGTTTGGAGCCGGGCCAGGTCCCTGCGCACGATCTGGAATCTCGCCGAATTCTCGAGTTGTCCGGTCTGGGCCTGGAGGCGCAGATTCAGGGTCTCGCGGCGGCATTCCTCGGCGCGCAGAGCCAGCTCTTCGGCAGTCAGTTCTCGGATTTCCGCGGCTTTCATGCGGTCATCTCCTTGGGTACGGCTGGGTGCGTCACGCCGAATGGTGGCGGGACAGGAAACGGCAACGGTAAGGCACCTTGCTGGCGGCACGGGCCAGGGCTTCGCGGGCGGTGGTCTCGGTGCAGCCGCTGATCTCGATCAGCATGTTGCCCGGCTTGACCACGGAGACCCAGCCCTCGGGATTGCCCTTGCCCTTACCCATACGGGTTTCCAAGGGCTTCTTGGTGATGGGCTTGTCCGGGAAGAGCCGGATCCAGAGCTTGCCGCGACGCTGCATGTGGCGGGTGGCCGCCACACGGGCCGCTTCGATCTGGTTGGCGGTAACTTTGCCGCGCTCCAGGATCTGCAAGCCGAATTCGCCGAAATCGAGCTGGTTATTCCGCGTCGCGTTGCCGCCGCGGGACCCTCTTTGCACCTTGCGGTGCTTTACGCGTTTTGGCATCAGAGGCATTTTGCTTATCCTCCCAATCCTGGGGCTTGCAGATCCAAACTTTGACACCGATCAGCCCGGCGAGAGTGTGGGCTTCGGTGAATCCATAGTCGACGTTCGCGCGGAGCGTGTGCAGCGGCACCTTGCCGTCGCGGTACTGCTCGGTGCGGGCCAGTTCGGCGCCGTTGAGGCGGCCGGCCACGCGGATGCGGATGCCTTCGGCACCGAGGTCCATGGCGGTCTGGAGAGCCCGCTTCATGGCCCGGCGGAAGTTCACCCGGCGTTCGAGCTGTTGCGCGACGCTTTCGGCGACGAGCTGGGCGTCGACCTCGGGGGTACGCACTTCCTTGATGTCCAGGTAGACTTCCTTGCCGGCGGCGCGCTTGGCGATTTCGCCCTTGAGGCGCTCGATCTCGGCGCCCTTGCGCCCGATGACGAGGCCGGGACGGCCGGAGAAGACGGTCACGCGGAGGCGCTTCGCGAAGCGCTCGATGGTGACCTTGGACACGGCGGCGTTACGAAGCTCGTCCTTGACGAACGAGCGGATGCGAAGGTCCTCGTGCAGCAAGGGACCGAAATCGGCCTTGCGTGCGAACCACCGCGATCTCCAGTCCTTAGTGACCGGAATACGGAAGCCGATAGGGTTGACTTTTTGGCCCACGGTTCACTCCCTATGCTTGGCGCTCGTCACTGACCACGATGCGGATGTGGCTGGTGCGCTTGCGGATCCGACCGGCCATACCGCGGGCCTTGGGGCGGAAACGCTTGATCGTGGGACCCTCGCCGATGACCGCTTCCTTGACGGTGAGCTGGTCGACGCTGGCGCTGTCGCGCTCGGCGTTCTCGGCGTTGGCCACGGCACTGCGCAACGTCTTGCCAATGAGGCGGGCGGCTTTCCGGGGAATGTGCTGGACGAGGGCGATCGCCTCCGTCGCAGGCTTTCCCTGGATCAGCCGGGCCACCTGTCGCGCCTTGGCAGGAGCGATGCGCACGTACTTGGTGATGGCTCGTGCTTCCATGGTTGTTCTTGTGGTCCCTGCGGCCGGTTGTCGGCGTGGGGGACCGGGCACCTCTTGCTGCTTTGTACTTACTCGGGAGCGACGACGCTCCCGGGACCTATATCGCTGAGATTTCCACGTAGAATGAGGGCGGCGCTGACGTTGGTTCGGGTTTCCAGAATCTTCAGGTCCGCGGTGCTCTGGCCGTCGATCAGCACATGCCAGTTGGCTCCGGGTCGGACACCGTCGTTCTCGCCGGCGTCCAGGACTGCGACATGAAGTTCGTCATTCAGGGTGAGTATGCGGTAGACACGTTCGGCTGGATTGGCACTGCCTCGCCTGGCGACTACTTGCGACAGTGGGTTTTTGGTCGCCTCGGCGGCGCGGTGCACCGCTTGGTAGCGACTTTCAATCTGGCTTTTGAGCGTGTCACTGGGCTGCAACACCTCCAGCACTGAAGCGAGGTAGATGCCGAACTCCTCGACAGCGGTTTGTAGTTGCCGCTG
Organism: Victivallales bacterium; assembly: GCA_003245525.1. Taxonomy (GTDB): domain Bacteria; phylum Verrucomicrobiota; class Lentisphaeria; order Oligosphaerales; family Lenti-02; genus Lenti-02. Next base: position 11,094 of record QKCY01000408.1, on the reverse strand, counting down.
GGTGGAGCCCGCCTCGCGCAGGGCTCTGACAGCCCTAGCCAAAGCTAGGCCCGCGTCTAGTTCGCGGTGGTCTGTCAGCAGGTGCGCAACCCGGAGATCCAAATCTTGTTCTTCGAGTCTCTGTTGTTGGCTGCGGAGGTAGAGGTCCGCATACCGACTGCGCAGTTGCTCGAGTTCCTTCCGGAGCTTGGCGTTCGCTTGTTCGAGCTCGGCCGTACGCTCCTTCTCGGCGCTCAGCGCGACCTGCGTTTCCTTGAGCTGGATACCCACGTCGAAGACGGGGGACACCGTTGGCTCTTGGGCGCAGATCAAGGCTGCACAGAGACACGAGAAACAGAATATACTGGTGCGCAACGCGCTTTGCGAGTGTGGGCTGATGGTTTTTTTCATGGCGCCTCCGGAGGCGTGGCGGGAGGGGGTGGCGCGGTGGCGCGGCGGGCGCGTTCGGGCACGACTTGGGCGCGCTCGGTCTGTCCCGCTTCGGCGAGCACCTGCTGGTAGACGGTCCAGAAGGCGGGGTTGCCGGGTTCGTTGGCCACGGCGGCCTCGAAATGGGGGTAGGCGGCCGGTCCGCGGCCCATTTCGGTGAGCAGGACGGCGAGGCCGAACTGGGCGCGGGCCTTGCGGGGGGCGAGGAGGAGGACCCGGCGGTAGAGGACTTCGGCGGTCTCGCGGTCGCCGACCCGGTGGTGGAAGACGGCCAAGTTGAGCAGGGCGCTGGCGTGGGTGGGGTCGAGATCGACGGTATGGAGGTAGGCGTCCTCGGCGCGGGCGGCATCGCCGTCCTCCTCGGCGAAGACCCCGAGCTCGTACCAGAAGGAGGCCTGGTCGGGATTGGCGTCCAGGGCTTGGCGGAGCAGGGTCTCGGCCCCCTTGCGGTCCCCGGTCTCGGCCAGGGTGAGGACATAGTTGACGAGCACTTGCGGGTCGTTGGGGCGGAGGTCGCGGGCGGCGGCCAGTTCAACGAGGGCCTGCTGGGGCTCGCCCTGGGCCGCCAGGCAGAGGCCGCGCAGGTGGTGGACCCCCGGGAGGTCCGGCGCGAGCTTGGCGGCTTCGTCCACCATTTGCGCGGCCCCGGCAAGGTGGCTCTGGCGGACGCGCTCGTCGCCGCCGCCCTGGGCGTAGAGCCGCCAGTTGGCCTCGGCGATCAGCAGCCAACTGCGCGCGGCGCTGTCGCGCGGGACGGGGGGGCGGACCAGATGGACGGCGAAGAGACCGGCGAGGAGGATCGCGGTCGCCAGGCGCCAGACTAGCACGTCGCGCTGCTGGGACGCGACGACGAGGGAATCGAGGGCGAGGGCGGCGAGAACGATGAGGGCGGGGACCATGGGGAGGCGGTAGCGCCCGCAGGTGAGAAACACGGCCAGGGCCACGGTGTAGGCGGCGGGAAGCAGGGCCCAGAGCCAGATCCGGCGGTCGTGGCGGCGGAGCCAGAAGCCGAGCAGGGCCAGCGGGGCCACCCAGCCAAAACGGGGAAAGGGCAGGCGCATGAGGGGGGTAAGGAGCTGTAGTTCCGGGAGGTCGGAACCGCTGGCGATTTCGTGCGCGTTCCAGGTGAAGGCGAGCTTGCGGGCCACCAGGCCGAGTTCCCGGAGGGGATGGTGCAAGGCAAAGCCCAGGGCCTGGCGGACAAAGAACCCCTGGGTGCCTTGGATGACGCCCTCCCGGGCCGGCCAGGCGAGCAACTGCTCGTAGTCCGGACCGGGGGGCAGGTAGGGCGTCCCGTCCGCGTCGGGGTTGTTGCCGAGGTAGAAGTTGAAGCCGGCGCGGTCCTGGACCAGGAGAGGGCTGCCCGACTGGCTGGAACTGTGCCAGGACGCCACGACCACGGGAACCAGCAGACCCAGGGCCAGCCAGCCCGAGGCGGCCAGCTTGCCCCGGCGGTCCAAGGCCGGCCAGGTGAACAGCGGGCCGACGGCCGCCGCGGCCACCCCGAAGAGCAGGCTCAGGGGATGGGTGATCGCGGCCAGGCCGAGGCAGAGCCCGATCATGACCAGCAGGGCCGGCCGGAGCCGACGCGCGGCGGGCGCGAAGGACCAAAGGAAGAAACTCGCGGAGAGCAGGAAGACCAGCAGCCCCTCCGCATAGAGTTCGGCGGAGTAGTAGACCAAGGGCAGGTACGTGGCCCAGATCAGCCCGGCCAGGCAGGCCGGCCGGCGGCCCCAGAGGCGGCGGACCGCGATCCAGACCAGGCTCATGGCCATGACGTCCAGCAGGGCCTGGAGGTTGCGCACGGCTGGCAGGACCGGACCGACCAAGCGGTAGAGGAAGGCCAGAAAACGGGGGTAGAGCGGGGCGTGGGCCGCCACCTGGGCCCCGCTGGTGGCACCCATCAGCAGGTGCCGGGCCAGGGTGTCGTACTCGGCCACGTCGGCGCCGACGGCGGTGGTGCCCAGGGGAGTGAGCGCGTACTCGCCCACGTGGACGATACGGATGAAAACGGCAAAGAGGACGATAAGCAGGAGGCACGCGGCATCCGCCAGGCGCGGATGGTGTTCCGCCCAGCCGAGAATGCCGTCCTGGTGTGTAGTGCCCATGCTGTCGTGTTCCGTGGTCGTAACAGTGCCCGGCACCCTGCCGGGAGCCCACTACTATACACGGAATCTGGCCTCGCGCCCCCAATGATGTGCGTTCCCCCTGCGTCTGGGTATAGTACCTCTCTCTCGCCGTAACTCACAGGTAGACCATCATGCTGGCACGTTTGCGGGCCGAAGGCCTGACGTCGGACCAATTGGCCGCGTGTTTCCGCCGAATGTTGCGCATTCGGGAGTTCGAGGAAGCGCTCGGCGATCTGTTCACGCGGAATCTGCTCGGGGGCACCTCCCATTTCTGCATCGGCCAGGAGGCCTGCGCGGTGGGCGTGGTGGGGGCGCTGCGGGAGACGGACTGGCTGGTCTCCAACCACCGGGGGCACGGCCATCTGCTCGCGCGGGGACTCGATCCCTACCGGGTGATGGCGGAACTGCTGGGCCGCACGGACGGCTACTGCGGGGGCCGCGGCGGCTCCCAGCACATGTGCGCGATGGACCTCCATTTCCTGGGCACCAACGGGATCACCGGCGGGGGCATCCCCATCGGGACCGGCGCGGCCTGGGCACTCCGTTACCAGGGCCGCGACGAGATTGTCGTGGTCTTCTTCGGCGACGGGGCGAGCAACCAGGGCACGTTCCATGAATCGCTGAACATGGCGGCGCTCGGCAAGCTGCCGGTGCTCTTCGTCTGCGAGAACAACGGCTACGGCATGAGCAATCCGGCCGCCAGTTCCGTCGCGGTGCCCCACGTGGCCGACCGCGCGGTCGCCTACTCGATGCCCGGACAGACCGTGGACGGCATGGACGTGGTCGCCGTCATGCAGGCTACCCAGGCCATGGCCGAGCGGGTCCGGGCGGGGGAAGGACCTGCCCTGCTGGAACTGATGACCTACCGCTTCTGCGGGCACTCCAAGAATGATCCGCGCGTGTACCGCACGCGCGAGGAAGAGGCCACCTGGGGCGAGCGCGACTGCCTGACCGTGGCCGCGCAGTCCCTGCGCGACCGGGGGGCTGCCGAGGCCGAGATTACCCGACTACGGGAGGAAGCCCACCAGGAAATGGCGGCGGTGGTGGAACGGGCGCTCGCGGCACCGACCGGCGACCGCGACCACGCGCTGGGAGGTGTCTATGCCTGAGGAACTGCGCCAAATCTTCTACTCCAAGGCGGTCAACGAGGCCCTCGATGAGGAACTCGCCCGCGACCCGAACGTGGCCCTGATTGGCGAGGACATCGGCCTCTACGGCGGGGCCTTTGGGGTGACCCGCGGGCTGTTCGAGAAGTACGGCCCCCGGCGCATCCAGGAGACGCCCATCTCCGAGAACAGCTTCGTGGGCATGGCGGTGGGGGCGGCGATGCTGGGCCTGCGGCCGGTGGTGGAGATCATGTTCATGGACTTCATCGCCCTGGCCCTCGACCAGATCCTCAACTCGGCCGGCAAGCTCCACTACATGTACAATGGCCAGGTGAGCATTCCCCTGGTGGTGCGGACGCCGGGCGGGGCCAAGGGGGGGTATGGCCCGAGCCATTCCCAGATGCTGAGCAACCTGTTCGTCGGCGTCCCCGGCATCAAGGTCGTGGCCCCGTCGAGCGCCGCCCAGGTGAAGGGCCTGCTGAAGAGCGCGATCCGCGATCCCAACCCGGTGGTCTTCATCGAGAACAAGCGCCTCTATCCCCAGCGCGGTCCCGTGCCGGAAGGCGAGTACGTGCTGCCCTTGGAGAAAGCGGTGGTGACGCCGGGCGAACAGGTGACCGTGGTGGCCTATTCGGCCATGGTCCCCATCTGCCTGGCCCTCCGCGAAGCCCTGCTGCCGCGGGGCATCAGCCTGGAGGTGGTGGATCTGGTGAGCCTGCAGCCCCTGGACCGCGAGACGATCTTCGCCTCGGTGCGCAAGACCGGGCGGTTGGTGATCGTGGAAGAGGCCTGCGTGACTGGCGGGGTGGGAGCCGAGGTCTCCGCCCTGGTGGCCGAGCACTGTCTGGACGCCCTCGAAGCGCCGATCCGGCGGGTCGGCGCGGCCGACGTGCCTATCGCCTCCTCGATCGAACTGGAGAAGTTCATCCTGCCCGGGGCCGACGATGTGTTGCGCGCGGTGCGGGGTGTGCTCGAATGGTAATTCCAACGGAAGTGGACCCGATGCCCTTTGCCGAGTACTTGCCCCTTGCCGTGCTGGCCGCCTACGATGCGGGCCAAGCCATCCTGGCGGTCTACCAGCGCGACTTCGTCGTGCAGGAGAAGGCTGACCACTCGCCGTTGACCGAGGCGGACTTGGCCTCCCAGGCGGTGATCGGCCCGGCGCTCCGGGCTGGCTCCCCCTTTCCCATCCTCTCCGAGGAAAGCCGCCAGGCAACCTACGCGGAGCGGGCGGATTGGGGCCCGTTCTGGCTGGTGGACCCCCTGGACGGCACCAAGGAGTTCATCAAGCGTAATGGCGAGTTCACGGTGAACATCGCGCTGGTGGCGAACGGGGTGCCGGTGTTCGGCGTCGTCTACACCCCGGTCACCGGTGTCTGCCATGCGGGCGGACCCGGCCTGGGCGCGTTCCGGACCACGGGGGACCGCGCGGCTCTGGCCGCGGGGGTGACCGCTGGCTGGACCCGTCTGCCTCTGCCCGGAAGCGGTTCCGCCGACACCTTGCGGGTGGTGGCCTCGCGCTCCCACCTCAATGAGGAAACCGAGGCGTTCATCGCCCGGATCGGGGCCGGGTACGCCAACGTCGACTTGGTCTCCAGCGGCAGTTCCCTCAAGCTCTGTCTCGTGGCGGAGGGCAGCGCCGATGTCTATCCCCGTCTGGCCCCCACCTGCGAGTGGGACACGGCGGCGGCGCATGCCGTGGTGCTCGGTGCGGGCGGCACGGTCTGCCGCTACGCGGACGGCCTGCCGGTGGTCTACAACAAGCCCGACCTCCTCAACCCCCATTTCGTGGTGGCTCGCGCCGGCTTCGACTGGTCAGCCGCCAGCCGCTAAGCCCCGGCCTGGCCTCTGCCGGGACCCACGCTATACTATCTTCCTCCCACATGAGGAACCCGCCAAGTCGGCGGGGACGTGGCGATTCCCGCAAGGCGGCGATGGAACGGCCCTTTCTCCCCGAACGCTATCTCCCGTACCGGCTATCCACGGGGCCGGGCGTGCGTTGGTGGTTGGCGGACGAATCGTGGCAGCCATGGGCGGCAGACGTGGACGAGATGGTCCGCGCCTGCCGGATTCCGCCCCATGGCACCGTCCTGAAGCGGGCAGCGAACCGTTTGGTCGTGCGGCTGCCGCGCCTGGATGGTCTGGCGGCCGGGCCGGCCTCGGTGGTGGTCAAAGCATTCCCGATGCGGCGGGTCCGCCAAGCCCTGCTCGGCCGCTACCGCCGCTATGGTCCCATGGAGTTGGTGCAGATGGCCACGGCCCGCGAACGGGGGTTGCCAGTTCCCATGGTCCATGGCTATGTGGAGCGACGGCTGGGTGGTCTGGCGGTGACCAACACGGCGCTGATAATGGAGGATCTTGCCCCCGCCCGAAGCGTGCGGGACGCGCTGGAGAAGCCAGCCAGCTCCGCCGAACGCGATGCGGCGTTGGCCTGTGCGCACACCGCCCTCCTACAACTCCACGCTGCGGGCTGCAACCATATCGATCTGGACGGCAAGCACATCCTCTTGCCCACGGGCGCCCGGCCGGAAGCCCAGATCATCGATTTCATGTATGCCCGGTTCGATCCCGCGCCGTCCCTGAACAGCTTCTGCTTCATGGTGGCGTACTTTGCGGATTCGGTCGCGAGCCTGTTGCCGGAGGACGTGCTGGGCGAGTGGCTGTGCCGCGTTGTCCTGGCGACCGGGGCCGATCCCGAAGGGCTGTTGCGCGCGGTCGCGGGCTACCGGGGGCGCAGGCTTTCCCGCCAGGCCCGTCTGGCCCTCGTGTAGAGGGGGTTCGGCCTCCAGCGCGGGGCTGGCCGGGGCGGCGGGAAGGGCGGCCGGGCTGGAGCATCCGCCTGCCCCGATTCCGGATTTCGCCACAATCTGCGGGAGGGGGCGGCAGTTGCTGTTGTACGGGAGGTGGTTTTCTGGTAAAATGAAACAGGGGCGCTTCGGTGGCTGTCCATGCTGCCAGGAAGGCAGATGATTCGAGCAAGTATAAGCGTATCCTCTGCACCGGCCGCCGCAGATTCTGCTGACGTCGACGGAGGACGGCGAGCGGAGCCCATGTTGTGAAACGTCAGATTGTCTTTGTTCTTTCCACCAACTATGCAGGTTCGCATTTCCTGGCCCTGCAAGTGAGTAGCCATAGCCGTTGTCTCTCCCTCGGTGAGTTCCATCGGTACCGCCGCTCGCCGGACAGGCTGAGCCGTCGGGCCTGCGACATTTGTCCGAGCGACGCGGAGTGCCCGGTGTTCTCGGGGGTCTACGGAGCCTCCGACCACGCATTGTTCGACCGGGTGTTCCAGAATGTGGGCAGCTACTCGCCGGATGTCGCGACGGTGGTGGACAACTCCAAGAAACCGGATTGGGCCCAGCGCTTTCTCGGTCTCGGCGACTACGATCTCCGTTTCCTCCATCTGGTCCGCGATCCCCGGGCGCTGGTGCGCCGGTGGGCGCTAACCTGCAAGGAGCGGGGCGAGGTACTGAAGACCCGCCTGCGCACGGCCCGTCGGCTGTTGCCTCACGCCTTCGACATTCTCTCTGGCCCCGAGGACAACGTGTATGCCCACAAATGGGTCATGCAGAACCGGGAGATCACCACGTTCCTGAACCGGCACCAACTGTCGCATCGTCTGGTGGCCTACCGCGAACTCGTGCAGTTCCCGGACCGAGTGGTCGGCGACATCATGGGCTGGCTCGGCCACCAGTACGAGCCTTCCCAACTCGGGTACTGGAACTTCACGCACCATGGCTCCCAGAAGGCCCGCTACATGAAGCCTCCGGAGGGCGGCAAGTTCCACGACCAGCGGTGGCGGACCGATCTCGACGTGGCGGTCCAGGAGCGGGTGGCGCATCACCCGCAGGTAAATGCCTACCTGGCGCAGATCGGGATGCGGCTGCAGGACGACGGCCTTGTCTTGCACGCCGACTGGGCAGAGAAGGCGGCGTTGGTCTAGCGCGGGAGGACGGCCCCCGTCCGGGCAGACCCGCTAAGGCGGTGCCGGACGAAGCGGTGCCCTGTGCTTGGCACGGCAGTTGCTCTCCGCAAAACTGCGCGCTTCGCAGGCCGGGCGTCTTCTGTTCCGGGGCAAATGCCGGTATAGTGCTTCATTCGCCGGAGTGTCTGTCCGTGACGCGGCGAAGTGGCGTGCCCGCTGGTGGAGGTCGGCTTTGCTCCTCCCGGGCGTTGCCTCCCCCAGTGACCGAAAGCCACGATGTCTGCGGATTCCATGACTGCTGTTCTGGCCATCACGATTGCCGATCCCGAGACCGGCAGCACTAAGTACCGGGTCCATCAGTACCGGCAGTTGCTGGCCGAGAACGGTCTGGAACTGGAACTGGTCCATCGGCGTGCCCCCCTGGCGGAACTCCAGGCCAAACTGCGCGCAGCCGACGTGGTGATCAATCAGAAATGCCTGCTGGGCCTCCGCCTGCGGTACGAGATCTGGCGGCGGACCGATCGGGTTCTCTTCGATTTCGACGACGCGATCTATACCCGTCCCGGCCCCCCCCACGGCCTGCTTGCCCGTTTGCGCGTGGAGTCGCGGATGCGGTACTGGTTGCGCCGCAGCCGGGTGACCGTGACGGCGAACGAGCATCTGGCGCAGTATGCCCGGCAGTATGCCCGCCGGGTCGAGGTGATTCCCATGGGGCTTGATCTCGGCACGTGGAGCCCTGCCGAGCGGCGTGCCGATGGGCCGGTTACGATCGGCTGGGCCGGAGCGCCGGTGAACGTCCCTCTCGTCGAGGGGCTAGGGCCTGTCCTGGCCGAGGTGCAACGCCGCCATCCCGAGGTGGAGTTCCGGATCTATTCCGGCAAGCGCCCGGTACTGCCGGTGCCTTTCCGGCATGTCCCCTGGGCGCCGGGAACCGAACCGGACTTCACCCGTGGTCTCGACATCGGGCTCCTGCCATTGGTGGACGAGGAGCATTCGCGCGGGAAGTCGCCGATCAAGTGCATCCAGTACCTGGCCTGCGGCGTGCCGGTGGTCGGGAACGTCCTTGGAGCCACGGCGGAGATCTGCACGTCGGCGAACAGCATTGCCGTAGGTCACCAACCGCAGGAGTGGGTGGCTGCCCTTTCCAGGCTGATCGCGGATCGCGAACTGCGTCGGCAACTGGGCGAGTGCGGGCGGGAACACGCCGAGTCCCATCTCTGTGCCCGCCGCAATGGCCTCATGTTGGTGGAATTGCTGAAAGAGTTGGCATCGTGAGCGGCGGTTCCCCCCAGCGTTGGACCTTTGGCGCCGATGTGCCGGAGGGTGTGCGGACGTACCTGGCGTCCGGGGACTGGCGCCGCGATGCGGTGGAGGTGAAGCGCAATCGGCGACGGGTGGTCTACCGCTGTTCCCCCCCGGGGGGCGGTCCTGCGCTCTACCTCAAGGAGGACGTGGCCAGCAGCCTCTTCGACTGGGCAAAGACGTGGTTCCGCTGCAAGGCCAAAGAGGAGTTCCTCGCGTTGCAGGCCATCCGCTCGGCAGGCGTGGCGTCCGTCCGTCCCCTTGGCTGGCTCCCCACCCCCCGCGGTGGCGTCCTGGCGACGGAGGAACTGCTCGGCCGCGACTTGCGCAGAACGATCACGGCCGGGGTGATCGGCGGCCGGACGGAGTTCCTGGAAGCCCTGGCCGATTTCGTCGCCGGATTGGTGCGGGCCGGGGTGGACCACCCGGATCTGCATGCCGGCAACATCATGGTCGATGGCGAACTGGCGACGCCGACCTTCGCCCTCCTCGATCTCTATGGTGTCCGCCTCCGTCCCGATCTGGACACTGCCGGTCGGCATCGCCTGCTGTTCTTCCTGGTCCCCCTGCTTGTGGAAGTTCCCCGGCTGCGGCGGGAGCGGTTGCTCCGGCGGATTCCCGGCGACGCTCCCCGGAAGGCATGGGCGGCTCTGGTCCGTGCCTGGGGACAGTTGCGCGGCGACAAATGGGGAGGATGGCGACGGCGGCTGCTCGGCAAGAGCAGTGTCTGCCGCGAGCAGGTCGATGCAACGGGGCACTGGCTGCTGGCGGGCAGTCCGGACAAGGACGGGGCCGTCCGGGAGGCCCTTGCCCTCTATCGCGCGGGCGATTCCGCCCGGGTCGAGCTGCTGAAGGACGACCGCAAGCGCCAGGTCGCCCGGGTCCGGGTGCCTGGTGGCAGCTATATCGTGAAGGAATACCGGGAGGTGCAGCGGCGCTGGCTGTGGCGGCCCGACCGCCTCGGTTGGCTGAACACGGCGCGGGCGCGTTCCCTCAGTCCGCAGGTGGCCAGTTGCCGGGCATGGGTAAGGGGGAGTTCCGGCGTCGGCTACCTGGTCCAGGAGGATGTGGGGACGGCCTGCCTCCACAACTATGTTGCGGCTACCGGTCCGGCAGCCGGCGAACGGAGGTTCTGGCTGGCGGCCTTGGCCGACACCCTCGCCTTCCTGCATCTCTGCGGCTGCTTCCATGCCGACCTCAAGGCGGCCAACTGGATTGTCGACGCGGCCAGTTCGCGCCTGCGCATCGTGGACTGCGACGACGTCCGGTTCTACCGCCAGATGCCGGAGTGGGCCCGCGAGCGGAATCTGCGCCAACTCGCCGAGAGCTGCCCCCCGCACATCGCGCTGCGGGAGAGGCTCCGCTTCCTGGTGCTGTACGGGCGGGTGGCGGAACTGCCGCCCGCCCGAATCCGGGCTCTGGCCGGACTACTGTCCGGGTAGGACAAGGCCGGGGTGCAGGTTCAATGCGTGCCTGGCCGCGGTCTCACCGCCGCCAGAAGGCGCGGAGCAGGCGCCGGAACACGCTTCCGGATACCCGGAAACGGTGCTGCATCGTGTATATGTCAGCCTCCACGTCTCGCCGGACCGACGCGGGATGGCGCAGGGGGAACTCCATTTCGTGCGAGAGTTCGGCCGGGTTCTCTCCCTGCATCGTATGAGTGGCCTCGGGACCATAGCCGATGTTGGCGACGAGGTTCGCGTTCGGCGTGCAGGTCAATCCCTGTTGCGCCCAACAGGCGAGGGTCCACTGGAAGTCCCAGGTGTCTGCCCGCCCGCTGTACACCCGCTCGAACCGCCGCGCCCAGTAGTCCGCATGGCTGGAATCGGAGAACAGGTCCGCAAGCAGGTTGGCTTCCCGCAGTGCTGGCCACGACGATGCCTTCACATCGAACTGCGACCAAGCCCGCCGCCACGTGGCCCATCCCCAGCAGTGGTTGAAAACGGAGAAGTAATAGCTCCCGCTTCCGCGCCGGATGCCGTTCTGGAAATTGCTCCCGGAGATGCACATGACCCGGGGTTCGTCGCGGTAGTGTGCCAGCAGTTCCTCGCAGAAACGAAAGAAGCTGGGATGGGGGACGCAGTCGTCCTCCAGAACAATGGCCTCCTCCACCAGTTGGAACGCCCAGTCCAACCCGGAGGCCACGCGGTTCCGGCAGCCGAGGTTCCGCTCGCTGTAGTTGCGGTGGACCTGGCACGGCCAA
>QKCY01000481.1 GCA_003245525.1 Victivallales bacterium | reverse complement strand
GTCAGCAACGCCACCACCAAGTCCGTGTTCTACCTCGACAACCTCAAGTACGAGCGCGTCAAGGCCGCCGAATAGAACCCCGGAACGGAGAGAGTGGCAGCCTACTGGAGTTGGACGGTGACGGGGGTGCCTTGTTGGGCCAGCTTGGTGGTCACGGTGACGGTCTTGCCGCCACTCTCCACCGTGACCGCGTATTCACCGAGGTAGCCGCGCACCGTGCAGGTACCTTGGGCGTCCGCCGTGGCCTGCTCCTTGGTCCACCACTGGTGGAAGACTAGGTCGCGGTAGGCTTCGGCGTTGGGTTTGGGCTCCCAGTTCCTCCGGTACATGGCTCCGGCTGGCTTCCAGTGGACCCCCTCCCAGAATCCCCACATCTGGAATCCCACCACGCTGGGATGGCTGAACAGGACCGTCATGAAATCCCGCGTGTACCGGGCCTGGGCATCCTCGTCCAGGATGTTGATGTCGAATTCCGTAACCCGCATCTTGAGCCCGAGCGGAGCGAATTCCTCCAGGGTCCGGTAGACCATGGCGGGATTGGGCAGATTCGTGCCCAGATGGCTCTGGAACCCTACGCCAGTGATGGGCGCGCCTCCCGCTTGCAGGAAGCGGATGGTATCCAGATAGGTCTCGTGGTTCGGCGAACCAGGCGGGGTGTTGAGGATGGAATAGTCGTTGATGAAGAGATCCTGCGTGGGCAGCACCTCCCGCGCCGCCTTGAACCAATCGATCATGACCTCGCGGCCGAAGAGGTCCATCAAGTCGTGATTGACGCGGGTCTCGTTGATGACATCCCACTCGTCCACCACGTCCCGCGTGGCGGTGCCGACCTCGCGGATATGGTCGAGGACCAGTTGGGGGATACGGTCCTGCTCGGGCGTGTCTTTGAGCTTCTGGATGCCTCCCGGCAGTTGGCGCCAACTCGGCCAGACCATCACGTGCCCCCGCACGAAGTAGCCAGCATCGTGAAGCTCCCGGAGGACGGAAATCGTCGTCTCCTGCCGGTAGTGACCGGCTACACTCGTCCAGGCCGGCCACTTCAGAGCATTCTCGTTGCCGGTGGCGTTGAACAGTTCCCGCACCATGCGGCGGTACGTGTCCAGGGCCGGATCGTCGGCGGCAAACCGAGGAATGCTGATGACCGACGAGAACTGGAAGGCGTGGCGGGTCATGGCCACCTCGACCTTGGCCCCCGGTACCGGTGTGCCCTGGGCATCCACCACCGTGACGGTCAGATCGCCCTTGCGGTACTGCTCGATCCGGGCGGCGGCCTCGGCCCGCCAGGGGGCGTCCGGATCGGAACCCGGATAGGCGATGGGCGTACAGGGCAGATCATGCAGGGCCGTCCCCGCCGCCATGCACAGGAACTCCACGCCGCCGATCTCCATAGTCTGTTTGCCGTAGCCCAGACCGAAGCAAAGCGCAGCCTCTTCGGCTTTGAAGTCGCGGTCGGCAACAAAAGGGAAGTCATAGCGGTGCCAGTCCGGTCCGGCCCGGAAATCGCTGGCCAGGATCTTGCCCCAGTCGGGCGAATGCTTCTGGAAGTAGATATGTCCCTGGGCCTCCCCGGTCTCGTCCTCGGGCGCTGTTCCCCGCGCGTAGAAACGCACATGCAGCACGTCCTTCTTCTTCACCGGCTGCGGGCAGACCACCGCCAACTGGAGATCGAAGAATCGCTTCATCGGCTGGAGGTTCGTCACCCGGACCGCTTGGGCAAAGGGCTGGCCGGTTACCGCCACGATCTCGACCGTGGCCTTCTCCGTGGACGTTGGTTCCAGGGATTCCACATATCCCTTTGCCAGCAGCGACGAATGGGGCGGCAGCGGCTTGTCTTCGGCATAGCTGGCGAGGGAAGCGAGAACCATAACCAGACCTGCGATTCTCACGGTGTACTCCGGGTGGGTTCTTACGGCGACGGAAGCGGTGGCCGATTAGCACCATACGGTGCGGGCCGCAATAGACAAGCGGGCAGTCCCTACCGCGCCAGCCGGAACACCCCCTGGTAGCCAGCCGGAACAAGGATGGCATGTTCGCCGATGGAGGCGCAGTCCGGATTGCCGCTGACGGTGAACCGCGCGAGAAGCCGGGGTTCGGCCAGGCGGGAGATGTCGACCACCGTCACCTCGCCGCTGATCCGGTTGCAGGCCACGAGAAGGTTCCCGTGACAGGTCGGCTTGCCATAGAAGGTCGAGCCGTCGGCGAGGCGGTAGACCGGCAGTTCCTCGTCTGGATCGCCGGGACGGTAGTAGGAATACCCGCCATCGCGGGTCACCAGTGCGTAGGGACCACAGGGACAGTAACCGCCCGCCTCCATATCGGGCATGACGCCAGTCACGTCCGGCAGAGGCGTCGGCTCGTCGGTGCCGCAGTCCAGCATAAAGGTCCGACCCGCGCACCAGGTGCCACAGGTATAGCGGCCAGAGATGAATCCATTGCACATCTGCCGGTAGTAGATCAGCCCACCCCACCCCTTCTCCGTGCGGATCAGGCGAGGGTTGGCGGCATCGGCCACATCCACCACTTCGTAGACGGAACCTCCCACCTGGATCACGGCACGACGTCCGTCCGGGGTAACCCGTACCTGCCGCACAGGCTGACTGCACGGGTATCTACCCAAGAGCGCCATCTTGACCCCATCGATCCGGTAGCAGGCCAACCCCGCGGAACCCTCGGCCACGTACAGGACGTCGCCAACCACCTGCACATCCAGCGCGAATCCGGCGGTGGTATGGGTGACCAGCGGGCGGAGTTCCTGGTCCAGGACCACGATGCCGCCGGTCCCGCAGGCGGTGTAGACGAACCCGTTCTCCTCCACGGCGGCGTAGACCTGTCCGCCGGGACGGTAGTGCGCCACCCCCTTGACGAAGGGCTGCAGGCTGCGCCCCATTGCCGCGACATCCACCGCGTGGAAATCGCCCCCGCCCGCCAGCCGTTGGCCGCTAGGAACGGATTCCTGCCTGGCCAACTCAGGGCTCTGGCACACATGCAGACCGGAGAAGAGACCCGCCAGATAGAGAATCCCATCGGTGGCCACCAAGCCACACACCGGACTGTAGAGCTTCTCCTTCGGATCGAAGGGCAGAAGCGGCTGCCGGAGACCGTTCTTCGAAGCCATGCTGAGTTCACGGTAACAGGGATCGCCGGGAGAGAGCGGAATCCGAATCTGCGCCAGTTCCTTGGGCGCGCAGGGGTCGGACACATCGAGCACGAACACGCCGTTGTAGGTGTGGGAGGGATAGGCATAGGGAAAGGCCACCTTCACCCGCCAGGTGTCGGGCCAGCCATAGTAGAACCGCCAGTCCAACTGCACGCGGGACAGGTGGCGCGGATGGGTCGGATCGGACACATCGAAGATATCCATGCCGTTCCCGGTGCCGTAGCGCGGATCGTCGGTACGGAGCGAGGAACCGGGCTGGTGGTGGCCCGTCGCCGCGTAGAGAATCCCGTCGCGCACGCAGACCCCGTCGCCGCGCCCGCCAAGGGCAACCGTCGCCACCTGCCGGGGTGCCGCCGGGTTGCGCACGTCGCAGATGGCCACGCGGCGCTCCTCCCAGGCACCGGCATAGAGAAAGCCGTCACAAACCTCGCAGGACTGCGCCTCCCCTACCCGCACATTCGCCACATGCCGGGGATTCGCCGGACTGGACACGTCCACGATCTCCACGCCGAACCAGCGGCAGGCGATGAAGGCGAAACCATCCTGGACCTCGATTCCGGTCGCGAACTCCACCGTATCGTAGCGGGTGATGAGCCGGGGCGAAGCCGGATCGGACACGTCCACCACAAACAGGCCGTCCTCCCGGGCCGTGATGAACGCCGCTGTCCCCCGCACGGCAATCTGGCGCAGGTTACCCAGATCGCCCAACATACCTACCAGTTCAGGATGGGCAGGATCGGCAAGCGAGAGGATCTTCAGACTGCGCCCCTGGAGCGCGTAGAGGTAGTCGTCCTGCCGAGTGACATCGACGCAGCCACCAAGGCCGACGTGGCCGTCAGGCACCCGTTCGTTGGCGAACGGCACCACGAGAGTTGGCACAGAGAGAGACATGTTCTAATTCCCAGTGAGAAAACGGACGCATACCGGAGTGGGGATCTTCAGTTCGAACCCGGTGGGAGTCAGCACCCCCGTGGCAGGATCGATGCGGAAGCCGACCACATTTCCGGTCTTTTGGTGGGCGGCATAGAGGAAACGGCCGCTGGGATCAAGCGCAAAGTTACGCGGCTGCTGGCCGCCCGAGGGCGTATGCCCGATCAGCGACAGCTTCCCGGTCTCGGCATCGATCCGGTAGGCAACGATGCTGTCGTGCCCCCGGTTCGAGCCATAGAGGAACTGCCCGTTGGGATGAATGTGGATATCGGCGCAAGTGGACTGCCCCTCCCAACCGGCAGGGAGCGTGGGCACAGACTCGACGACGGCAAAGGGCGACCGCGCATCGGCCCTGGCGAAGAGAGTGATGGTGTTGCCCATCTCGTTGATGACATAGAGCCACCGCTGGTTCGCGTGGAAGGCCAGATGACGCGGCCCCGCCCCCGGCGTCACGGCCAGGGAAACGGGCTCCCCCGCGACCAGTTTCCCATCGACAATGTCGTACAGGCGGATCTGATCGATCCCAAGATCCGCGGCATAGAGCACCCCAGTGGCGGGATCGGGCGTGACCGAATGGGCATGGGGGCCTTTCTGCCGCCGCTGATCGGGACCGCTGCCCTCGTGCTGGACGGTCGTTCCCGGTTCCAGGCTGCCGTCCGCCGCCACCGGCAACAAGGAGACGGTGCCCGAGCCGTAGTTCGCCACCGCCACAAAGCGTCCGTCGGCAGTCACACTGAGATGACAGGGCGAAGTGCCGCCCGAGACCTGCCGATTCAGGAAGGTCAGCGCCCCGCTGGCCGCGTCCAACCGCCAAGCGGAGACCGCCCCGGTGGGCTTGTCTTCGTACTTCCCGACCTCGCTCACCGAATACAGCACGTTGCCATAGGGGACCACAAAGGAGGGGTTCGTCTCCGCCGCCGTCTGACCGGTGAACACCAGTTCCCCCGTATCCGGTTGGAGCCGGTAGACATAAATACCCTTGCTGCCATCCGTTGTATAGGTGCCGATGAAAACCAGGAGACTACCGATCATGTTGCTCATGGAGGTACCTTTCTAGGGAGAAGCGGAATACTGGAATACTGGAATACTGGGAGAAGGAAATGAGCTGCTTCCATCATTCCATCATTCCATCATTCCATCATTCCATCATTCCATCATTCCATCATTCCATCATTCCATCATTCCATCATTCCATCATTCCATCATTCCATCATTCCATCATTCCATCATTCCATCATTC
>QKCY01000354.1 GCA_003245525.1 Victivallales bacterium | reverse complement strand
G
Organism: Victivallales bacterium; assembly: GCA_003245525.1. Classification (GTDB taxonomy): domain Bacteria; phylum Verrucomicrobiota; class Lentisphaeria; order Oligosphaerales; family Lenti-02; genus Lenti-02. The sequence continues at coordinate 30,825 of QKCY01000354.1, read as the reverse complement.
GAAGTCATTCCCGGTCTGTGGCCAAAGGCCGCCTTGGAGTGCGGCGCTCTGCGCCGCTTTCCATCCACCCTTGCCATAGTCGTAGCCGGCGTTTCCGCCTCTGGACAGGAGCTGGCGCGAGCAGTGTCCGGGGCAAATCAAAGCGCCGCGGAGCGCCGCACTCCAAAGCGCCCCGGTCGGGGCGCAATGTCTCTCTCTCGACTCCCGGCAGTCCCCAGAATCCCACGCATGGCCTCAAATTGGCATAAACGGGGCCGGGACGCGGGGGCCTGGCCTCTGCTGGCACTCCTGGACCGAGCCCTGTGACAGACTCCTTCCGGGAGCGTGGGTTAGCATGGCCGCAGTGTGGGCTGGGACGTCGGTACTGATGCTAGGGCATGCCGGGAAGCGTGGGGGCGGAGTTCGGAATCTCGACTAGTTTCGTGGTGCGCGCGTCGTGCAGTTCCAGCCGGAACGGCAGGAAGGTGCCGGGCCGGGCGTAGGTGTATTTCAGCACATGCTCGGTGAACAGATTCCGGTTGGTGACATCGTCGAACGGTCTGTCGCCGCTGACGGCGGTCACGAACCGGACGCTCGTGGGCTGGAGCACGAAACCGCGCTGCTTGAAGGCCTGGGTCAGTTGCTGACCCTGCAGCGGGGTCAGGCCATTCGCGTTCCAGGGCACGGTGGCCAGGATCTTCTTGACGTCGGTCTCCAGGTCGAACTGCTTTTTCAGCCTATTCCAGTCCGAGTAACCGACATAGGCCCCGAAGCCAAGGATCGCCAGGATAATCAGCGTCTTCATAGCCCCCACCGTCTGTAGCTAGCGTTCCACCGTTGCATGAGCGAACATGACGGGAGTCAATCTATCCGGGTTGTCGGAGATGGCAATCGACAGCGTGGTAAGGGGTTGCCGAATCCCCGGTCACGGCGTAACTTGGCGGCGAGACACCCGCCTTCCTGGAGGTCCCCATGCACTCGCGCGCTCTCCTCCTTGCTGCTTTCTTTTCCCTCGGACTGGTTGCCGCCCCGGCCGTGATCGACGGGAGCCGGGCCAATGCGATTGCCTTCCCAGCCAGCACGGTTGGCTGCGTGCAGGTGCGGATTCTGGCCACCGGTTCGAACACCCAGGCCTGTCTGGACGAGCTGGAGGTCTATGGCCCCGAAGGGACCGGGAATCTTGCTCGGGGGGAGGGGGTCAAGGTGACGGCGTCCTCCTGTCTGGAGGGCTATCCCCAGCACCAGATCGCCCATCTGAACGACGGACTCTATGGCAACGAGCACTCCTGGATCGCCGCCACCAACGGGGCCGAATGGGTGCAGGTGAGCTTTCCCGAGCCCAAGCTGGTGAACCGGATCGTCTTCTCCCGCGACCGCGAGGGCAAGTACGCGGACCGGGTGCCGAGCCATCTGGCGGTGCGGGTGTCGCCCGACGGCGCTTCCTGGCAGCAGGTCGCGGAGCTGCGCGCCAAGGTGACGACGACACCGCGTCCCGGCAGTTTCCGGGGGATCGTGGCGGCACCGCCTCCGGCCCCCCGGCCAGGACTGCCCGTGGCCGAAGCCCGGACCGACCTGAGTGCCCGGACCCAGAACGAGTTTGGCCTGCCCAACTTGGCGCTGCGTCCCGAGACCAAGGCCAGCGCCTCCTCCTGTCTGCCCGGCCACGCGATCCACCGGACCGAGCACCTGAACGACGGCCAGACCGGCAACAGCCATAGTTGGATCGCCAACGCGGTGCCCGCGTGGGTCGAACTGGATTTGGGCGGCGTCTTCTGGATCTCCCAGGTCGCCATCGGCAACGATGCCAGCGGCCAGTACCGCGACCGGGCCCCCACGGAGTACGAGGTGGCGGTGACCCGGGAGGCCGATCCGGCAACGTGGCAGACCATGTTCCACGCTACCGAGGCGGTGGTTGGCGGGGCCAAGGATATTCACCTGGCACCCGTGCAGGCCCGCCGGGTTCGGGTTCTGATCCAGCAGGCGAGCGGGCTCCCGCGGATCGACGAGTTCGAGGTCTTCGGCCAGGGCGACCCCATTCCCTCCGACCGGCAGGCCCCGCCCACTCAGGCGGCGGCCGTCGCCTCGCCCGACCAGATGCTCCAGAGCGCGTTCCTCGGCGAGGAGCATGCCTGGCTGAAGGTGGCGGGCCATGCCGATCTCGATCCCCAGTTGGTGCCCTACAACGGGCGGGTGACGGAGTATCCGCGCCACGCCCCCGAGGACATTCTGCCGCTGCCCACTCTCGCGGGGCTTCCCGAACTGGACGGGGTGTTGGACGACTCCTGGTGGCAGCAGGCTTCCCGCGGCGTTGTGCGGGTGGCCTGGCCCTATGACTTCGCCCAAGGCCCGCTGGTGGAAACCTGGGTGCGGGCGGCCATCGCGGGCGACCAGCTCCTGCTGGGAATCCGTACCAACCGTCTGCTCAGTGCCCATCTCGCGGTGGTCTCCACCCTGAGCGGCACCGGGTGCGGCGTGGTGTGTCTGGGCAACGAATTCCGCGTCTACGAGCGGGTGGAGCGGGACCGGGCGAAGCTGGCGGAGACGAAACCCCTGGCGGTGCATGGCAATGCCACGCTTACCGAATTCGAGGTGGCCCTGCCCCTGGCCTGGTTCGAGGGTTGGCAGGACGAAGGGTTCCGCATCGGCTTGGGCATGGGCGGCCGCCATACCCCGGCGGAAGGCCGGGCGGTGTGCTTTCTGCCAGCGGACGGATATGTGCGGGAAATCCCCGACGATGCCGCCTTCGTGCTGGAGTTCGGGGCCACCCAACCGGTCGATGTGGCGCTCAAGGGCGGCAAACAGATGCAGGTTCTTCCCGGCCAGCCGCAACGGGTTTCGCTGCCGCTGGCTCTGGGCAGCATCGGTCCCGAGCAGCAGGTGGAGGTGGCTTTCGGCGATTTGCCCTGCCGCTTGCGGCTGCTGCGCTACGATCCGGGCAGCCGGGTCCGGCGCGAACTCGGCGAACTACTGCCGCGGCTGGCCCACAAGGGAGTGGATGTGGCCGACATCCAAGCCAGCGCCGCGGAGTTGGCGAAGGCACCGAACACCCGCGACACCTTCTTCCGGCTTCGCCTGCTCAAGCGGCAGGCCTATCTGCGCGATCCGGACCTGGACCCCCTGCAACGGCTGCTGTTCGTCAAGCGCAACCCCTTCCATCCCTCCCACAACTATAGCGTGGTACTGGACTCTCCCTGGCGTCCGGGCGGGGCGATCTGCACCCTCGATCTGCCCTGGCAGAACGGGGCGCTGGATGCCTCGGGCGGACAGGTCACCCGGCTGTTCGAGGCAGACAAGGGGGTGGCCCGGACGCCCATGGCCAGTTCCGACGCCCAGCAGGTCTTTTTCGCCTACCGGCCCGCCCGCGACGACTACTTCCATGTCATGCAGATGGCGGCGGACGGTAGCGGGTTACGCCAACTCACCGACGGTCCGTTTCACGATTTCTGGCCGTGCCCGCTGCCCGATGGCGATCTGGCCTTCATCAGCACCCGCTGCCGGGCCCGGTTTCTTTGCTGGCGGCCCCAGGCCTTCGTGCTGTTCCGCATGAAACCGGATGGCAGCGACATGCGGCCGCTGTCCTACGCCAACCTCAGCGAATGGGCACCCTCGGTACTGAGCGACGGGCGTCTGGTCTGGACCCGGTCGGAGTACGTGGACAAGGGGGCGGACTTCAGCCACACGCTCTGGGCCATCCGGCCGGACGGCACGAAGCCGGAGCTGGTCTTCGGCAACACCATCATCCAGCCGAACGGCTACACGAACGGTCGCCAAGTGCCCGGCACCAAGGAGTTCTGCGCGACCCTCATCTCCCATTTCGGTGACCTCAACGGCCCCATCGCCCTGCTCGATATCGACCAGGGGCGGTTCACCAAGGACGCCATCACCAGCCTGACTCCCGAGGTGCCCTGGCCGGGTATGTGGCCCCGCAGCGAGTGCTTCCGCGACCCCTTCCCGATCGGTCGCGACCACATTCTCTGCGCCCATGCGCCTGCCGACCGCTTCGGGCTCTATGTGATCGACCGGTTCGGCAACCGCGAGGTCCTCCATCTCGATCCGGCCATCGACAGCGTCTGCCCCACCGTCTTCCGGGCGGTGCCGCCGCCGCCCATCCTGGCGGACCAAGTGGAGAACCTGGACGAGAACTGGGGTACCATGACCGTGGCGGATGTCTACCAGGGCATTCCCCAGGTGGAACGGGGGCGCGTGAAGTATCTGCGGATCGCCTGCGAGGTGCGCGCCGGGCTGAACCGGATGCCCGATGGCAGCTACCAGCGGGACCACGAGCCTTTCATGCATTGGTACGCCGGGCCGGTGGATGTGGTGTCCGGTCCCTTCGGCTGGCCGAGCTACGTGGCCAAGGCCAGCTATGGGCTGGTGCCGGTCGAGGCCGACGGGTCGGCCCACTTCCGGGCTCCGGCGGGCCACGTGCTCTACTTCGAGGTTCTGGACGAGAACCTGAACGAACTACAGCGGATGCGGTCGGTGGTCCAGCTCCAACCGGGCGAGAAACGCAGTTGTATCGGTTGCCACGAGGACCGGCGGCAGGCCCCGGAACCCAAGCTGCGCACGGCCCTTCGGCGCGAGGCCGACGAGCCCACGCCGCCGCCCTGGGGCGCGGTTCCCTTCGCCTACGAGAAGGTGGTGCAGCCGGTGCTCGACCAGCACTGCATCCGCTGCCACACCGCCGCCCATCCCGCCAAACTGGATCTCACCGGCACCCTGGACACGGACCGGGTGCCCGCCTCCTACAGGACGCTGATCCGCAAGGGGCTGGTCCACTACCTCGACTGGCGCTACAATGCGGGCGGCAACGAGAAACGCGAGGCGCTGACCTTCGGTGTCCTCAAGAGCAAGCTCTTCCAGACCCTCGAAGCCGGGCACCACGAGGTGGCGTTGAGCCGCGACGAGATGCTCGCCCTCAAGTGCTGGGTGGATCTGAACTGCCCGCTGTGGCCGGACTACCAGCTTCGCGAGAACCGCCCCGGCCCGCCCCTGGCGACCCAGGCCAGCGCCCGATAAGGGCTAGTGGACAGCGTAGAACAGGGCGGAGAGGAACATGCCCACGTCGGCCCAGGAGCCCTTGGGCTTGGCCTTGGGGCGAGGGGCTTTGGCCTCCTCCTCGGCGGCGGCCTCCTCGAACTCGGCCATGAGGGCGTTGACGGTGTCGTTCTCCCGCTTCTTCTCCTTCTCGCGGGTCCTCTCCTCCTGGCGGGCCGTCTTGGCATCGAGAGGGGCGGCGGTTGCCTCGATATCCGTTCCCATTTGGGAAACCTTGATGCTGGCGACTGCCAGGCGGGCGGCAGACTGGGTCCGGGGATCGGGATCTTCCAGCAGGCCGGTCAAAACGGGCAGGGCAGCCACCGCGTTGCCGCCATAGGCGCCCAACGCCGCGATGGCTGCCTGGCGCACCTCCGGATCGGCGGTGGCCGTGAGCAGAGTCGCCAGTTGGGCGGGGATGCGCCGGGGGCGGACCGGCTTGGCGGCGAAGAGCAGGCAGGCGGTGCGCTGGCGGCCGGTATCCTCCGCCTTCAGCCATTTCTCCAGCTCGTCCACCAAAGTGGGGGGGAGCTTGCCGCTGGCGAGGACAAGGTTCACCAGCAAACCGGGAATCTCGCCGACCAGGGACTCGACTGCCGCCCGGTCCGCTTCGGCCTTGGCCACCTCGCTGTCGGGCACTCCAGGCACCGAATCGACCATTCCGGGCAGGGCGGCGCTGAACTCGCGGCTGAGGAGGGGGGACCCGCCTTCGCCTGCCTGTACACTGAGCCGGAGCACCGACCGGTCGGAGGTGTTCTCCAGCGGATCGCTGGGCAATGCCGCCGAGGAACCGAGACCGACGAACGCCACCGTGGCGGTCAGGGAATGGGCGGGCATTCCGGTTGCCAGGAGCCCCGCGAGGGGGTTGGCGGCAAGCGCCGCCGCGACGGGTTCCGCCGCGAGGCGAGGACCCTTGACGATCAGCGACGGCCCATTGCAGACCGTGTTTTCCATGGCCGTGGCGAGGTTGGCGCGCCACTCGGTCGCCACCTGTTCCGGCGCGGGACCGGTGGGAGCCGTCGGCTTGTCGCCGCCGCGCTTCTGCAGGACGATGAAGCCGCCGACCGCCGCCGCCAGCACCACGAAGGCCACGACCGTCGCAATCAGGGCTCCCCGCTTGGGCGGGGAACCGGCTTGCGGCGCGGCCTTGTCCGGGGCCTTGTCCTTGGCCTTGGTCTTGGCGGAGGCCTTCTCCTTGGCAGGGGCGGCGGCACCCATCTGCGTGGCAATCTTCTGGCCCGTCTTCAGGTTCAGGCCACAGGCCACGCAAAGCACCGCGTTGGGCGGTAGTTCGGCCCCGCAGTCAGGGCATGCCGTCTTGGTCGACTCGCTCGTCATCGCTTTGTCTCCGGGGGCCAGCCAATCCGGCTGGCTGCGTGGTGTTGAACCCCGGACACCGAGGGCAACGTGTGCCCCGATCCCGCACCGCCACTCAGGTCCATGAATCGAAAGGATTATACCCCCAACGATCCTTCTTCCCAAGGAAAAAGCGGCATGGTTATTCGCGTGGAGCTTCGGGGTAGGGGTCGGTGGTGACGGCAAGGCGATCCAGCCGGGCGAGGGGTTCGCGCGAGTGGATGACCAGCGTGTGCTTGCCTGCCTTGAGGACCAGCGGCAGCCGGGGCTGGTTCTGCTCCTTGGCCGGCAGCCAGGTCCACTGGTCGTAGGGGATGGGTTGCACATCCCAGCGGACCTTCTCCCCGTCGTCGACCGAGTAGTAGAAGGAGTCGTGGCGCACGGCGAAGTCGCGCGGGCCTCGCACGAAGCAGCGTCCCAGCAGGTAGTAGGTGCCGTCGGTCGGGACGGTGAAAGAGAAGGTGGCGGTTCCGGGCTGGCTCTGCTCGTGGCCGACCCCCGCAGCCTGGGTCTCGGCTTCCGGGGCATGGAGGTAGAAGCCGCCGGAGGCCGTGGGGTCGGCGACCTTGAGGAAGGCGCCAGCCAGCGCACCATCTTCGGCCTCGAAGGTGAGGGTGACATCTTCGCCGGGATAGACCTTCACGTCCAGCAGGACGGTGCGGGAGTAGCCGCCGTCGGTGCGGAAGGTGACGGCACCGCGATGGAGCCGTTGCTCGGCCAGTTCCGGCACCGGCCCGATCCGGACTTCCTGGAGTTCGTCGCTGGTCTGGCCGGTGGCCGGTTCGCAGCGTAGCCAGGGGGCGTTGACCGTAGCCGTCCACCGCTTGCCCAGCGCGCGGGGAGCCCGGAGGGAGACGACTTGGTTCGTGGCCTGCCCGGTCCGGTGGCGCAGTTGGGTGTGCATGGGCAGCGCCGTCATACCGCCGGGACGGGGCGGGAAACAACCGTCGGGCAGGCTGTCCGTCTCGATGGCCCCGGTATCCGGGGCGTCGTCGTTGAAACCAGGGAGGGGACAGGCCTGGCCGATGCCCGCCGAACCGGGGGCAAGCCGGAAGTCGCCCTGGTCGGCGGCGACGAACGTCGGCTTGGCGGTGATGGCGTGCTCCTCGCCCGCAAAACCCAGGGCGATGCCACCCCGGCTGGCGTGATCGTAGTCGAAGTCGTTGCGCGGGTCCTTCGAGACGTTGGTCACGTCGCCGCTACCGGGTCCGGCAAAGAGATTGTTGCGGGAGAAGGCGATGTACGCGCCCCGGTCCGGCCCATCGCCGAAGCCGACGCTGCGCAGGCCGCCGCCCGTGCTGTAGATGGTGTTGTGGACGATCACGTTCATGCCCGGCGAGAGCCGGTTGCCGCCCATCTTGAAGGCGGAACCGCTGGACAGCCGTTCGTCGCCCAGGCTGCTGATCAGGTTGCGGTAATCATAGGAGGGACCGCTGCAATTGGGGGCGTGGCTGACGCCGCAGAGCGCCCAGCAGATCCAGTTGTGGTAGTAGCGCACGTTGATCTGGCCGCCGTCCAGTTCGGTGCCATCGTCGTTGCTGAAGGCCAGGACGTTGCCGTAGAGGTCGGTGTCCTGGTAGGGGCCGCCGTTGACGCTGCCGTTCTGGATGCTCTCGATGGCGTCGTTCCACCAGTTCGTCTCGGAGCCGACGATGTCGTTGTAGCGGACCACGTTGTTGCCGCCGGTCCGGTCGAGCACGATGCCCTGGGGACCGTAGGGATGGCCGTACTGCCAGGAGTTGGCGGTGCCGCGCTGGCCGTGGATGAAGTTGCGCTCCACCACCACCTGGCGGGAGCCGCCGGCCACATGCACGCCGCAGTGGTAGTTGATGATGCCCCCCTCGGGGGTGAAATACAGGCCCCGCGGCTGCCCTTCCTTGCGGATGCCGGGAATGCCCCAACCCGAGATGTCGCAGCCCCGGACCCGGACGTGGTGCGAATCCCAGACCTGCACCGCGCTGTGCGCACCGCCCTGGATCACCAATCCTTCCACCATGACATAGGCGGCCTGGTCGAACACGACCGCCCGGGGGGCAGCCATGCCTACATCAAGCACGCTCTGGGTGGCAGGATCGGAGCGGTAGACAATCCAGGCATCGGGCTTGCCCTGGTCGCGGATCAGCAGCGGCTCGTGGCTGGTTCCCGGCGGGAGGGTGCGGACCTCGCCCACTGGGACCTCTTCCGCCCAGGTGGTGGCGGCAGTCTGCACCCGTTTTTCGGGATGCTCATCGAACCAGCACTCGATCTCGTAGGCGGTACCCGGCTGCAAGTCCACGATGCTACCCCGGAACTCGTGGTCGGGGGGACAGAAGAACAGCGGGAGGCCCATTTGCCATGCGACCGTGCCGGTTGGGCGGTAGCGGACCGCCATGCGCTCGCGGGGACCAGGGGTCGCAGGCCAAGGCACGCGGACTCCGATGGCGGCAAAGGTGGCGGTGGCCGTCACCTCGCCAAGCACCGGCGGCGGGGCCTTGGTGATACTGACGTTGGCGAACCAGACGGTCTGCCCAACCGCCTTCGCCGTCTGGCTGTAGCGGCAGAGCAAGCTGGCACCGTCGGCGTCGCCGGTGTTGAACTGCTGGCGCAGGAGTCGCCAGGTGCGGCTGGTTCCTGGCGTGGAGATACGCCGGAGCTCTTCGCGGCCCCGGAACAGCTTCACCTGGAAGAAGCCCAGGCCGTCCTGCGTGCCCCGACCCCAGCCCTCGACGATGTACTCGGTGTTGGGTTCGAGCGCCACCGACTGGGTGACCTCGCCCTGCATCTTGCTCGTGTTGCGAATCGTCACCTGGAGAGCGGGACCGCCTTCCGGTCCCTGGTCCGGGACCGCCACCACCTCCTGTGCGGCCGTAGTGCCGACCTGCCAGCCCGCCGGTTGCCGGCGGGCGTCAGCCTGGGCGAAATTGCCGTTCTGAAGTTGGGCGTGGAGCGCCGGGAGCAGAAGCAGGGCGGAGAGGAGGAAATGTCTCAACAAGCAGATCCCGTGGTTGCCTGTCCGACTGGTCCGACCAGTCGGACAGGTCAGCAGTTACTGTTCACCGAACATGAGTTGGAACACCTCGGCATACTCCTCGACGAAGTGGGCCGTCAGGCCCGCCTTCACCTTGTCGGGGATCTCCAGGAAGTCCTTCTCGTTGTCCTTGGGCAGGATCACGTTCTTCACCTGCGAGCGTTTGGCGGCGATGAGCTTCTCCTTGACGCCGCCGATCGGCAGCACCCGGCCGGTGAGGGTCAGCTCGCCGGTCATGGCCCAGTGGGCAGGCGGCCGCTTGTTGCGGGCCAGGGAGATCAGGGCAGTGGCCATGGTGATGCCTGCCGAAGGACCGTCCTTGGGGGTCGCCCCGGCCGGCACATGGACATGGATCTGGCGTTCGTCGAAGTAGTCCTTGGCGATGCCGAACTCGCGGCAGTGGGAGGTGACGAGGCTGTAGGCGATCTGCACTGACTCCTTCATCACGTCGCCCAGTTGGCCGGTGAGTTTCGGCAGCCCCTTGCCTGGGGTGGAGATGGCCTCGATGTAGAGGGTGGCACCACCCAGGGAAGTCCAGGCCAGGCCCATGACCACGCCCGCCTTGCCGCGTCTCATCAGCGGATCATCGGTGAACCGGGGCTTGCCCAGGTACTTCTCCACATCGTCCGCATCGATCACGACCGGCTCGGTGAGCACGCCCTCGGCCCGGTCGGCCGCGATCTTGCGCATACAGCCGCCGATGGCCTTCTCGAAGGCGCGCACGCCCGCCTCGCGGGCATAGCCGATGATCAGCGTGCGCAGGGCCGCTTCCTTGAAGGTGACGTCCTCCTTGGTCAGCCCATGCCGGGGCAGGAGCTTGGGCACCAGATGCCGCCGCCCGATCGCCAGCTTCTCCTGGATGATGTAGCCGGAGAGGTTGATGACCTCCATGCGGTCGAAGAGCGGGGCGGGGATGGTGTCGGGCACGTTGGCCGTGGCGATGAACAGCACCTTGGAGAGGTCGAAGGGGACATCCAGGTAGTGGTCGCGGAAGGAGTTGTTCTGTTCGGGGTCGAGCACTTCCAGCAGGGCGCTGGAGGGGTCGCCTTGGTAGGAGGCCCCGAGCTTGTCGATCTCGTCCAGCATGATGACCGGATTGCCGGTTCCACAGGTCTTGATGGCCTGCATCACCTTGCCCGGCAGCGCACCGATATAGGTGCGGCGGTGCCCCTTGATCTCGGCCTCGTCACGCATGCCACCGAGGGAGAAACGGAAGAACTTGCGGCCCAGGGCCTCGGCCACGGCCTTGCCGAGCGAGGTCTTGCCTACGCCGGGCGGGCCCACCAGGCAGAGGATCGAGCCGTCCACCGAACCCTTCAGCTTGGCCACGCCGACGAACTCCAGAATCCGCTTCTTCACATCGTCGAGGCCGTAGTGGTCGCGGTTCAGGACCCGGCGGGCCCGGGCCACGTCCAGCCGGTCCTCGCTGAAATCGTTCCAGGGCAGGCCCGTGAGCCAATCCAGATAGGTCCGCGAGACGGCGAACTCGGGCGACTGGGGCGAGAGGACGTTGAGCTTGTCGATTTCCTCGGCGATGCGGTTCCGGGCCTCCTCGGGGAGGGCGTCGGACAGCTCTTCGAGGCGGGCGCGGTAGGCTTCGACCTGCTCGGTCTTCTCGTCCTTCTCCAGGCCCAGTTCCTCCTTGATGGCCTTGAGCTGCTCGCGCAGGAAGAACTCGCGCTGCTGCTTGCTGATCCGCTCCTCGATCTGATGGGTGATCTTCTCCTTCAGTTCGTTCAGGTCCAACTCCTTGCGCAGCAGGAAGAGGGCCTTTTCGAGGCGGGTGCGGACGTCCAGGCATTCCAGGATGTCCTGGAGCTCCTCGCGGGTGGAAGAGGTCATGGTCACCGAGAAGTCGGCCAGCCGGCCGGGGTCGCCCCAGTCGGCGCGGGCCAGGAACATCTTGATCTCTTCCGAGAACAGCGGGTTGTGCTGGATCAGGTCGCGCATGGACCCCATGATGGCGAGGCAGATGGCCTTGAGGTCCTCGGAATCGTCGTGGATGTCCTCCACGTAGATCACCTGGGCCAGGGGGAAGCCGTCGCGTTCGCTGGCCTTGATGATCTCGAACCGCTTCATGCCTTGGCAAAGGGCCTGGACGGTGCCGTCCGGCCCCTCCTCGAAGCGGATGATGCGGGCCACCGTGCCCATGCTGTAGTATTGCCGGGTGATCTTGTCGCCCTCGCGGGTGGGGGCCTCATCGAGCGGCAGCACGAAGCCGATGGTCCGCTCGGGGACATCCTTCATCACACGCCGTAGCAAGTCCGCCTCGGGGCCGGGCGACAGCAAGACTGGGAACATGAGCCCCGGGAATACCGGCTTGGCCCCGGCGGCCATCAGGTAGATCCGGTCGGGCAGTTCTTTCGATGCCAGAATGATGTTCGATTCCGCGCTCATCGTCAGTTCTCCAGGGAACAGGGTTCCTTTCTGCACTGCTTCTTCACTGGCCTAGCTTACTTCTCCATGCGGCAACCGCCTAGTTGTCGCACGCTGCTGGCTCCGATTCTGACGGTTTTCAGGGCGGCGAGTTCCCGGTTTTCAGGCCAAAACGGCCGCGCGCGCCGCCAGCATCCGGGCTGCGCGGTTGGTGCAGACCTTGTCCACGCCGAGCCGGGTGTAGTGGGCGAACCGGTCCGTCCGGTCCATGGTCCAGGTCATCACCTTCACCCCCGCCGCATGGGCCGCCGCCACCGTGTCGGCATTCACGGCGCCGAAGTGGAGGTGGACCCAGGGGAAGCCGTTCTCGATCGCGGTCTTCACCCCGCCCGCCTTGGAGCTCAGAAAGGCCAAGGGAACACCGGGGTCCTGCGCCCGCACTTGCAACAGTGCCTCTAGCTCGAAGGAGGACACCACGTGGCTGCGCCCCTCGGTTGGCGCATAGGCCCGCAACAGATCCGTCAGCCGCCCCGCCGCCTCGGGCCGGGCGAACTTCTTCACCTCCACGTTCAGGCAGGTCCCCGCCTGCTGAACCAGGGCGAGCACCTCTTCCAGCGTGGGAACCTTCTCGCCCGCGAACTCCGCTCCCTTCCAGGACCCCGTATCCAGCGTCCGCAGTTCCGCCAGCGTCAGCTCCGCGATGGCCCCCTTGCCGTTCGTGGTGCGGTCCACCGTCGGATCGTGCATCACCACCAACTCCCCGTCGGCGCACTGGTGGATATCCAGCTCGATCCACCGCGCTCCCGCGGCGCAGGCGGCCTGGAAGGCGCAGAGCGTGTTCTCGGGATAGTCGGCACTGGCCCCGCGATGGGCCTCCACAACGGGCGGCAAGACAGCACAGCAACTCATGGCTGGGAACTCCTCAATGACAGTTCTGGGACAACTCCCCGAACTATACTCCCGACCGTGGAGCATGGGGTGCCCTGGAACGCCAATCTCACGATTGGCGGTTCTGGGCGTGGCCGAGTGTCTGTTCCCCAACCAACGGCAACAGAAACTGCCAATCAGGAGACTGGCGTTCCGGGCTTCTTCTTGCCTTGGCGTTCCTGGCCCCTTGGCAGTTATTCGTTCACCCGCCAGTGGGTGGCCATGAGGCAGGTTCTCTCGCCGGGTTGGTCGATCTGATAGTAGACGGTGAGGATGGAGCCGTCCTCCAGTTCGGTGGAGGCGGGGTAGCCGAGATCGCCGTTGGGGGCGGCGGCGAGAAAGACCTCGTGCTCCACGTCCCAGGTCTGGCCGTTGTCGCGGCTGATGCAGGCATACTCGCCGAAGGGGGCGTAGCGCTTGCCGTAGACGCAGACCAGGTAGCCGTTGCGCAGCCGGATGAGGTGGGGGGGATAGCCGAGGAGGGGAATCTTCTCGGCGACGGTCCAGGTCTTGCCGCCGTCGGTGCTGACCGTCTGGCGCAGGTAGCTCTGGAGGTTGTCGTAGCCGGGTTTGCCGGGCACGACGAAGTGGTAGCGGAACTGGGCGACGAGGCGGCCGTCGGCGCATTCCACCACGTGGGGTTCGTGGAACTCGTTGATGTTGTCTTCCGGCGCGGTCTGGATGGTGGCGATGACCTGCCAGGACTTGCCGTCGTCGCGGGATTCCTCGACGGGAAGCACACTGCCCTTGTGGGGATTCTTGCGCCCGACGTAGAGCAGGCGGCCGTCGGCCAGCTCGATGGGACCGTGGGGGGTCGAGCCATCGGTACGCACGGGCGTGTCCCAGGTCTTGCCGCCGTCCTCGGAACGCACGGTCCAGTAGCCGAGCCATTGCTCGCGCAATTCGGGGGTGAGTTTCATGGCGTGCTGCCGCCATTGCTGGAGGACGGGCTTGTTGCTCAGGTCGCCGTGCAGTCGTCCCTCGAAGGCCAGGGAGGTGAACCAGGCCACCACCAGCGTGCCCTGGCGGGTTTCGATGATGCCCGCGTCGCGGTCGTCGAGGGGGGTGTTGCAGATGGTGACCGGCTCGGACCAGGTGGCGCCCTGGTCGCTGCTGCGAACCATCTGGACCTTGCCCCAGGGGCACACATGCTCGTCCCGGTCGCCCGAGAACACCGCCAGCAACTCGCCGCTGTGGGTCCGGCAGACGCTGGGCCAGCCGATATACCGGCCGGGTTCCTTGCAGATCACTTGGGTGGACAGCACCGTGCCGCACCCCGATTCCCGTGGCATTGTCGCGCTCATCGGCATCTCCTTGCTCGTTGCTGCCTCGCCGTCGGCGGTTCGCGCGACGGAGGCGATGGTCATGGCACCCAAACCCCATGCCGCCAGTCGGCGGATGTATCGTGGAACGGAACGCGCCATCACTCGGCCTCCCCGAAGCGCAGGGCGAAGAGGTCGGCGTCCTTGAGTTCGAAGCGCAAGCGAATCGGGCGGCCAGCCAGCGCCGCGACATCCGTCCGGCCCTGCCAGGACACCGCCCGCTCGATTTCGTCACCGTAGATCCAATCGGCGTCATCCAATGCGAATCCCGGCAGGGCTTGGCTGGTTTCATCCTGGACTTCGCAGCGGACGCTGCCGGCCGCGGAGGTGGAGTAGTTGATGAACAGTCGCTGGCCAGGGGCGAAGACGACGGGCTTGGTGACCATCTCGCCCCCGCTCAGCGGGGCTTGGAGCGAGACGAACCCGTCGGGGCGCAGCACGAAGCGGCGCAAGAGGGTGGCCTCGCTCTCGTAGTAGGCCTCGGTAGCGTAGAGCGAGAGTTCCGTCTCGGTGCCGAGGATGCCGGTCTTGGTTTGGAGGATGCCGTGGGCAACGTAGTTGTTGCGGCTGTACCAGCAATGGCGGCGCGGACCGGGGCGCAGAAACGCTTCCTCCCAACGCTGGAAGGTCACCCCGTCGCGGCTGCTCATGAACAGGGAATCCGAGACGCCGGACACCCGGTTTCCGGGCAGCGTCCGGTTTTCCAGGAAGCGCGCCGGAAAGCCCACGACCAGATGAGGGGCGCGGGGGCAGGGGATTGCTTGGCTGGTGTAGAGATGCTCGACGGGGCGGTCGGGGAAGGCCAGCAGCGTTGGTTCGCGCCAAGTGAGCATATCGTCCGATACCGCCCGCTCGACGGCGCGTACCCCGGTGGTGGTGATGTCCTGGATGGACTTGCCCCGCGCATCGGTCCAGACCCGGTAGTAGGCCGCATAGCAGCCCCGCGTTTCGTCCCAGAAGGCCAGGTTCTGGGAGTCGAAGGCGAACTTCTCCTTGGTGATGACCGGCTGGGGAGTGGCGAGGGACCAATGGACCCCGTCCGGCGAGGTGTACAGGCACAAACCGCCCCGCGCCAAAGCCAAGGCCTTGTAGCGAGCCTCGGGCGCGCAATGGGGCGCGGTATCGCGGAAGGGCGCGAAACAGTGCGTCCCTTCGCCGGAGACGATGATGTTGTTGGCCTTCGTCCCCGCGAAGTCATGCAGGCCCAATTCGGGGCGGTGCCAGTTGACCCCGTCCGTGCTCTCGGCGTAGCAGGTGAGCTCCGGGTGGGTGGCCTGGCGGGCCGCGAAGTCCCAGTGCGAGCCGCGGAAGTACATGCGGAACAGCCCGGCAACCGGATCGTGCGACACGGTGAAGTAGGCCGACGTGCCGCCCTCCCAGGGTCGGTCGCAGGTGAACACCACCTCCGCCGGGCGGGGTGGATGCAGGGCCAGCGCCATGCCGTCCAGCCGGTCGATCAGGTAGTCGTCCACGAAGAGCTCACGGCGGAAGCCGACGTCGATCCCCTGCGGTTTGCCTGCTGCCATGGCACCTTCCTCCTCGCTGGACGCTACCGGGTCAGCCGCCCGATCAGCGTCTGGATTGAGGGCGGGTAGAGCTGCTCCACCCCGCCCGCCTGCCGTTCCTCGCTGTCGTACCACTGGTCGATGCTCTGCTGGGCCAGACGGATGTGCCGGGTCATCCGGTCGCGTGCCGTCGCACCGTCATGCTCCCGCAAGGCGTCGAGAATCGCCTGGTGTTCCGCCGCCGTCGCCGCCAGCTTGTCTGGAAACGGCAGAGTCGATGGCACATAGCGCCGCCCCATCAGATGGGTCATCATCCGCGAGTCGCCGATGGCCTTGGCCAGATGGCTGTTGCCGCACCCCCGGGCGATGAGCAAGTGGAACTCCAGATCGGTCATGATCGTGCGCATCGCCGTTGCCTCGTCGTCGCGTGGTGTCTGCCGTTCGCGGGCCTCGCGGGCAATCGCCACATAGCCGTCGCAGAGGGCTTGGAGACGGTCCAACTGTTCCTGTGTCAACCGCGTGGCGGCCCGTTCCACGGCCCGTGCCTCCAGCACCTCGCGCAGTTCGAACAGCTCGGCGAGCTCCTCGCGCCCCGGCTTGCGGACGAACACGCCCACGTGGGGGATCTGCTCCAGCAGCCCCTCGCTTTCCAGTTGGCTGATCGCCTCCCGCACCGGCGTCCGGCTGATCCCGATCCGCTTCGACAACACCACGTCCGAAAGCTGGTCCCCGGCCTGGACCTCCCCGGCCAGAACCAGTTCCCGGATGAACTCGCACGCCTGTTGCTTGAGGGTTTTCGCGACCATGTGAATACTGTGTATACAGAGCCTGCGGAGTCAAGGCGACGGCGACCGAAATCGGTCGGTGGCAGCGTCTTCCGGGCCGGTTGCCAGGCGAACCCTGTTCTGCCGGAAAACAAAAAAGGCCCGTCCGTTGCGGACGGGCCTGAAGGATGCTAGCGCGGGTTACTCGGCCGCCTTTTCCTCGGTCTTGGCCTCCGCCTTTTCCTCGGTCTTGGCCTCGGTCCGCGGCTGGATGGGCGCGGCGGGGGTCACCCGGGGCCGGACGGGCTGATGGGGACGGGGGGGATTGCTGGGCACGACCGTGTTCGTCTTCCGCGTCGCGGCGATCTCGTTCTTCAGCTTCCAGATCTCGGCGACGACCTCTTCCTGTTCCTTGTTCTTGGCGGCGTATTCCGGGCTGACCTCGCCGTAGACCTGTTCCGCGACCTTGCTGTTGATCTGCGCGGCTTGGCGCTCCAGTTCGCGCGCCTGCCTGAACAGCTCGGCCGCCTTCTTCTGCATCTCGTTGCTTTCGGCCCGACCGGCCTCGATCTTCTCCTTGACCTCGGGGTGGGACTTGAGAATGTCAGTCCGCAGAGCGACCAGTTCGCCACCGATCAGCCGGTTCTTCTGGAGCAGCTCCGCCAGTTGCTTCTCCTGCTCGGTCAGAGCCCGGCTTGGCGGTTGGACGGTAGCCTTCACCGGGGTGGCGGGGAGGGCTTTGGCCTCCGCCGTCGGCACGATCGGAACGGGCTTCTCTGCGGGCTGGGCTGGTGCCGCCGCAGTCTGGGCCATGGCAGGAAGCGCAAGGAGCAGGGAGAGAGCCATGGTTGCGAGGAAGGGGCGAGTCATAGACGATACTCCATTGCCTGTTGGACACCGAAACACCAAGCCACGGACCATCCGTGGCCAGAAAGCCGGATCAGAAAGATAGCCCAGAAGCGGGGCGAACCAAGTGCATCCGGGCTGCGACCCATTGCCGAGTGTCGGGTTCCCTATCCGAGCAGGAATCGCAGGTCGGCCGCCGTCAGCGTTGCGGCAAACCCGTTTTCCGCTCCCACGACGGCCTCCGCCAGCTCCCGTTTCCTGGCCTGGAGAGCCAGGACCTTCTCCTCCACCGTGTCCCGAGCGATCAGCCGGTAGGCGAACACGGGTTGGCCCTGGCCAATGCGGTGGACGCGGTCGATGGCCTGGGCCTCCGCGGCCGGGTTCCACCAGGGATCGAGCAGAAACACCGTATCCGCCGCCGTCAGGTTCAGGCCCACGCCCCCCGCCTTCAGGCTGATGAGGAAGACGCCGATGCCGGGTTCCTCCTGGAACTCCCGCACCACCTCGCCCCGGTCGCGGGTGCTGCCATCCAGGTAGCAGTAGCCCATACCCCGGTTCCGCACTTCGACCTCGACCTTCCGCAGCAGCGAGGTGAACTGGGAGAAGACGAGAGCCTTGCGGCCCTCTTCCCGCAAGGTTTCCAGTTCCTCCAGCAACAGGTCGAGTTTGGCACTGGGGATGGCTTCGCCGACCGGGCTCACCAGCCCCGCATGGCAGGCCACCTGGCGCAGCCGCAGGAGGGCTTCGAGGACCTCCATCTGCCCGGTGGTTCCTTCGCCGGTCATCTGCTGTCGGTAGAAGTCCCGCAACCGGTCGTACTCCCGGCGCTGCTCGTCGCCCAGCTCGCAGAAAAGCGTCTGCTCGGTCTTCGGGGGCAACTCCTTCACCACCGCCGCCTTGGTGCGCCGCAGGATGAGCGGGCGCAAGGCCCGCCCGATGGCCGCCGCGTCCGCCGTCGGACTGGTGTTCGCGGCCATGCATCCGGGCATGTCCCCACCACCGAAGAGCCCCGGATTCAGGAACTGGAACTGGCTGAACAGGTCCTGGATGCGGTTCTCGACCGGGGTTCCGGTCATGGCCAGGCGGTGCCTGGCCCGCAGCGCCCGGGCGCACTTGGCGGTGGTCGTGTCCGCGTTCTTGATGGCCTGGGACTCGTCCAGCACCACCAGATCGAACGGCACCCGCGTCAGCAACTCCACGTCCTGCCGCAAGGTGCCGTAGGTGGTGAGAAAGAGATCCGCGCCGCCGAACTCCCCGGGCTCGCGGGCCCGGTTCGGACCGTGGTGGGGGCGGACTCGCAACCCCGGGACGAACCGGGCCGCTTCCGCCTCCCAGTTGAACACGAGGGAGCGGGGTGCCACCACCAGAACCGGCCCCGCGTCCGCCTCCTGCCGACTGGCTAGTAGGGCCAGCACCTGGACGGTCTTGCCCAGGCCCATATCGTCGGCCAAGCAGCCCCCCAGCCCCAGGGCGCGGAGGCCCAGCAGCCAGCCCAGCCCCTCCCGTTGGTACCCCCGCAGTTCGCCGACGAAGCCATCGGCGGGACTGGCCGGCTTCGCGCCGCCGAACGCCGACCAGGCGTTGCGGTTGGCCGCCAAGGTGGCCGCGTTCTCCTCGCCGCGTTCCCGCAACAGGGCATCCAGGAGAGCGGCCTGGGCCAATCGGAAGCGGATGGCATCGCCCTCCACTTCGCCCAACTCGGTCAGGACCGTGAACTTCTCCAGCCATTCGCGGGGAAGCAGGCCGTAGGTGCCATCGTCGAGGCGGACGGCGGTTGCTCCCCGCCGGATCGCGGCCAGCAGCTTCGGCAAGGGCACGGTCTGGCCCTCGAACTCGACTCCTCCCCGGACTTCCAGCCAATCGGTGCCGGAACTGACGGCCAGCGACTTCTCCTGGGGGCGGCGGTAGGTCTTGCCCTCGGCCGTCACCAGCCAGTCCCGTTCGACCAGTTCGGCCACGACGCGGTCGAGATCGGCGGGGTTCAGCTTCCACCCCACTTCCTCCTTGGCCGCGTTCGGGTTGTACCGGCAGTCAAGCAGGTGCAGGGTCTCCGCACAATGCTCCTCGGCAGCGAGATTCCGCGCAACCAGATCCCGGCCGCGACCGCCGCGCCGCCGTAGTGGAAGGACAGTTCCGCGTGGAGCTGCTCGCGGCCCCGGTACTTGTATTTGGCCGTGCGCACGTGGAGTTGGGGACGAAACGCCTCTTCGCGCACCGCCGGGGCCAGTCCGGGAGGAAACCCGGCGAGGTCCCAGTCGGTTTCCAGTCGCAACTGCAAGGCCCACTCGCGGGCCTCGGCAGCGTCCAACCACAGCTCCCCGCCCGCCTCAAACAGGCGGCGTACCTGGCGCGCCCCTTTGCCCAACGCGACTTCGAAGGCGTGGCCTGTCGCCAGCACGAACCCATCGCCCAAAATGTGTACCTCGGCCAGATCGACCTGCTGCCCCGCTCCCCGGAAGCACCCACCGATCCGGTACCTGCCAGCCTGGCACTCCATGGTTGGCACGAAATCCCAGGCGGCCTGGTCATGCCAGCGAACCGGGATGGGGGTTTCTTCTTCCGTCGCGAGATAGAGCCGCTGCAGCAATCCCAGCCGCCGCAGGGCCACCCGCGCCGTCCCCCCTTCCAGTTCGTGGACCACCTGCCCGCCGGTTGTCCGCCGGAAGGGGCGCAGGACGGTCAGGAACTCCTCTTCCTCGTCGCTCCCGTAGCTCGTTGCCGCATCGAACTCGTGCCGCCGGTCCCACTGCGGCTCCCTGCCCGGCGGGCTCCAGAAGAGCCGCACCGCCGCATTCCGACCCCGGAGAGGATAGACCAAGGCATGGACGCGCACCGCAGCCGCATTTCCGGCGTGGCCTGCCTGTCTCCGGAGCACCGCCTCCAGTTGGTCGATGGAGAACGCCGGCAACCGCGGCGGCGGGAGCGGGCGCGCGGGTCTTGGCGGTGCCATCTCCTTCTTCCAGCCCGCCGATCTTGTTGCCGCCGGGACGATGGCGCTCGCGCCCACTGACCGTTTCCGCGCCTCCCCCAAGTCCCCGAACGCCTCCGCCTTGCGCAACAACGCCCAGACATGTCCGCAGAGCCTGCCTTTGGCTCCGGCCGGGCAGTCGCACGACACCCGTAGTTGCCGGTCCACGACCTCCAGTTCCACGAACCAGCATTCCCCCCTCAGCTCCACTTCGCCGGCGAACCAGGTGTCGGAACAGCCCTCCGGCTGCACCAGCCAGTCCTTCTCCCCCGCCTCGCGCAATTCTGGGGGGAACGCCCCGGCAAACTTGTCCAGCAATGAGACTGGTTTGGCCATCCCCTTCTTTCCACTCAGAGGCTGAATCGGGTCCTCTGCCATGCCCTGGCAAGAACTGCCGGTGCGCGACTGCGCTATGCCTGAGGCTTGTAGAGGAAGGTCCGGATGGTTCCCGGGGAGCCACCTTCCTCAAGTTCCGTGCCCGGGACTTCCAGGACCAGTTCCAAGGCTTCGGTTGGCAACCGGAAGGGAGGTTCGGACAGATAGACGCCCGAGTTCACAAAGGCCCGGATGTAGCCTCCGTGGACCTTGTCGACATTGGGGCGTGTGTTGCCATCCTCGCACGGATAGTGCTCCGTGATGAACACCCACCGGTACTTCTTCAGTTTCCCAAGGATCGCGCCAATCTCGGCATTCGAGAGGTGCTGCAACACTTGGCGGACAAAGCAGACATCGCCATCCGGCAACTCGTCCGCGATGATGTCCAGGCAGACGAACTGGACATTCGGAACGGGGTATGCCGCTTGGTTCCGTCGGATCAGTGGCTCCACCACATCGACCCCGATGCATCGGGAGCACAACGGCAGCAGCTCGTCTCCAACCCGGAAGTCGCCGCACCCAAGATCAACGAACACCTTCCCCAGGAACCCTTCGCTGGCGGCCCGTTGCCGGATCATGTCGAGATAAGGCTCGACAATCACTTCGGTGGTCGAGCCGGACCCCGAGAAGAACTCGCCGTCTGTTCCTCCCCACTGGTTGCCCTGGTACTTCTCGCCGAAGACCTCCGCCACACTCCGCTGTCGGTTCATCTCCTCCTCGCGCATATACCGTCTGCGGGTGGCGGCCTGCTCGCGCCAGTTCCGGTACCACTTGTGGCACCCGGGAAGGAGAGTCTTCAGAAACCGGCTAATCGCTGATCGCATGGTCTGCGGGCCCCTTTCGTACGAGGCCCCCACGCCGTTGCGGGACGGGTTGCCTTCACACCATCGTCTCCCAGCGCACTGGGGGTAAGGAAGAAAATCATAGCACTGCCAACCCATTCCACCAAATCAGCGGCGCAAGCCTTTCGCCTCGATGACCACGGCTCCCGCGAAGTGCGATAGCACCGGGAGCAGCACTCGGTCCACCTGTTCAAGGACGGCCTTGCAGATATGGCGCATCCGGCCCCCGGGCATCAGTCGGCAGAGTCTGGAGGTAAGATAGAAATAGCGCACCTTGCTTTCCCGGAACCGGCTGCATATCTGCCGGATCTCCTGCGCGCTCAGCTGCCGTTCGTTCGGACTCACGTCCTTGGCGACAAAGGAGTGGTCGCGGAGCCACTGCAAGCCCTTGGAGAAGGCGACGGGCTCATAGAAGACGGCGGTCCCGTCCTCTTCCATGTGGGCGCAGATGGCGTCCAGGGCAGCGTTCAAGTCCAGGTGATGGAGCACCAGTTTGGCGATGACCAGGCCGAATTTGCTGTCTTCGCGGTGGGCTATGGCGTCGCCTTCGACGAAATGGACACGATCCTCGACCTCGTCGGCGGTCGCCCGTTTCCGGGCCACCGCGAGGACATCCGGCGAGAGCTCGATACCGGTGACTTCGTAGCCACACTTGGCCAAGCGCGTGGTCAGTTCTCCGGCTCCGCAGCCGAATTCATAGATCGCGGTCGGCTTCAGGCGATGGATCGCGGCCAGGAAGCAGTGCAAGGGATCGGTCTTCCAGTGCCTGGCCTCGCGGTACTCCAGGATTCTCTCCGGCGAAGTCGGGCGAACCTGTTCCGCGACCTCCGGCACACTCTTCTGGTATTCTATCTCCGCGTCGAGATTCATCAGGATCTTCCTCGTTCAGTTCCCTAGCCGTGTCCGATACCAGAGAAGGTTGCCTGGGGCCCAAGGGAACGGATTCAGCCAGGAATACGGTCGAGCGAACGTCCCTACGCTCTCCCGAGATAGTGCAGCAACGCCGCCAGGCGAGGATGCCGAGCCAACCGCTCCTCCCCCAGCTTGTTGCGGACGACCGAGCCCATGTCGCGCAGCGCCATGGGACGGACCACAATCACCGAAAGCGCATAGACGCATGCGCCACTGAGACTCGCCAGCAGGAGCTCCAGGAGCAATGGTGTCCCCGCCAGGCACCACCGCCGCAATGCCAGGACCCCGGCGCCCATCAGCAACGAGAGGGCGAGCGGAGGAGCAAGCGCTCCTGCGAAAACCCGGACCCGCAGACCAGTTCCCCGGAGGCAGAGCACTGCCACCCAGGAGGATTCCGCCATACGGGCCAGGAAAATACCGGCCAGCAGGCCGCCGGTTCCGGCCAGACGATACCCGACCACCAGCCCGGTCCATTGCATGATGGTCCCACCCCACATGCTCTTCGCCAACTTGGATGCATGGCCGACCGCCATGAGCGCCGACTGCATCTGGTGCTGGACGCAGAACAGCAGGGCGACGCCACTGAAGACTTGCAGATAGACGACAGTCTGGCGCCATTTCTCGCCGTAGATCCCCACCACGAACGGTTCGGCCACCACGGCCAGACCCACGCAGGCGGGAAACGTCAGCAGGCCGACCACCCGCATCACCCGAACCTGGAATTCCTGCATCTCGGGCGAACCCGGTTCGATCTTGGCCATCGACGGGAACAGCACGTCGGTCACACTCCATACCAGATGCCGGACAGGCATGGTGCTGGAAGCGATGGCCTTCTTGAAGATTCCCAGCGGTCCCTTGCCCAGGAAGCGTCCCACCAGGAGGTAGCTCCCATTCTCCTGCGCGTACTTGGCGAGCTGCGCTCCCATGACCCAGCCGCCAAAATGCACGAGCGGACGGAGGCGGGACCACGAGAAGCGGAACCTCATAGGTTGCCGCGTGAAGCATATCAGAAGGAGGACAATGACGCTGTTCTGGACGATAAGTCCCCAGACCAGGGAGAAGACCCCCCAGGAACGGAGGGCAAGCAGGATGGCAGCCCCCGCAAACACGATCTGGCCGGTGGCCTCGATCAGACCACTGGTCAGATAGTCCATGCGGCGCGCCAGAATGGCGCGATGGCACATGCCAAAGGAGCTGATTGCGAAGTTCAGAGCGCCCAGTTGGCAGAGCGGGCGGGCCAGAGGCTCGGAGTAGAAGTCCGCAACCCAGGGAGCCATGAGGAACAGGACCAGGGAAAGCACCACTCCGCACGTCACGTTGAACCACAGGGCGGAGGAGAAGACGAGGTCGTCGACCTCCGGGTGGCGGATCAGAGCGGTGCCGATGCCAAAGCTGCGGAAGACCGCCGCCATCCCAGTGAAGGCCGCCACCATGCCATAGAGCCCGAACTCCTCCGGCACCAGAATACGGGCCAGGGCGACACCGGAAGCGAACTGGAGGGACTCGCAGGCGAGACGGCTGGAGAGACTCCAGAAGAAGCCTCGCGCGGCCCGCCGCTTGATTCCCGAAACATCGTGCTGCCGGCTCACAGCTCTCGTCCATTCCGAAATGCGAGCGAGGCGCGAACCTCTGCCGCGGTTCGTTCGATCTCGGCGACACAGTCGGCAATGGGTTTCATGCCGTTGTTCGGCATCCCGAGGTCCAGCCGGTCGATGAGGGGAGTTGGGGAATCGTGGGGAACCGCGACATGCTCGGCACCGATGGTGGACAGGAACTGGGTGATCTTGCGGTCATGGCACAGGGCCAGGAAAGGTCGGCCGAGAGCGTAGGCCATGATGCAGCCATGCAGCCTGCTCGACACAACCAAATCCGCCGCCATGTAGTTGGCGAGAACCTGCCGGGGGCGAATGTGTCCCCAGGAACCGGGGCGCACATTGGTCTCTTCCCGGTACTCCCAGCCATGCTCGGAACACCATTGCTGGAGGGCGGCAGCGAAGGACAGGTTCCGCTCCCGTCCCATCTCGTTATGGATCGCATGCAGGAGGACCGGCTTCCGGGCGGAGTCCCGCCTCTCCTTCTCCGCCGCCAGGCCCGGACGCAACTGGTCAGTGAGCCAGATCGATGGGCACGGGGTCACGGCTCCTGTCCCTGCGGCTTCGGCAGTGGCCGGGTCCCGCCAGGAGCAGAACGAGGCCGCTTGGGCTATCTCGCGCACAAACTGGGGGGGAATGGCGGTTTCCCTGACGAGACTGTCGCACATCCCGATTCCCCAGATGCAGAGAGGGTGGTTCTTGGCCGAGACCAGGATATCCTCCCAGGCAGGAGAGAAATAGCGTTGCAGCAAGCCGCCGCCCCCCACGACGAGCGGCACCCCCGCAGGCAGAGCCCGCAGGAACCCTTGCGCGCCTTCCCACTCCTCGCGGTTGCAGATGAGCGAGACGAACCGGTACTCGGGCAACAGCTTGCGGATTGCGGCCGCGGCCAGGTAGTCGCCCAGATTGAACGCGCTGCAGTAAATCTGGACGGCGTTGCCGCGTTCCCCAACGGAGCCTGACAAGCGGTTCCAGGCCCACTGTAGGTGGTAGGAGAGGGAACGCCGCCTACCTGCCATACGGTTCAGGAAAGTCAACATGGGTTTACCATCGTCTCGTGGGCGCAGAGCTTCCCCATGTGGGTGTCTGAAACATGTGTAGGGGGTGCAGGTTGTGCTTGCCAACCCAGGAGTCGGGCTGTGTAACGTCGGATCCCTCTCGTCCCCTCCTACTACCTTGTGGCGTCGCCTAGCAGCGGAACGGATTTCAACCGTTGCGAATGTACATGACTCCTTCCCCGATGCAAGCAGGGAGGGGGGGGGAGGGACTGTGGGACGGGGAAGCGGCTGGCTCCGTTTCCCACTTCCCGCAACCAGTGGAATGCGGGCGCAGTTCCTTGCTGCTCGTCCTGTTGTCCGTGCGAAGCGGATCAGTCGGGCGAGCCCTCCACCAGGACTCGGCGGACTTCATCCGTGCAGTCCAGGGCCTCGCCCCGGCTATGGGGCAGGAAGTGCCGGTCCTCGTGCAGTGGCAGCGAGGTCCCGAAGACCTGGTTGAGGAGCAGCGGGAAGAGATTGACGGGCGTGGTAGTGTCCGGGAGGCGGACCGCCAGCGGTGGGGTGGCGCGCACGGCGAGATAGTTGGCAAACCCTTCGGGCTGTCTGGTTTTGTCGGGGTAGTTGGAGAACAGGAAGAGCGCCGGGCCGTGGTCGGATTGGACGATCACCAGCAGGGGACGTCTCCCGGCTCGCGCGAAGAGGCTACCAAGAGCCTGTTCCAGGCGGAGCCGGACATAGGCCGCCTGTCCGGCATAATAGGGCCCGAACTCGGAGAAGGGAAGGGCGTCCGGGGCCGAACCGGGACCCGTCGCCGCTTCCGGTCCGAAGTCGGCGACGAACAGCGGCTGCCCCTCGGCAGTGAAGACAAAGGGCGAGTGCGCCCCGATCACGTGGACCTGGAGGTAGACCGGCTGGTCCCCTCCTGTCTCCAAGGTCGCAATCCGGTCCATGCCGCCTTCGAACTGCCGCCGGAAATACTCCCCCCGCCACGCAATGTCTTTGCCGGTGGCAACAGACACGGCTTTGCGGAGGGTCCCCCAGAGGCTCCGCTCCCAGAACCGGTCGGAGAACTCCACGGTGAAGATGGACTCCGCGCGGGGGTTGGCCATCCCGACCCAGCTATCCAGTTCGACGCGGTAGCCGAAGTGGCGCAGTTGGCGGAAGGCGGCGCAGTCCGTGAAGGCCCGCCCGTTGAAGAGGACCTCGCCCTGCGGATAGGCGGAGTTCATCAGGCAGAACATGGAGCCGCGGGTGAAGGGGAAATTGGAGGTGGAATGGCGCACTGCTTGGAACTGCCAACGGTCGAGGAGATCGCTGAGGGGGGCGCGGCTTTCGCCTGTGAGTTCGCGGTAGACATCGTCCCGGGCATAGGCGTCGAGGACCACGTGGACAATGTCGGGATATGCGTCCGGTCCGATTCCCCGGGCGTCCTGGGGAACGAAGGGGGGCGGTTTGGCTGCCGCCGCCTGCACTTCCCGCCAGCCCAGCGCGACGGTGGCAGTGGAGGAGATGCCCAGCCCGAGGGCCAGGAGGTTTAGGCACAGGGTGGTCCGTTTGCGCGCGGCATCGCCCAGACGCCAGCCCAGGTAGCCGGCCAGGATCGGCAAGGCGGCGCAGAAGCAGAGCGCCAGGAACTTCCCCAGGACCATGGAAAAGGGCCCCAGGGGCAGCCGCCACGATCCGCCGGGAAGCAGAAGGAAGAGTTGACGGACATAGGATTCGTGAAAGAACACCAGGCCTAGCGCCGAGGCAACAAGCGCGGCTGCCACTGCCCGGCGTCCCAGCGCAAAAAAGAAGGCAAGATGGACCAGTAGGCAGGCCAGCAGTATCCCGGCGAGCGGAAGCAGTTCCTGGCGGGGAGAGACCAGTGCCAGGTTGGGGGCCAGGAAGGAGGCCACCGCGAAGTAGCAGACCAGATAGGGATGGAGCGGCCACCGGGCCAGCCAGCCGTCGAGCGGGGAGCTATTCCGTTTGGTCTCCGTGCCGTCCATCCTATCTCGGCTTCATCAGGTAGAGCACCCGGGACGAGTCCCGGATCGGCTCCTTCCTGGCGATGGCGAACCGCTGGCCGAATGCCTGCTCGAACCCGGCCTCGTCGTAGTCGGGGAACACGTCCTCCCTGGCTCCGAGCAACCGCTGTACCTGGGAGTCTCCCTTGGGCACGAACTCAATGATCAGGGACTCGCCCAAGGCGGCGAGGAACCCGGCCACTTGGGGCAAGGGCACGTTGTTCGCGATGGCGAGATGGTGGACGAGGGCCAAGGCCATGACGCAGTCCACCGGGCCGCGTTCGGCCAGCGAGTCCCGTTCGCTGTTCGCCCAGCCCAGCATGGGGCTTGGGTTGGTCAGGTCCATGAGGAGCGGCAGCAGGTTCTCCTCCTGGCCACGTTGGACCTGGCACCAGTTCCTCTCCACGGCCAAGGGGTCCAGGTCGAAGGCGACGGTGAACCGCCCCGCCGTCGCCGCGAGGCGGCTGAACTCCCCCTCGTTGGCACCCAGATCCCAGACTGTGCCGGGGTTGGCTTCGGCCAGGAACTCCGCCACGAGGTGGCGCTTGTGGGCGAAGGCGTCGGCGGAGTAGTTGGTGGCGCGGTAGTAGTCGCCCCAGGGGGTTTCCTTGGCGCGCCAGACGAGCCCCTGCACCGCTGCGGTCAGGCTGTCCAGAATGCCGAGGAAGGCGGCTCGTCCCAGCGTGCGTGCGGTTCCCGGTCTCGGTGGACCATCCTGTTCGTGGCGTTTCTGCAGCCGGGCGTGCAGATGGATATGGAGCAGGAGCCGCGGCGACAGACGGCTCCGCCAGCCCAGCAGCCGGGAGGCGAGGTCGAGGGGGATGCCGTCGATGAACTGCCGGGACATCAGGCCGCAGCGGGCATCCTTCCGGGCCATCAGGGCCAGCGGGGCGAGGAAATGCTGGCAGAACTGCCGGTAGGCTTGCCATGGCTCGCCTTCCCGGTAGGCGGCGAAACTCAGCGTGTCGATCAGGACCGGCTTTCCGCGGTGGAACTGGATATTGTACGCGGAGGCATCCTTCAGCACCATCCCCTTGGCAAAGGCGCGCTGCTGGATTTGCAGCGTGGCCAGGGCGGCGGCCTTGAACTGGCCGAAGCACCATTCGTAGGGATAGGAGATGAAGGGCAGGCGTTCCGGCCGGATCACCCGGCTGCCGGCAGAGGGCAGGGATGGCTCCTCGTCGGTCTCCTCGTGCCGCACCAACAAGCCGGCAGCCACCAACTCCTCGTAGAGGCCGCTGGCCAGAAGCATCCGGTAATGCTCCTCGTAGCCGCTGTTCACCTGCCGCAGCAGGACCCCATTCCGCTCGAACAGGAAGCCGCTGGGGTCCCGGAACGAGGACGCAACTCTGCCCGGGTCGTGGGTGCTTGTCATTCTTCCGAGTCGGCTTTCGGTTCCGCGTTGGCTGGCGTGCCTGCGTCTCTCTTCCCGAACCAGCGTCCCACGGTGGAGGTCAGATTCCGCCAGAAGACCTTGAGGATGAAAACGAGCCCCAGCAGGCTGCCGATCAGGAATTGGCACACCAGGCTGCCGGTGCCCGAGTCGATGTAGGCTGGATGGAGCATGGGAAGGGTCGCGCCCACGGGTTTGGACCTCGCGACTTCTCTGGCGGGGAGGGACGGTACAGTCGTCAGCCTAACCTCTTGGCCCGGCGAATGCAAGCAGCCAAGGAGAGGCGCAGGCGGGCTCTGGCCGGGGCCTGCGCCCACTGAAGGCTAGAGGGGCAGGATACCGCGATCACGGAGGAGCCCCAGGACGCTGGCGACGGTCTCGTCCAGGTCCGCCTCGGCAGTGTCGAGTCGGAGGGCGGGGTCGCGGGGAGGCTCGTAGGGGGCGGAGATGCCCGTGAAGCCCTGGATCTCGCCCGCGCGGGCCTTGCTGTAGAGCCCCTTGGGATCGCGGGACTCGCAGACATCCAGCGGCGTGTCCACATGGACTTCCAGGAACCGCTCGTCGCCGATGATCGCCCGGGCCTGGTTGCGGTCGGCCTCGTAGGGGGAGATGAAGGCGGTGAGGACGACCAGGCCAGCTTCGTTCATCAGCTGGGCCACTTCGGCGATGCGGCGGATGTTCTCGCTACGGTGCTCGGGGGAGAAGCCGAGATCGCGGTTCAGCCCGTGGCGGATGTTGTCGCCGTCCAGGATGTAGGCCTTGACGCCCTGTTCGAGCAGTTGCCACTCGAGTTCCTTGGCGATCGTGGACTTTCCGCTGCCGCTGAGGCCGGTGAGCCAGACGGTGGCGGCCCGGTGCCCGAAGGCGGTCTCGCGGAGCTCGGCAGAGACCAGGGACCCTTCGCGGGTGATGTTCTGGCTGACCGGGGCGGGCGCCGCCGTGCCGGTTCCGGGCTGGCCCGCGCGGTCGATGATCGTGCCGGCGGCAACCGTCTGGTTGGTGCGCGGATCGATGAGGATGAAGGCGCCGGTGGTCCGGTTCCGGTTGTAGGTGTCGCAGGCGATTGGAGTGAGCAGATCGATGGTCACCCGCCCGATCTCGTTGAGTTCGAGCGTGTCCTTGGTCTCGCGATGGAGGTCGCGGGGACTGACCGTATAGGAGAGGGAACTGACGATACCCCGGCCGGTCCGGGCACAGTGCTTGACGAGATAGGCGTCGTTCAGCCGCATGGGCGTCTCGCCCATCCAGACCACCATGGCCTGGATGGCGGAGCGCACCCGGGGGGTGTTGCCCACGTGCGCGATCATGTCGCCGCGGCTGATGTCCACCTCGTCCTCCAGACAGAGCGTGACCGACTGCGGTGGGAACGCATACTCGTGCTCGCCGTTCATGGAGACGATGGACTTCACCCGCGTGCGCCGGCCGGAGGGCAGCGCCACGATCTCGTCGCCGACCCGGACCACGCCGGAGGCGACGGTGCCGCAGAAGCCGCGGAAATCGGAGGTGGGGCGGTTCACGTACTGGACCGGGAACCGGAAGTCGATCAGGTTGCGGTCGCCCGCGATTTCCAGGTTCTCCAGGTGGTGCAGGAAGGTCACGCCCTCGTACCAGGGCATATGGGCGGTGCCGCGCTCCACCACGTTGTCGCCACGCAGGGCGCTCATGGGGATGAAGGCAATGTCATGGATGCCCAGCTTGGCGGCGAAGTCGCGGAAATCGGCGCAGATGTCCTCGAAGACCTGCTGGCTGTAGTTTGCCAAGTCCATCTTGTTCACTGCCACGAGCATGTGGGGAATGCCGAGCATGGCGGCGATGAAGGCATGGCGGCGGGACTGGATGACCACGCCGTGCCGGGCGTCCACCAGCACCACGGCCAGGTCCGCCGTGGAGGCGCCGGTGGCCATGTTCCGAGTGTACTGCTCGTGCCCGGGCGTGTCGGCGATGATGAATCGGCGGCGGGGGGTGGAGAAGTAGCGGTAGGCCACGTCGATGGTGATGCCCTGCTCGCGCTCCGCCTTGAGCCCGTCGGTCAGCAGGGCCAGGTCCACCTCTTCGCGGTTCAGCCGCTTGGAATCGCGGTGGACGGCGGCAAGCTGGTCGTCGTAGATGCACTTGCAGTCGTGGAGGAGCCGCCCGATGAGGGTGGACTTGCCGTCGTCCACACTGCCGGCAGTGGAAAAGCGCAGCAGGTCGGCCTGCTCGTTCTGTTTGAGGAGTTCGCGTACGTCCATGGCTAGAAATAGCCTTCCCGCTTCTTCAGTTCCACAGTTCCATGCTGCCGTCCTGGTCATGGTCGATGACCCGGGTCGTGCGTTCGGACTTGGTCACCACCATCATCTCTTCGATGATCTCCGTCACCGACCGGGCGTGCGAGGGCACGGCCCCCGTGCAGGGATGGCAGCCCAGAGTGCGGAACCGGCACCAGACCCGCTGGATGTCGGGATCGTTGGCCAGACGGTCGCCGTACACCGGAATGAGCTGTTCGCCGCGCACGATGACCGGCCGCTCCTCGGCGAAGTACATGGGCACGATGGGGATGTTCTCGCGGTGGATGTAGTGCCACACGTCCAGTTCGGTCCAGTTGGAGAGCGGGAACACGCGGATGGATTCGCCGGGG
>QKCY01000400.1 GCA_003245525.1 Victivallales bacterium | reverse complement strand
TGACGGTGGGGACCCGGTGCAGTGCCGCCCGCGACTTCTTCGTGGTCGGCCCCTCCGGCCATATCCGGGTCTGCAACCATTCCCCTGTACGGCTGGTCCCCGTGGCGGAACTGGACCGGCTGCCCGAGCACCCGGAATGGCAACGTTTCGTCTTCAAGGACTACCTGCCGTCGCCTTGCGGCGGTTGCCCGACGCGGTTGGACTGCGACGGGGGGTGCCGCGAGGCCGCGAGGGTGGTGACGGGGAGTCCGTCGGGGGTAGATCCGGCATTGTCCCCGGATTGCGTTCCGCGTGGTTGACAGACGGTCGCGTTGCCCTACACTGTGGGATTGCCAATTGGAGTCTGGCTTACCCACGGAGTACCCCATGAAGCGTTCCTTGTCGCGTCTGGTAGCCCTTTCCGGTCTTCTGGCCAGCCTGTTCCTTGCCGCCCAGCCGGAGCGTCCGGGGGTGGACGAGGCCATTGCCAAGCTGGGCTCCGCTCCGGTCGGAGATCTGGTGGCCATCTGCAACCAGCTCATTGTGCCCGAGCAGCGCGCCGAGGCGGATGACACCAAGGAGCGAATGGTGATCTATGGCCTCGCCATGAAGGGCGGGAGCGATCCCGAACTCCGCCAACGGTTGGAGACCGCGTTCTGCACCGTGCTTGCCACCGACAAGCCTGCCGCCATCAAGACCTTCCTTCTGGGCCAACTCATCCCCCTCGCCTCGCCTGCCTGTGTGGCCACGGTGGTCCCGATGGTCTCCGATCCACAGTTCTGCGATCTGGCGAGCAAGGTCTTGGTGTCGGTCGCCAACGACGAGGCCAAGGGTGCCCTGCGGGCCGCCCTGCCCCAGGCAACGGGTGCCGTTCAGCTTAGCCTGGTCCAAGCTCTGGGCGAGCTGGCCGACGACGCCTCCGTGCCAGTCCTGCTGGAACTGGCCAAGGCGGAGAACCGCGATCTGCGCCTGACTGCCTGCAAGGCGCTCGCCGCCACCGGCGATCCCCGCGCCGCCCAGACGCTTCTGACCGCCACCCAGGATGCCTCCCGCTACAACCGGGGCCAGGCCGACGAAGCCTATCTCCATTTCCTCCGTTGTCTGGTGGCCAAGGGCGACAAGGCCGGGGCCACCGCCCAAGCCCTGGACTTCGCCAAGGCCCGTGCCCAGGATGCCCACATCCAGTGTGGCGTGACCGAAGTCTGCGCCTTGGCTGGCGAACCGACCGGTGTCCAGTTCGTTGTCAACGAGCTTCTGGCTGGCGAGAAGCGGGTGCGCGATAGCGCCGCCCAGGCCCTGCGTCTCCTGCCTGCCGATACGGTCACGCCCCAACTCGTCGCCCTGCTCGACCAGGCGGCACCGGCCCAGCAGGCGGATGTCCTGCTGGTCCTGGGCCGGATGCAGGCGACTGCTGCCCTGCCCGCTGTGAAGGCCCGCCTGGCCAACCCCGACGAGGCGGTCCGCCAAGCGGCCATCGCCGCTTTGGGACAACTGGCAGGCAAGGATGCCGTCAACGATCTCACCGCTCTGCTCGACGGGCCGGACGCCGCTGCCGCCCAGGCCGCTCTGGTTTCCCTGTCCGATGCCAGCGTGGGCGCTGTGCTGGTCGCGCAGGCGAAGACCGCCTCCCCGGAACGGGCCACCAAGCTGCTGACCATCGTGGCTCAGCGGCTTGATCAGGAAGCCCCCGCAGTGCTGGCCCTGGCCGGGCAACCCCAGGCCGAAGTCCGGCTTGCGGCCCTCCAAGCCCTGGCCGTCCTGGCCACTCCCGCGGAGATTCCCGGCTTGGCCGGGCGCGTCGTCAAGGCCGAAGACAAGAAGGAGCGCACCGCCGCTCAGAAAGCCCTCGTTGCCATCTGCAAGCGCACCACCGATCCCGCGCAGAGCGCGCCGCCGGTACTGGCGGCATTGCAGGAAGCAACCGGCGACGCGGCCAACGCTCTCCTCGCTGTCCTCCCCGCCATCGGCAACGACGCTTGCCTCGCCGCCGCCACGGCTGCCGTCCAGTCACCCGACACCAAGCGGGAAGCGGTGAAGGCCTTGGCCGACTGGCCCACTCCCGCCGCTCTGCCCGCCCTCCGCGAGGTCGTTGCCAAGGACGAGGACACCATCGCCTACGTCTTCGCCTTCCGGGGCATGGTCCGCCTGATTGCCGAGCAGGCCCTGCCTACCGACCAGTACATCGCCCAATACGACGAGGCCGTCAAGCAGGCTCGTCGCGCTGACGAGAAACGCCTGGTGCTCGGTGCCCTCGGCAAGCTGCGGGACCGGGCCGCCCTGCCCAAGCTGGTGGGCTATCTCGCCGACCCCGAACTCACCGACGAGGCCGCCGTCGCCACCCTCGAACTGGCCAAGACCATCAAGGGCGACGACGCGGTCAAGGCCCTGCGCGAGGTCATCGCCAAGACCAAGACCCCCGACGTCCAGAAGCGCGCCAAGGACGCCCTCAACGAGATCACCAAGTTTGCCGGCTGCGTCGGCGTGTGGGAGGTGTCCGGCCCCTACACCAAGGACGACAAGGGGCATACCGCCCTCTATCCCATCGTCTTCCCGCCCGAGGAGCGCGATGCCAAGGACGTGGTCTGGCGCAAGGCGTCCGCCGACACGAACGACGGCCACCTGAACCTCATTCCCCTCTGTGGCCAGAACAACCGTTGTGCCTACATGCGAGTGAACCTGATCGTGCCCAAGCAGACCGAAGCCCTGCTGGAGATCGGCAGCGACGATGGGCTGAAGGTCTGGCTCAACGGCAATGTCTGCCACGAAATGAACGTACCCCGCGGCTATGTGCCCAACGAGGACAAGATCCCGGTCACGCTCCTGGAAGGCACGAACACGCTGATGCTGAAGATCACCCAGGGCGGCGGCGGTTGGGAGGCCAATGCGCGGGTCCGGGCCGCCGACGGCACGCCCATCGATGGCCTCAACTTCGAGCTTGGCGCTCCGGTCTACCGCGAGATGGTGGCCACCAAACTCGCCGACGGTGCCCCCTCGGCGGAAGAGCTCGGCTGGCGCATGTCGATCCAGTGCTGGAGCTTCAACCACTTCACCTTCTTCGAATCCGTGGACAAGGCCCAGCGCATGGGCGTGAAGTACCTGGAGATGTTCCCCGGCCAGACCGTGGCCAAGGAATTGGGCGACGTCAAGACCGACCAGAACATGTCTCCCGAGGTCCAGCAGGCCATCCAGGCCAAGCTCGCCGAGGCGGGCATCCAGATCGTCAACTTCGGCGTCACCGGCATCCCTGGCGACGAGGCGGGCCGCCGCAAGCTCTTCGGCTGGGCCAAGAGCATGGGCATCGAGACCATCTGCTGCGAGCCCGATCCCAAGGATCTGCCCGGCCTCGATCCCTTCTGCCAGGAGTACGGCATCAATCTCGCTCTCCACAACCATCCCGAGCCCTCCCGCTACTGGAATCCCCAAACCGTGCTCGACGCCTGCCAGGGCCTCAGCCCCCGGATCGGGGCCTGTGCCGACACTGGTCACTGGATGCGCTCGGGGGTCAAGCCCATCGAGGCCATCAAGCTGCTGAAGGGCCGGATCATCACCTTCCACTTCAAGGACCTGAACAAGTACGGCAAGGACGGTGCGCACGACGTGCC
The DNA here is from genome assembly GCA_003245525.1 of Victivallales bacterium. Lineage (GTDB taxonomy): Bacteria > Verrucomicrobiota > Lentisphaeria > Oligosphaerales > Lenti-02 > Lenti-02. The sequence continues at coordinate 1,774 of QKCY01000400.1, read as the reverse complement.
TTGGGGCACGGGCGAAGGCGACATCATCGAGATCCTGCGCGAACTCAAACGCCAGGGCGTCAAAGCCGCCTTCTCCAGCGAGTACGAGTACAACTGGGACAACAGCGAGACGGAAATCGCCGCCTGCGTCCGCAACTTCGAGGCCATGGCCCGCCAGATCATCCTGGAAGAGGACGGCAAATGGCAGGTGCTCTTCAACATGCGCGACCTCAGTGCCTTCATGGCCGCCAGTGGCGACGCCCCCTCCGCTGGCTGGCGGATCATGGGCGACTCCCTGGCCATGACCGGCAAGGGCGGCGACATCTGGACCCGCGAGCGGTTCGGCAACTTTGTCCTCGACCTAGAGTTCAACACCACCGGCAACAGCGGGCTCTTCTTCCGCACCGACAATCCGCGCGATCCGGTCCAGACCGGCATCGAGATGCAGGTGGAACGCCCCGGCGGTCCCGACCGCCACTCGGTCAGCGCCTTCTACGACCTCCAGGCACCCAGCCAGAACGCCGCCGTCAACGGCTGGAACCACGTCACCCTCACCGCCAAGGACAACCTCCTCACGGTCGTCCTCAACGGGACTACCGTGAACCAGATGGACCTCGACCAGTGGGTCACCCCCGGCCAGAATCCCGACGGCTCCAAAAACAAGTTCGCCAAAGCCCTCAAGGACTTCAAGCGCGAAGGCCATATCGGCTTTCAGGATCACGGCAACCCCGTCCGCTACCGCTACATCCGTATCCGCCCCGTGGACTGAGCGACCAACCCGTAGCGCAGGCGAGACGACGCCTGCGCTACGCTTGGCTCACGCGAACAGGCCGGCGGTGATGAGGAGTTGGAGGAGGGACAGGGCACCGATGACCCAGAGGACGGGGTTCACCTTGCGCCAGTCGCCGCTGGCCAGGGCGATGACGATGTAGGAGAGGAAGCCGAAGACCAGGCCGTTGCTGATGGAGTAGGTCAGCGGCATGAGGACGATAGTCATGAAGGCGGGGACGGCTTCCTCGAAGTTGCCGAAGTCGATGTGGCGGATGCTCTGGAACATGAAGACGCCGACGCCGACGAGGGCCGGAGCGGTGGCGAAGGCGGGCACGGCCCCGATCAGGGGGGTGAAGAAGAGGGCCAGGAGGAAGAAGAAGGAAACCGTGAGCGCGGTCAAGCCCGTGCGCCCGCCGACCGCGATGCCGCTGCCAGATTCGATGTAGGTGGTCGTGGTGCTGGTGCCGAGCAAGCTCCCCGCGACGGTGGCGATGGCGTCGGCCTGGAGAATGCGGTCGATCCGGTGGATGCGGCCATCCGAATCGATCATACCAGCCTCGTGGGAACAGGCGACGATGGTCCCGACGGAGTCGAAGAGGTCGACGAACATGAGGGAGAAGATCGGGGCGAGGAGGGAGACTTTCAGCGCGCCCTGAATGTCGAGTTTGAAGGCTAGCGGGGCCAGACTCGGCGGCAAGGACACGACTTCGCTCGGCAGGGGCACTTCGCCGCAGGCCATGCCCGCGATGGTGGTGACCACGACGGAGATCAGGATGGCACCGGGAACCTTGCGCACTTCCAGGATGCCCATGAGCATGAGTCCCCCCAAGCCCAGCCAGACGGGGGGAGTCAGTTTGCCCAGTTGCACCAAGGTTGCCTGGCTGGAGACTACCAGCCCCATGCTCTTGAAGCCGATGAAGGTGATGAACAGGCCAATGCCGCCCGCCGCCGCGAGCCGCAGGGACATGGGGATGGCGGCGACGACCTTCTCCCGCACCCCGGCCACGGTCAGGACCAGGAAGAC
>QKCY01000145.1 GCA_003245525.1 Victivallales bacterium | reverse complement strand
AGCTGAAGCGGGACCTCGCGATGGCCACCGAGGGGTTCAACCTCCTCGAACAGAAACGCGAGATTCTGGTGATGGAGCTGATGCGCCTGCTGGACCGGGTGCGGCGGGCCCAGGCGGAAGTCGCCGAGTGCCGCGAGCGGGCCTATGCCACGCTGCGCCAAGCCGTGGCGCGCAACGGCAGCCAGCGCCTCCGCTCGGTGGCGAGCGGCATCCGCTACGAGCACCGCGTGCGCGCCACGACCCATGTGGTGGCAGGCGTCCGGGTGCCGGAAATCCATATCGAGGAAGGCGCGTTCCACTCCCAGTTCGGCTTCGGCGGCACCGACACCCTCACCGACGATACCATGGCCCAGTTCCTGGAACTGCTCACCGCCATCAGCAAACTGGCCTCGGCCTGGCTGCTTGCCCGCGAACTGCGCAAGACCCAGCGCCGGGTCAACGCCCTGGAGCAGATCTTCATCCCCGATTTCCAGGACACCCTGCGCTACATCGGCGAGACCCTGGAGAGCAAGGACCTGGAGTCCTTCTTCGTGCTCAAGATGATCAAGAAACGCAAGGGGTAGTGCTTGCCCCAGCAGCAGGCGAGGACGCCTGCGCTACGTCCTATCGGGGGGATGGTTCGGGAGGCATGTCCAGTAGGATGCCGTCCGTGGTGTGGATCCGGACGTCGGCGGCGACAATAGGGCCGCCTGCGCGGTCCCAGACGTCCCAGTTCATCTCGTTCCATTGGACCTCGTCGGCGATGAACCGGTAGTCCGTTTCCAGGCACTGGACCATCGCTTCCGGCAACCAGCCGCGCCATTTCTGGACGCGGTACCAACCGGGTCCGGGGAAATCCAAGTCGGCGGCAACCGGGGGCAGTTTGGGCGGTTCGCAGGCGAAGTCCGGGCAGTCCGTCTCGGCTGGTGGCCGTACGGCGACGGTCTGGATACCGGTCTCATCCCTGTCCCAAGCCTGAGTGATTCCTTGGAGCAGCCTATGAAGCAGCCCGCCCTCCCATTGCCGGACTCCGGGGTCGCACTGGAACACCAGTCCCAACGCTCCCATCAGCATCCCAAACTGCCATCCCCTCGTCATCGGCAAAGCTCCATTTCCCAATCGTGCTTCGCGCTTCTAGTTCACACGATAGGAGGAGCAGGGAGAAAAGGCAATGGCCCAGACGTAAAGAAATCGTCTATTGTTGCCGAGCAGCCTTCTTCAGGATGTGGACACCCAGCAGACCAACCGCGAGGAAGCCGAGCGCGCAGAGCAGATGCACCAGGGGCAGGAGGACATCGAGCAGGTTCAGGTAGCTGAAGTCGTTGGCCCGCCAACGCCAGACGGTCCAGCCAAGCCCCAGCGCCCCGATGGCCCCGAGTCCGAGCAGGACGAGCAGGACGATGGCCTCGTCCAGGCCGAGAATCCGGCGGGTGAGGGCGCACGGCCGCGAGTCGCTGCCGCCGGTAGCATAGAGATGACAGGAAAAGACATAAAGCTGAGCCCCGACGCAGCCGACAGGAATCAGCAGGGCCTGGGTGTGGTGGCCGAAGATCCTCATGCCGAAGACCGGGCGGATGCCGACCTGCATGGCGACGATCTGGAGCACGGCGGCGAGCACGAAGAGCACGATCCCGGTCCACTCGAAAAGCTCGGGGCGCTCGGAGAGGATGAAGAGCAGGTGGCGCATGCCGTCGCGCCAAGTGCGCAGGTGCGGGGGACGGTCGCGCAGATCGGGACGCAGGCCGGAACGGACCTCGACGATCCGGGCGCGGTGCTTGAGAGCCTTGATGAGCAGTTCGCTGGCAAACTCCATCCCCGTGGCGCGGATGTCCCACGTGGCGAAGGCCTCGCGGCGTAGCAGACGGAAGCCGGAGTTGCAGTCGCTGAGATGGCCCCGGAAGAGGAGATTGATGAGGAAGGTGAGTACGGGTGTGCCGAGATACCGGTGCAGGGGTGGCATGGCTCCCGGCTCGATCTCGCCGTTCAACCGGGAGGCGATCACCATGTCCGCGCCGGTCGCCTGGGCTTCGGCAAGAAGCTGGGGCAGGTCTTCAAGGCGGTAACTGCCATCCGCGTCGGCGAAAGCGACCAGTTCGGCCTGGGCGGCGGTGATACCACCCCGGAGGGCCGCGCCGTAACCGCGTTCGGTGACCGGCACCACGCGGGCACCCAGTTCCGCGGCCAACTCGCGGGAGCGATCGGTACTGCCGTTGTCGGCAACCACGATCTCGTAGGGCTGGCCGGTACTGTCCAGGGCGTCCCTCACGGCCTGGATGCAAACGGGGAGGGTTTTCTCCTCGTTGAGGCAGGGGAAGACGAAGGTCAGCACCGGGACGGCGGATGCGTTGGGCATGGTATCTCCGAGAAGGTCACCGGCGGCCGGACAGGACGTTGCGGATCAGGGCGTTGCAGGCGGGAACGGCATTTCCTGGCACGTTCCGGTCAAAACTCGGCATGACGACCAGGAGGTGTCCGGCTCCGTAGTCTGCTGTCAAGATAGCCGCAGTTCCGTCCGCTGCCCGCATGAGCACCCGCCATTCGGGAGCGGCCCACTCGATCCGGTCATAGCTCATCGTGCCAGCCAACTGGGTGGGATCGACCTCCCGGAACAGGGGGTGGTTCGGTTCGGCGACAGCGTCCGCCTTGGTGTCCGCGTCGCCCACGGCAAGGTCGTAGGGCAGGAAATCGGGCTGCCATTTGCCGTCGTTGAGCTGGCCGACCACGAGCGTGCCGCCATCCAGCACCCACCGGGCCAGCCGGTCGGCCTGGGTTCGGCAACCGGAGAAATCCTTCTCGTGGGCCTCGTCGCCGAGGACGATGGTGCCATAGGCTTCGAGGTCCGCTTTGGCCAGGTCGGCAATCGGAGAAACCGGGATCGCGAGCGCCTGGGCGGCGAGGGCGAGGGGGTCCTTGGGATCGGTAACCCACCCAGTCGCCGTACCGGGCTGGTCGGCCGGGGCAGCGGCTTCGATCCGCAGTTCGCGGGTTACCTGCCGGTCGCCCACGGTCAGTGTGACCGGCAAGGTCACCACGCCGGGTTTGGCTGGAGCCCGAACCTGGACTTCGGGACCGAGGACGAGGGCGGGGGAGCTCTGCCAGCGGAGCGTGGTTTCTCCCACGATGATCCCATCCGCCTTGCCGCCGAAGACCAGTTGGCAATCGACCGGCGTCGGGACTCCCGATCTGACGAGCGGGCGGAAGGTGAGGGTGCCGCCGGGCGGGAGGAGAATGCGCGAACGCAGCCGGATGTCGGGGGGATCGACCACTGGCGGAGGATTGCGGATGCCCAGCTTCTGGAGTTCATCCAGCATGTAGACGGTGAAGCAGAGCCCCTGGGTGAAGGTCTTGCCGAAGGAATCGACGCCGGCCCGGTACATGTTGTAGGACAGACCGTCCAGCAACAGATCCCGGTCGCGGTGCTCGGGGTCGAGGCGGCAGGCGTAGGCGAGCCCGTCGCCGACCAGAGTCATGGTCCAGACGCCCCCCTTGCCCTGGAAGCGGGGGGCCTCGGCGTAGATGAAGCCATGCTGGTCCTGGACATAGGTATTGCGCCAGAGATAGTCGGCTCCGCGCCGGATGGCGTCTTGGACCCGGGGCGTGGGTTCGGTGCGGTCGAAGATGGCGAGGGCATGGAGGATGACGCCGGTCATGAAGGGCTTGCAGCCCCACGGCATCGGGTACTCGTCGCGGCATTCCCAGATATGGTGGCCCCATTGGCCGCTGGGTAGTTGTTTGTCGAGGACGCGATCCGCCATGACGCGGGCACCGTTGAGGTAGTAGGGGTCGCCGGTGCCCTGATAGGCCCCGATGGCCCCGACCAGCGTCCAGCCGCCATCCCGGTGGTTGCCGATACCCAGACTGCGCGGGGCCACGGCCGCCTGGAAGTGCCCCACGGCTTCGCCCGCTTCCCGAAACCGCTCGTTGCCGGTGAGGTTCCAGAGCAGGAAATGGCCCCGGCACCAGGTGTGCCCCACGTCGCGGGGACCGTTGTTGAAGCCGCCCATGTCGCGGAAGTCGCTGGGGTAATAGCCGCCCGTATGGGCGACGCAGTGGCAGAAGGGACGGCCCACATTGCCGGGATTGGCGTCGTAATGGCTGGTGTCCACGTCGCCATTATGGGCTACGGCTTCCTCGGCGCGATCCAGCATGCGCCGCTCGCCGGTCCGCAGGAAATGGATGCCCAGGGCAAAGCCGGTATCGTATTCCACGTTGCCCCAGTTCCAGGTACGCTCGCCGTACCAGTCGCCGAAATTGAAGAAGCCATATTCCCGCACGGTCTCCCGCCGTTTCAGGAACTGGTCGAGGGCGTTGTCCACGTTCTGCTCGTAGCGGGTGAAAGCATCGGCCTGGCGGGGTGTCATCGCTCCCCAGACCGCGCTGGCGCAGTACTCGGCGGGGGTGGCGGCGGCAAAGAGCGGTTGCTGGATGTGATCGTTGAACTCGGCGGCAGCGCCATTGCCAAGCCGCACGGCCAGTTCCGTGGTGAAACGGGTGCCGACGCGGACCTTGTAGAGCCCCTTGTCGCACCAGAAGTAGAGGCGGTCCTCCAGCTTGCGGTCCGCTTCGCTGGTGTACTGGTCGGCAGGAAGGGGAGGCAGGAACTGGACCCGCAACGTCGTACCGTCGGCCTGGAAGCCCTTGGGATAGAGCTGCCAGAAATCGCGCACGGCCACGGTCAGGGGACCGGCGGTGCAATACCCAGGCGCGTGGCCGGTCTGCGGCTTGCCGTCGAGCAGGAACCGTTGGTCGTAGTCCTGGAGCACCGACGTGAAGCCGCCGGTCGCACCGGTGGATGCGAGGGGCAGTTCGAACCGAGCGATCCGGGTCATCAGGCTATCGGCGGCATCGTTCTCGAGGGTGGCCTCGATCCGGGCCCAGGACTGGTTGGCGTAGAGGTGGACCCGGCAGAGGTAACGGAGCCAGGGCTTGCCCTCGGCATCGGCGAACTGGCCCCGGACCCGCACGGTGGCGCGGACGGGTCCCGTTTCCTCGACCACCATCTCGTCGGGTGGCAGGTTGGCGCTGGTGAAGATGTGCCCCTCGGCATCGGCCACTTCCAGCGCCCCCTCGGCCAGGCCGCTGAGCGGGGTGAAGTGCTGCCGGTTGAGCCGCAGGGAGACGCTGCCATTGGCGAGCAGGATCGCCTCGGAACTTGTCGTGACGGAGACGCCAGCGAAGGGGACTGGATCGACGTTGTAGGCCAGATCCAACACGGTGTCCTGTCCCGCCTGGGTGTCGGCCAGAGTGTCCACCAGGAGCCATTTCACCGAGCCGTCGGACCAGCGGGCGAGTTCTCGGAACTGGGCCGGAATGGCGGTTCCCAGGGGGCCGGTGATCCGGCAACGGGAGCCATCGGCCAGCACCCCCTGGGCAAAGGGCACGCCGGAGGTCACCGGCCAGGCGAGGCGGCCGGTGGCCGAAGGTTCGTTCACCGTCAGCGCCATGTGCCCCGGCTGCCGGGCTTGCCGACCCGGGTCCGGTCGATGGGGATTGACGTTCACAGAGGCGGTAGCGGATTCGTTCTCGGTCTTGGCGGTGACGATGGCTTGGCAGCCGTCCGCCGCGAAGGCGGGCGGCACGAAGAAGCGGTGGTTCACGCCCGGTCCATCGGCGACCGGGAACCGTTCGCGTTGTTCGCCAACCACCAGCTCGATCTCGCAGCCTGCATTCGCGTTGGTGGTCCAGACCACCTCCACTTGGTCGCCAGCCTCGCCGGGAGGGGGGGGCAGCACCGCTGAAGCCAGGTTCGCAATGGCCAACGGGGGC
>QKCY01000386.1 GCA_003245525.1 Victivallales bacterium | reverse complement strand
CCTCTGTGAAGGCATCCCGGCCACCCTGACCCTCCAGGCGGACCCGGCCAAAGTCCGGCTCTTTGCGCTCGACGCCAACGGCGACCATACCCGGGAGGTCCCCGTCCGCAGCAGAGCAGCCGGAACGGAACTGGCCATCGGCCCCCAGTATCAGACCCTCTGGTACGAACTGGAGATCAAGTAGCCCCGCCAACGCATGGTTCCGGATTCTGCCAGACTACCTGCCGTCGGCCAAGGCCTTTCGCACCTTGGCCCATAGCTCGCTCATGGTAAAGGGTTTGCCGACGAAATGCTCGCCCTCCTCCAGAATGCGGCGGTGGGCCAGGGTGTTGGCCATGTAGCCGGACATGAACAGGACCTTGATCTGCGGATAGAGGGAACGGATTTGGCTGGCCAGTTCACGGCCATCCATCTCGGGCATGACCACATCGGTCATCAGGAGTTCGACCTCGCCGGGGTGCGCGCTGGCCAGACGGAGGGCCTCGCCGGGAGTGCTGGCCGCCAGCACGGTGTAGCCCTGCCGCTCCAGCATCGAGGTGCCCATGCGCAACAGCGCCGCCTCGTCTTCCACCAGCAGGATGACTTCCTGCCCCCGCCCAACCGGCTCCTCCGCGACCTCCGGTTGCTGTCCAGCGCCCGTGCCAGTGTGGCGGGGCAGGTACATCCGGAAGGTCGTCCCGTGACCGGGTTCGCTGTACACATTGATGAACCCGTTGTTTTGCTTGACGATGCCATAGACGGTGGCCAGGCCAAGACCGGTTCCCCTCCCCACTTCCTTGGTGGTGAAGAAGGGTTCGAACACCCGGGCCAAGGTCTCCTTGTCCATACCGCAGCCGTCGTCGCTGACCGCCAGAAGGACGTAGCTGCCGGGAACGTACCCTGGATGGCCCGCGCAATAGGCCTCGTCGAGCTTCACGTTGCTGGTCTCAATGGTCACCTTGCCGGGCCCGGTAATGGCGTCCCTCGCGTTGACGCAGAGGTTGGCCAGGATCTGGTCGATCTGGGAGGGATCGACCCGCACCGGCCATAGGTTCCGCCCTGGAATCCAAGCCAGGTCAAGATCCTCGCCAATGAGACGCCGAAGCATCTTGAGCATGCCCTCCACCGTACTGTCGAGATCGAGCACCCGGGGGGAAACCGTCTGCTTGCGGGCGAAGGCCAGCAACTGCCGGGTCAGATCGGCGGAACGCCGGGCAGCGCTCTGGATCTCGGTGAGGTCGTCGAACAGCGGCTGTTCGGGGGAGATCCGTTCCAGCACGAGCTCGACATGGCCCAGGATGACGCTGAGCATGTTGTTGAAATCGTGGGCCACGCCTCCGGCCAGCCGCCCGATGGACTCCATCTTCTGCGCCTGGTCCAACTGGGCCTGCAACTCGTTCCGCTCCTCCTCGGCCTGCTTGCGTTCGGTAATGTCGCGGAAGACCCCCAGGACACACTGGCGCTCCCCCAGTTCGACCACCGAGGAATGGATATCCGCCAGGAAGACGCTGCCGTCCTTCCGCTGGACCGGAATATCGACGGACAGGGCGTTGTCGCCCCGCAACTGCCGATCAAACTCGGCAAAGACGTGCTCCTGGTGTTCAGGTGGGTGGATATCGCGAACACCAAGCCCGCGGATCTCCTCCTTGCTGTAGCCCAACATGCCGCAGATGGCGGAGTTCGAGCGGAGGAACCGGCGAGTCGTGGCATCGGCGAGCAGGACGCCATCGCGGACGCTGTCGAAGATGGTGGCCAAAGCGGCTTCCGATTCGCGGCGGGCCCGTTCGGTGCGGATCGCGTGCAGCGCAAAAGCCAGATCCCCCCCCACCTCCTCGATCAACGCGCTCTCCTCTTCGGTGCCGGCGAACTCAGCGGCGACCGAGACGCACAGGCAACCCAGGCAGTCGCCGCCGTGCTGGAGCCGGACGGTGACATGGGAGAGGTCGGGATGCTGCTGCGCCAGCAGGCAAGAACCACAGGAGTTGCCCCGATTGGCCAGGACGGTCCGGCCTGCGGAGGGGTCGAGGGCGTTCCCGCAGAGGGGCCACTCGCCCCCGCGGATAGCCGCCAGAAAGCGGGCGAACAGCTCGCTGTCGTACCCTTGCTGCGCGGCCAACTGCTCCGCCCCCTCGCCATCCTGCACCACGATCCAGGCCGCCTCGAACCCATGGGTCGAGGTCAGCACCTTGCAGGCGGACTGGATGAGCCGGTCGGCCTGCTTCTCCCGGACAATCAACTGGTTGACCGACCGGATGGCCGCGAGGACGCGGTTGAGGTGGTCGAGCCGGTACTCGCCTTCGTCGCGTTCCCGCAAGGCTTCCTCCAGTTCGTCGAGCTTGTCCTCCAGCTTGCGGACCAGAGCCTGATTGTACTCGCGCATCACGACCTCTTCGCCCGCCGTCGTCTCCCGGACGGCGTCAGTTCCGCCGCTCCGGGACGCCGCGAGGACCTCCTGGATGCGCGCCAGCAGCACCTCCGGCTCCAGGGGTTTGAGCAGGAAGCAGTCGGCCCCCATGTCCAGGGCCAGCTTCTCGTCGCGCGGGTCCCGGTAGGTGGCCGTGTAGACCACGAAGGGAATGTGGCGGAGCGTGGCGTCGCGCCGCCATTCCCGGCAGAGGGCGAAGCCATCCATGCCGGGCATCAGGATATCGCTCACGATGATGTCCGGCGGCGAGGTCCGCGCCAAAGCCAGGGCCTCGGTGCCGTCCTTGGCGCACGCCACCGTGAATCCATGCCCCTGAAGCAGCGCCTGAAGCAGGTAGAGGTTCTCTGGTTTGTCGTCAACGACCAGTGCGGCGCTCATCGGGTGTCTCCGTCTTCCTCGTCGGGACTGGCGGGCAGATGCTGCCGGATCTGGTCCACGAACGTCTCGGGATCGATCGGCTTCTCGATGTAGTCGGTGGCCCCGGCCGCCAGGCATTTCTCGCGATCCCCCGGCATGGCGTAGGAGGTGACCGCGACAATGGGCAGAGCCCGCAGTTCCACGTGGCTCCGCAGTTCCCTGGCCACGGCGTAACCGTCCAGCGAAGGCAGTTGGATGTCGAGGAGGATCATGGTGGGGACCAGCTCCTTCGCCAGATCGATTCCCTCCCGGCCATCCTGGGCGGCAACCACCACGAACCCATGGCGTTCAAGCAGGAAACGCATCAGGTAGAGATTCTGCTCGTTGTCCTCGATGATGAGGATGGTGAAGGGGGTCATGCCTGGCTCTCCTCGGATTCGCCCAGCGGCAACCGGAAGCTGAAGGTACTGCCTTTGCCCGGCTCGCTATCCACACCGATGGTTCCGCCCATCAGTTCGACCAACCGGCGGCTGATCGAGAGCCCCAGTCCCGTCCCCTCGTGTTTCCGGGACAGGCCCGTGTCGATCTGCTCGAAGGGCCGGAACAGGCGGGACAGGTCCGCCGGGGCGATCCCGATGCCGGTATCCTGCACAGTGGTGACGACCATGCCTTGCTCGACGGTGCTGGTCACCGTCACCCCTCCCTGTTCGGTGAATTTCAGGGCATTGCTCAACAGGTTCATCAGAATCTGCTCCACCCGTCGCCGGTCGGCAACGATCATGCCCACTTCCGGGGCCACCCTCACCTGCAGACGGAGACCGCGCTCCTCCGCGAGCGGTGCCGCGGCCTGCGCCGTGTGTTGCACCAAAGCCGCCAGATCGAAGGACTCGCGGCTCACGTTGAGCTGCCCCGCCTCGATCTTCGAGATGTCGAGCACATCGTTGATCAGGGCAAGCAGATGCCGGGAACTGGCCTGGACCATGCGCAACTGCTTCGCCTGCTCGCCATTCAAAGGCCCTGCCAGTTCCTGGAGCAGGATCCCCGTGAAGCCGATGATCGAGTTCAGCGGCGTGCGCAACTCGTGGGACATGGTGGCGAGAAAGGCGGACTTGGTCCGGTCCGCCGCCTCCGCCGCCTCCTTGGCTTGGGCCAACTCCTGGGTGCGTTCCGCCACCCTCGCCTCCAACTGCCCCGCATACCGCCGCACTTCGGCGTAGAGCCGCGCGTTCTCCTCGTTGCTGGCGCTGAGAGCCTGGGTGCGCGACGCCACCTGCCGCCGAAGGACCACGGTCCAGACAACACCGACCAGCAGCAGCGCCCCCGCGGAAAGGACCGCGCCGGCAAACCACTTCGGCAGACGGGGAACCTGTTCCTCGGACGTCCAACGCCGCAAGGAACGGTAGTAGACCGAGTCCGGCTCGCCCTTCATCTGGATCAGTACGCGGTCGATGGCACCCAGCAGGTCCCCGCGTCCGGACTTCGGCGCGGCGAAGAACAGGCGCGTGGGACTGAAGATGATGGCGGTATCCTCGATCTTCAGGGGACGGGCATGGCGGACCCCGTAGAAACGGTTGGCGATAACCGCGTCCACCTCCCCGTCGACGACTGCCCCGAACGCATTGCCGTAGTCGGGGAAGGGTACCACCGTCGCTTTGATGTCGAAACCCACCAGAGCCTGCTCGAACGCCTCCTGCTGTACCGACCGCTCAAGCACCGCCACCCGCTTGTCGCGCAGGTCGAGCAAGGACCGGATCCCGCTGCCCCGGCGGGCGTAGACCTGGAACCAGTCGGAGAGCACGGGCTCCCGGTGGAAGGCATAGAGGGCCTCCCGTGACTGGGTGTAGGCCACGTCCGGCATCAGGTCGATCTCGCCTCTTGCCAGCCGGTCCAACCCCTCGGGCCAAGTCCCGGGCACATACTCGATCTGCCAACCCTCCCGCCGGGCAATCTCCTCGATCAGGTCCGGGAATATGCCCTCCGCTCCGCCCGATTCGGCCGATCCCACCTTCGGGCTGTTCTCGTAGACGCCGACCCGCACTCGCCGCTCGGCGGCCGCAGCCGGCAACCACAGGCAGACCAGACCGGCCAGGACGAGCCCTGCCGTCCGCCGTCGCCACAATCCCCCGACCCATCGTCCAGCCATCGTGCGTCTCCGTCCCAGACACGGCCCATCACCGGATCAATAGAACGAAGCCGCCCAATCAGACCCCGGCTCCCATACGGCTGGACTCGGTCGGAAAACAGTACAAGGGAGACTGCACAGCCAGCCTATGGAACGCCGGAAAACAGCCTTGCGGATTCACCCTATCGCCTGCCCTTATGATGCCTATAGAGGACCCGCTTGTCAAGCAGAGGCAGATAGGCCAGGGAGGGTGGGCGCGACTAATTGTTCAGGCTGTGGATCGGAGCGGGAATATGCCCGCCGAAATTGATGAACCGGCTGCTCTTTCCCATGTTGGGCACCGGCATGATGGCACTCGCGCCGAACAGGCCGCCGAACACCACCTTGTCGCCCGCCTTCTTGCCGGGAACCGGGATGAAGCGCACGGCGGTGGTCTTCTTGTTGATCATGCCGATGGCCATCTCGTCGGCGATCAGGGCCGCC
>QKCY01000333.1 GCA_003245525.1 Victivallales bacterium | reverse complement strand
GGGACCTATGGGAGGAATGGTCGGGGAGATCTGTCTTCTCCCATCCGTCCCATAGGTCCGATGCCCATCGCCCCGCCCGCTAGGCGAGCTGCCCGGCCACGGCGGCCTGGACCCGTTCGGCGAGATCGTCGTAGCTCTCGTCGCCGGGGTAGACCGGGGGGAGGAAGGTCACGTCGATATGGCGGAAGGGCTTCGGCAGCCAGCGCCCGGCGGGCATGGCCTCGTAGGCGCCCTTGATGGCGATGGGGACGATGGGCACGTTCAGTTCCAGGCCGAGGATGGCGAAGGTCTTCTTGAAGTCGCCCAGGCTGCCGTCGCGGGAGCGGGTTCCTTCCGGGAAGATGATCACGTTGCGGCCCTCCTTGAGGGCGGCGGCGAGCTTCTGGAGGGATTCCTTCAGGTTCCGGTTGATGTCGGTGACGATGACGTTGTTGGTTCGGGCCAGGAGTTTCAGCCACCAGCGGCGGATGTGCTCGGCCTTGGCGTAGAAGTAGGTGCGCTTCAGGGTCTGCTTGCCGAGGAAGGTGGAGACCAGGAGGCCGTCCAGGAAGCTCTGGTGGTTCGGAGCCAGGATGCAGGGGCCCTCGGGGAGGTTTTCCAGGCCCTGGCCGCGCAGGCGGAAGTAGGTGCGCAGGAAGAGCCGCGCGCTCCGGTTGATCCAGACATGGGTGAAGCCGCTGCGGGGCAGCTTCACCTGCACCTTCTCGCGCAGGATCTCCCCCCACTTGACCACGGTCGAGGTCAGCGAGGTGCCGCGCTCCTCGACCCGCGCGGACAGCTTGGCCGGGGTCGAGCAGTCGATCAGATCCTGTTCGGAAAAGGCCACGCCAAAGGCGGATTCAAGGAAGGTCTGGAGCGCCACCTTCTGGAGGGAGTCGAGGGCCAGGTCGATCTCCAGATGGTCGTCGGGGTGGACCGGCTGCTTGGCCTCGGCGGCCAAGTAGTCGCGGATGGCGCGGTAGGCCTCGCCGTCCGGCTCGGCGACCGGGGCGCGGTCCCGGGTCTGCTCGCGCATCATCTGGTCGAGCTCGTGGCGCTTGAGCTTGCCGAGCCGGGTCTTGGGCAGGGGCTCCTTGACGATGGAGAGCTTGAGCAGGCGTTTGTAGGGCGAGGCTTTGCGGTTGTACTTGTCCACCACGTGCCAGCGCAGGTATTCCTCGATATTGAGCACGCCCTGCTCCTTGAGGAAGGCGAAGTTGGGCAGGAGCAGCAGTTGGAGGGTGCCGTTGAACATCACCACGCCCGCCTCGGCCACGGCGGGGGACATGGCGGCCAGCTTGCTCTCGATCTCGGCGGGGTTGATGTTCTTGCCGTTGGGCAGGACGATCAGTTCCTTCTTGCGGCCGGTGATGAAGATGAAGCCGTCCTCGTCCACATGGCCGAGGTCGCCCGTGTGCAACCAGCCACCTTCGAACGCCTCGGCGGTTTCCTCGGGACGACCGAAGTAGCCCTGCATCACGTTGGCGCCGCGGACCGTGATCTCACCATCGACAATGCGCACTTCGTTGGCAGGCATGATCTGTCCCGCCGCCCCGGTCCGGTGCCCGTCCGGTCGGGTGAAGGAGATCATGGGCGCGGTCTCGCTCATGCCGTAGCCGCAGAGAATCTGGAACCCGAGGGTCCGGAAATCGCGGATGACGTCCTCGTCCAGGGCCGCGCCGCCACAGGGCATGTAGCGCACATGGCCGCCGAACTTCCGCTGGACGGAGCCGAAGACCAACCGCGAGAACGCCAGGGAGTCCACCTTCTCCGCCAGGGCGAAGAGCAGCTTGGCGATCTTGCTCTGATTGATCTTGCCCTTGATCCCGTTGCGGATCAAGGTGTAGAGCCGGGGCACGCCGATGATCAGGGTGACCGCGTGTTTCTGGAGCGTCGCGATGATGTCCTCGGAGGCGATGGAGGGGCTGAAGACCGAGGTCGCCCCCAGCGAGAGCGGCATGAGCAGGGTGCCCTGAAGGGGCAGAATGTGGTGCAGGGGAAGCAGGACCAGCACTCGGTCGGCGGCCCGGTAGATGGGGACGTCCTCGGACACGGAGCGGAGGTTCGATTCCAGGTTGCCGAAGGAGAGCATGACCCCCTTGGGGCTGCCCGTCGTCCCCGAGGTGTAAATGATGACGGCGGTGGTATCGGGGTCGGCGTCGGGCAGGGCTTCGGGCGCCATATCGCGCTGGGCGGTGGCGGTGGCCAGTTCGTCCAGGCAGAAAGCCGCCAGGGGCTGTTCCACTTGGGTCAGCGCCTCCGCGAAGACGGCGCGGGTGGTCTCCGAGTAGCAGGCCACGGTTGGGGCCGCGTCCCGCAGGATATGCGCCACCTCCTCGGCGGTGGACATGGCATCCACCGGCACCGCGATGCCGCCCCGCCGCCAGGTCGCGTAGAAGGCATAGGCCCACTCGCAGCGGTTTTCGGCGAAGATCACCACCCGGTCGCCCGGTGCCACGGGCAGGGCCTCGGCGAACGCGCCAACCCGGGAAAGCAGTTGGTCAAAGGAAACGGTTTGGTCCTGCCAAATGAGCGCGGCCTTGTCGTGCCGTTGCAGAAAGCGCATGATATAGGTGTCCGCCTGTCAACTGTTGGACTTGGCAGGAGTTCGGCGCCGGGCACCGAGGCATGGAAGGTTGCTCTGCCCAGCGGTCGCTGGCCGGTATCCGAACTCGCCACACCCTAGAATATGGTTCCGGAGAGCACCTTTGCTAGACGACGGACGTCACTTGCGGCGAGGAGGCCGTCCCGATGCAACAGGTTGGCACCGATCGACTCTACTTCCAAACGGGCGCGGAAAATGCAGTCACCCACCGGCTCCAGCCCGGCGAGACCTGCGAGGTCCGCATCCAGATCAACCGAGGGCCCTGGATCGACCGCCTGCCGGAGGCTGAACAGAGCTACTGGCGCGAACGCCTCCATGGCGGCAATCCCACGAGCGGGTGCCTGTTCGTCGAGGGGGCCGAGCCCGGCGACATGCTGAGCGTCGAGATCGGGGAGTTCGCGCTCGATCCCATCGGCCACACGGCCTTTGGCGGGGCCAACGGGGCCATGCCGGGCTGGCTGCCGATCGGGGCGCAGGCGAAGGTGGTCGAGATCCGGGACGGCTTCATCCACTGGAGCGACCAGCTCCGTCTGCCGGTCCGTCCCATGCTGGGCTTTGTCGGCGTGGCCCCGCGCTGCGAGACGTTCCACAACGGCTGGGCTGGCACGTGGGGCGGAAACCTGGACGCGCCCGAGGTGACGACCGGATGCATGGTCCATCTGCGGGTTCACCATCCCGGCGCGCTGCTCCATCTGGGCGACATGCACGCGCGGCAGGGCGATGGCGAGATCTGCGGCGCTGGCGGGATCGAGGCGGGAGGAACGGTGCGGATCGCCTGTCGGGTGACCCATCCGGCCCCATCCAGTCTGCGTTTCCCCCGGTTCGAGACGCCCGATTTCCTGGCGGTGGCCGCCAACGACAAGCCCGCCGAGGATGCCTTCCGCCAGGCATTGGTGGACCTCCTGCATTGGCTGCGCGAGGACTATGGCCTACCCTATGGCGAGGCCTATCTGCTGCTGGGACAGGTGCTCGAAGCCCGGGTCACCCAGTTCGTGAACCCCACCTACACCTACGTGGTCAAAGTGGCCAAAAAGTACCTGCCCGCTCCTCTGTATCCCCGTCTCTGACTGCCGGAATCCCGACCGATGCCAACCACTGATCCTGCCTCCCGTTTCCTGGGCCGTCGCCGCCGTCTGCTGAGCGAGGCCACCCGCCGCGCCGGACGGCGGGTGGATGCCGCCTTCATCACCCAGGCTGCCGATATCCGCTACCTCTGCGGGTCCACCGAGGGTTGCTCCGGACTCTATCTCGACCGCTTTCGGGCGGTGGCTTTCACCGGGGCCATGTTCGCCGTCCTCGTCACCCAGGAGGCGCCGGGGTGCGAGATCTGCCTGCCCAAGACCGGCATGTATGCCGAATTGGCCGCCTTGGCGAGGAAACGCCACCGCCAGTTGCTGGGCCTCCGCGAAGAGGATCTGTCCGTGCCCCGGGAACGCTCCCTGCGCCAGGCGCTGGGCGACCTCGGCCTCGGCGACATTGGCCCGGCCATCGACGCCTGCCGCGCCTGCAAGGACGAGGACGAGATCGACCTCACCCGCCGGGCTGTCGCCATCGCCGAGGAGGCCTTCCGAACCCTCCTCGCCAAGGGGGCCGACTACTTCGTGGGCCGGACCGAACGGCAACTGGCCGCGGAGTTGGACTACCTCATGCGCCTGGGGGGAGCGGACGCCACGGCCTTCGCCACCATCGTCGCTTCCGGTCCCAACA
The DNA here is from genome assembly GCA_003245525.1 of Victivallales bacterium. Lineage (GTDB taxonomy): Bacteria > Verrucomicrobiota > Lentisphaeria > Oligosphaerales > Lenti-02 > Lenti-02. The sequence goes on along the minus strand of QKCY01000333.1, from coordinate 15,291 downwards.
GCTACAGTTGCCACCATGTTCCCGGCGACCGGATCGTGTTGCCCCATGAGCCGGTGCTGTTCGACTGGGGGGCGGAAACTGCCGGTTACCGCAGCGACATCACCCGCGTGGTGTTTGCCGGAGGGGCCGAGGAGCCCATCGCCTCCATCTACCGGCTGGTGCTGGCGGCCCATGAGGCCGCCGTGGCCAAGATGGGACCCGGCGTGCGGGCCTACACGGTCAACGCCGCCGCGCGCGGCTTGATCGGGCGCGCGGGCTACGGCGACGAGTTCCGCCACGGGCTCGGCCATGGCATCGGGCTCGAAATCCACGAACCGCCGGGTTTCGCCCCCCGTCCCGCCAAGGGCATCGGCACCATCCTCAGACCGGGCATGATCCTCACCATCGAGCCCGGCGTCTACCTGGAAGGCATCGGCGGGGTCCGCATCGAGGACGACATCCTGGTGACCGCCATCGGGCACGAACGGCTCAACCGGCTCCCCCGCGACCTCGAATCCATGACCCTACGCTGAGACGGTCGGCGGGAACATCCCCGCCTGCCGCCGTTCGGCCCGGCGCAGGACCAGCTCGAACCAGACGATGCCCAGGGCGCCCGTAATCAGGGGAGCGATCCCGAGACCGAGGAACAGGCCGTGCAGGCCGCCCAGCCTCATGCCGGCCCAGGCGCAGAGAATCTGCACGGTCGGCGTGCGGATGGCGTTGAACAGGGCCGCCACTCCGGGCCGGTTGATGGCATTGAGCAGGAAGGCCGTATGGACCCCCGCGTGGTGCAGGGCCGAGCCCATGAGGATGGCCCGCACGTACCACACGGTGTGTTCCACCACCACGGGGTCGTCGCTGAACTGGCGGGCCACCGGCGTTGCCGCCACCAAGGCCAGGAGGAAGCTCGCCACGCCGTAGCTGATGTCGAAGACCACCGAGCAGGTACGCACCTGCCGCACCCGGTCCAACCGTCCCGCGCCCCAGTTCTGCCCCATCAGGGGAATCAGGCAGGTTCCCATGGCGATGCAGACGATGTAGACGAACTGCTCGATCCGCGCTCCCGCGCCCACCGCGGCCACCGCCGGGACACCATAGATGGTCACCAGACGGACCAGCAGCGCGCGCGACAGGGGCATCAGCATCTCGGTGCCCGCCGTGGGGATCGCCACGTAGAGCATATCCCGCCAGGAGGCCACCAGTTCCTGCCAGCGGGGGCGCGATAGGTCGAGCATCCGGTGGTGCCGGACCAAGGTCCAGATCAACACCGAGCCGCTGATCAGCCGGCTCAGCACCGTGGCCAGCGAAGCGCCGAACATGCCCATGGCCGGCACCGGCCCCCAGCCGAAGATGAACAGGGGGTCGAGCCCCACGTTCAGCACGGCCCCGAGGATCATCACGATACTCGGCATCACCGTGTCCCCGGTGGCCCGGATCATGTGGTTGCCCACCATGGGGATCACGGTCACCGCCACGCAACTGAACCACAACACCATGTACTGGCGGATCAGCGGCAGGAGCCTCTCCTCCGCGCCCAGCGCCCGGAACATGGGATCGATGGTCGCCACCCCTGCCGCCCCGACGATGGCCACCAGCACGATGGCGAGGACGAGTCCGTCCGTGGTCAGCCGCCGGACCCGGTGCAGGTCCCCGGCACCCAGCGCCCGGCTGATGCACGAACCGGCCCCCATGCCCATACCCATGGCCAGCGCCCCCACCACCATCACCACCGGGAAGGTGAGGCCGATGGCGGCCAGCGGATCGGTTCCCAGCCGGGAGACGAAGTAGGTGTCGGTCAGGTTGTAGGCCATGATCGAGAAGATGCCCGCGATCATGGGCAGGGTGAGCTTCGCCAGATGGCCGGCGACGCTCCCTTGGGTCAGGTCGATGTGCTTCTTCAAGGAACCGGATTCCGTAAGGCAACTATGCGCGAGGACGAAGCCCCAGACTGTAGGCCTCAACGCCGCCCCTGCAAGCGCTGCGGCATGGGGCCTAGTTGAATGGATGTGGAAGCGGCGTCTCGCCGCTTGTCTGGAGGGCCTGGCATCGGTGGATGGGGGTCGTCACATACCGACCCAACTTCGGCATGCAGCGGTTTCTGCCACTGCGACACGGCCCCGGAGCCAAGGGCGCGCCCGCCGCGACTTTCCCGGCTTCCCCACAGAAGAGGGCGACCAGTGCGGCTCCTGGGTAGGCATGGGTACGGCATGGCAGACCATTTCCCAGGTAGGGAACTTGAAAATGACCGGACGGTCAATATGATTACGCATTAGTCAGAAAGGCCGTTGCGAGCCCGGGTTTCGGGCTCTCGCGCAACCAGGAGCATCGACATGAGCCAACTAGCGGCACGGAAGCGGCATCTGGGCGAAGCCCTGATGCGCGAAGCCATCTGCGAGGCGGCGGTGGCCGTACTCTCGGATGTGGGCTATGCCGCCCTGACCATGGACCGCGTGGCCGAGGCGGCGGAGGTCTCCAAGGGCACGCTCTACAATTACTTCGCCGACAAGGAGGCGCTGGCCTTGGCCGCCATCGAGGCCAGTTTCGCGCCGTTGGACCGGCGGATCGCCCAGCTCTTTGCCGACCACGCCTATCGTCCAGTCGCCCTGTTGGCGGCTGCGGAGGTCGTTCTGGCGCATTTCGACGAGCGGCAGGGCTTGGGCCGGGTGATGGCGAGCGGCGATCTATCCGTTGCCATCGAGCACCATATGCGGGCCCATCGCCGGGAGATCCTCGGGCACATGGCGCGCGTGTTCGCCTTGGCTGCCGAGCAAGGCAAGCTGCGGGTCGCCGCCTCCGCCCCCCAGTCTCCGGCCCGCCTGTTCCTGCTGACTCTGCAGGGCATGGTCCGCGAACGCATTCTCCACCCGCAGGATTCCCCCGCCCTGGCTGACGAGGTGGAGTTCCTGACGGAATACATGATCAAACCTTGGTTTCTGGAGTACGAGCCATGAAATGCTTCTGTCGTGCGGCATGGGTTGCCTTGAGTCTCGTGGCGACCGTCGTCCGCAGCGCCCCCGAGACTTCCCCAACCCCCGAGGAGCGGCGCATCCCCGTCGAAACCACTCCCGCCGAACAGCGCGTCTTCGCGGACCGGCTGGTCGTCCAGGCCAACTTGGCGGCCAAGGTGACCGCCATGGTCCCCGCCCGCATCTCCGGCACCCTGATGAAACTCTACGTGGACGAGGGCGATACGGTCCGGGCTGGCCAGACGCCGTTGTTCCTGACCGACGACCTCAAGCTCCACAAGGCGCTGGAACTGCGCAAGCTGGATTTGGCGGTCAGCCATTGCACCGTGTTGGAAAAACAGGCCAACCTGGAGCGCGAACAGGCCGCGCTCGGCCGGGCCGCCAGCGACTACGAGCGCCAGGACCGCCTCTACAAGGAGGACAAGATCGGCACTCTCGACGCGGTCGAGGAGGCCGAAGCCGAGCACAAGAAGGCCCTGGCCGAAGTGAAGCACGCCGAGAGCCTCCTCGCTCTCGCCCGCGAGCAGGAACGCCAGGCCGCCGCCCAGGTGGCCATGGCCGAGAAGGACCTGAGCGACGCCACCGTCGTGGCCCCCATCGACGGCGTGGTCGTCAAGCGCTTTCTGGACGTGGGCGAGATGGGAGGGACCGACAAGCCGGTTTTCCGGATCGAGAATCCCGACACCATCGAGGTCATCGCCTTCCTGCCCGCGCGCTACTACGCGCAGATCCAGCCCGGCGAGACGCAGATGCAGGTGAGTCTGGAGGGGCGGACCGTCGGCGACTTCCCCGTTTCCTACCGCAGCCCCACCATCGATTCCCAGTTGCGCGTGTTCGAGGTGAAATGCAAACTCGCCGAGGGGGCTCCCGGGGCGGTGCCGGGGGCCATGGTCACCGTGGCCGTGGTCCTGCGCCAGGAAGAGGGAATCGGCATCCCGAGCCGGGCCATCGTCAAACGCGGCGGCGACGACGTCGTGTTTCTGGTCGAGGACGGCCGGGCCAAGGCCGTGAAGGTGGCGACCGGCCTCGATACGGACGGCTGGGTGGAAGCGAAGAGCGAGGGATTGACGGCCGGTGTCGCCGTGGTCTCGCGCGGTCAGTTCCTGCTCAACGATGGCACCGCCATCGAGGTGCGCACCCCCGGAGCCGAGGCGGCGGTCGCCGCGCCGGTGCCGAACGCCGACACGGCGAAGGTGGTCGTCAGCACGGATGCTGTCCAGCTCAAGACGACGACCAAGGAGAACTAGGCCGTGAGCCTTTCCGATATCTCGATCCGTCGCCCGGTGGCGGTATCCGCCCTGATCATCGGCCTGGTCCTGCTGGGCCTCCAGGCCTACCAGAAGATGCCGGTGGAATTCCTGCCTAGCATGGACATTCCCCTGCTGACTATCCAGACGGTCTATCCCGGGGCCAGCCCCGAGCAGTTGGAGACCGATGTGGCCAAGCGCATCGAGGACAAGATGATGACCCTCGACGGGCTCGACTTCATCCAGTCCACCTGCATGGAGAACATCTGTCTCACCCAGATCCAGTTCGTCAGCGGGGTGGACATCGACCTGGCGGCCACCGACGTCCGCGAGAAGCTGGACATGATCCGGCAGGACTTCCCCGAGGACGTGGAAGACCCCATCATCCAGAAGTTCGATGTCAACGCCACTGCCGTGGTCACCCTGGTCCTCACCGGCGAGGCCCCCCGGGCGGAGCTGTTCGACTTCGCCGACAACACCCTCAAGGACCGCATCACCACCATCCCCGGCGTGGCCGAGTGCAATCTGATCGGCGGGGCCCAGCGGGAGGTGCAGGTGCTCCTCGACCGCGACCGGCTCGCGGCCCGCGGCCTCACCAGCACCACCGTGGTGGCCGCCATCCGCAACGCCGTGCGCAAGATCCCCTCGGGCCGCGTGCGCGGCCAGGGCACCGAGTACAGCGTCGAGTTCGACGGCCAGTACCAGGATGTGGTGGACATGAACGACCTCGTGCTCACCGCCGAGGACGGTCGCCGCTGCTACCTGCGCGACGTGGGGCGGGCGGAGATGAGCACCGAGGAACTGCGCCAGAAGGCCTCCTACAACGGCCGGCCCGGCATCGTGATCGAGGTGGTGAAGCGTGACGATGCCAACGCCGTCGAGGTGGTGAGCCGCGTGCGCAAGGCCATGGACCGCCTCCGGTCCGAGCTTCCCGGCGGCATGCGGCTGGAATGGGTGAAGGACGACGGCGCCTTCATCCGCGCCAGCGTGGAGAGCGCCTGGTCGAGCGTGGGCCAGGGCATCCTGCTCACCGCCGCCGTGCTGTTCCTCTTCCTCTACAACTTCCGCTCCACCTTCGTGGTCGCCATCACCATGCCGCTCACCATCGTGATCGGCCTCTTCTTCCTGTCCTTCCTCGGCTACACCCTCAACACCTCGACCCTAGTCTCCATCGGCCTCTCCGTGGGCATTCTGGTCACCAACTCCATCGTGGTGCTGGAGGCCATCGTGAAGCGGCTGGACGAGGGCGAATCCCCGCGCGAGGCCGCCCGCAAGGGTGCGCTGGAGTCGTGGATTCCCGTCCTGGCCAGCGCGGGGACCAACGTGGTGGTGCTCTTCCCCATCGCCATGATCCACGTGACCATCGGCCAGTTCCTGCGGCCCCTGGTCATCACCATGATCGTGATGACCGTGGTCTCCCTGTTCATCTCCTTTACCCTGACGCCCATGCTCTGCATGCTCATCCTGCGCCACCGCAAGCCCTCGAAGTGGAACCCCGTCACCTATCTGGAGAAGGGCTGGAACTACCTCTTCGACCGGCAGACGGCGGCCTACGGCGGGGTGCTGCGCTTCCTGTCCCACTGGCGGATCGTGGCCCTGCCCGTCATGCTCGCGGTAGTCTGGCTGTTTTTCGGCTCCATGAAACTCGCGCCCAAGATCGGTGGTAGTTTCTTCCCCAATATCGACAAGGGCGAGATCACCGTCCGCCTCGAATTCCCCACCAGCTACTCCATGGCCAACACCGAGGCGCGGGTACGGGAGGCCGAGGCCAAGCTGCACGACCTGCCGGAGCTCAAGTCCGTCGTCACCACCGTCGGCAAGGTCCAGGGCATCGCTGGCCAGGCCTCCGAAGGCGTCTACCTCGGCCAAGTCCAGCTCAAGTTCTCGGAGCGGACCGAGCGAGCCATCGGCATTGCCCAGTTGCTGGACCAGACCCGCGAACGACTGGACGGCTTCACCGACTGTATTGTGGGCGTCTTCCAGCCCTCCGCCATCGGTGGCATCAAGTCCGACCTGGAGTTCTACCTCTATGGCGACGATCTGGCCAAACTGGACCAGCTCGGCACCGATCTCCAGCGCTGGGCCGAGACCGAGGGCAGCTTCAGCGAGGTGGACACCACCGTGCGCGAGGGCAAACCCAAGATCAAGGTCACCCCGCGCCGCACCGAACTGGCCGACCTCTCCCTGCCCGCAGCCAACGTGGGCATGACCCTCCGCGGCAACATCGAGGGCCTCAAGGCGGGCACTTTCACCCAGGGCGACCGCAACTACGACATCGTGGTGAAGTTCGACGAACAGGCGGGACGCGAGCAGATCCAGCAGTTCCTTCTCCCCGGTCGCCCCGGCGAGCCCCTGCTCATCGGCAGCGTGGCCAACGTGAAGGACACGGTGATGCCCATCCAGATCCTCCGCCGCGACAAGCGGCGCGTCTGCAAGGTCACCGCCAACTGCCGGGTCGCCACCGGCATCGCTTCGGCCAAGCTAGCTGGCAAGGCCAAGGAGATGCTGCCGCCGGGCTACGCCACGAAGTTCACGGGCGACGTGGAACGCATGCAGGAGACCAGCGCCGCCATGGGCGAGGCGGCCCTTACCGCCATCGTTCTCGTGATCCTGACCCTGGCTGCCATCATGGAATCCTGGCGCCAGCCCGCGCTGATCATGCTGACCCTGCCGCTGGCCCTGATCGGCTACCTATGGGCCCTGTTTGTTTTCGGCGAGACCTTCTCGCTCTTCGTGGTCATGAGCGCGGTGATGCTGATCGGTATCGTGGTGAACAACGCCATTCTGATCATGGACCAGTTCAATGTCCACGTTGCCGAGGGTGTGCCGCGCCACGAGGCCATGGCCGAAGCTGCGGTCGAGCGCTTCCGCCCCATCGTCATGATCACCCTGGCCGCCGTGCTGGGCATGTTGCCCATGGCGGTCGGCAAGGGCATTGGCGCCGAGATGCGCACCGGGGTGGGCATTGCCTCCGCAGGCGGTATCTTGGCTTCCGGCGTGTTGACCATGATCGTGGTCCCCGTGCTCTACAACCTCTTCACCCGCGACCCGAGCGAGCGCGGCATGCTGGCCCGCATTCGCGACCGGTTCCGGCGTCAGCCCCGCGCCGAACAGGAATAACCCCCATGCGCATCTTCCCCTCCCTTGCTGGTCTGGTTCTCGTCTCCGGCTTGGCCGCTGCCCAGGAGAACGCCTTGCCTGCCACTCTGACCCTGGCCGAGGCCAAGCGCATCGCCCTGGCTGGCAACCCGGGGGTCAAGGCCCTGCTGGCCCGCGTCGAGGCGGCGGAGGCCGTGGTCGGCCAGAGCCGTTCCGCCCGGTACCCCCAGGTGAACGCGACGGCCAGCGCCGCTTGGCTCCGTGATGTCTCGGTGGCCAACGGGGACGCGGACGACATTCCCTACTTCCAGGTCGGGATCACGGCCAATTGGCTGCTCTTCGACGGGTTCGCCACCCGGTTCCGGGTCGAGGCCGCCAAGGCCGGCGTCGAGAGCAACCTGGCCAACTGGCAGGATGGCCAGCGCCTGCTGGCCCGCGGGGTGGCAGTGGCCTTCCTGAACTGCCTGCTCGCGACCGAGTCGGGCATGGTGGCCGAACACGACGCCCAGTTCAACGGCGAACTGCTGGACGAGGCGCGCAAGCGGCTGGAGGCGGGCAACGGCCCCCGAGTCGACGTACTCAACTTCAGCGTCCGGGTCCGCACCGCCCAAAACAACCTCTTGGGTACCCAGCGCGAGGTCCGCGCCGCCCACCAAGTGCTTGCCTCCCTGTTGGGCCTGGCCAGCGGCGATCTGCCGGAGGGCACCGCCTTGGCCACGCCGGACATGGTCTCCGCCGAGACCCTGCCCAAGGCCGATGCCGCCATCGACCAGGCTCTGGCCGCGCGGCCCGATCTCCTCCGCTATCAGCACGCCATCGCCCAGCTCGATGCGGCCGTCTCCGCGATCCGGGCTGGCTACAAGCCCCAGGTGGTCGCCCAGGCCAGCTATGCCATGGCGCACGCCAGCGATCCCTGGTTCCACGTCGATCGCGATGCCGATTCCTACGTCGGCATGGCCCTCTCGTGGGACATCTTCGACGGGCGGCTCAAGGAGTACTCCATTGCGGAGAACCAGGCCCTGCTGCTGTCCACCAGCGAAGCCCGCAACCAGCTCCGCATCGACATCGCCTCCGAGGTGCGCCGGGCTCTGGACAGTGCCGCCACCGCCGCCAAGCAGTACGCCAACCAGGCCGAGATCACCGACATGTCCCGCGAAATCCGCGAGATCGTGCGCAAGGAATATGCCAGCGGCCTCTCTCCGCTCACCCGCCTGAACGAGGTCCAGACCGACCTCGTCCGGGCCGAGGGCAACCTCTCCCAGGCCAGCATCCGCTATCAGCAGGCCTTGGAGGACCTCGCCGCTGCCATCGGGCACAATCTGCCCTGAGCTCCGTCGATATGAGAGAGGTACCTTGGGAGGCCGGCTCACCCCCAGCCGGCCTCCCTCCCCATAGGGGGAGCGTCGGCATCCTTCCGGTTCCTACTTCGCCCCGATCTGGTTCATCCCTGCCTGCAACGGGTATTCCTTCCCCGCCCACACAAAGGTGCCCGTGATCCCCTCTGGCAGTTCCACCGTGCCCGAAGCCTTGCCGTTGGCAAACTGTAGATTGCTCCGGATCTCCCCCTGCGGATGCGGCGTCCGCGCCCGGATGAAGCCCAGTGGTCCCGGCGCAGGCTCCATCCGCACCTGACGGAAACCGGGAGCAACCGGCCTGATGCCGAGCAGGGAGGCGTGCATGTGGTAGAGCGGGTGGGCACCCCAGGCGTGGCAGTCCGAGCGGGAGGGTTCGGGCATCTCGACCGTGGTCCGGAAGCCCGCCGCCTTCAGGTCGCCCCAGAACCCGAACTTCTCCACGATGAGGTCGCCCCGTCCGTAGCGCGCCAGGGTTTCGAGGAGGTAGAAGGAGAAGAACACGGTGCAGCGGGCCAGCTGGGGATCGGTCAGGAGCCCGTTCAGCAGCCGCTGCTCGTGCGCCGGGTCGAGCAGTCCGGTGAGTAGCGCCAGGCACTGGGCATGCTCGCTGAAATGGGTCCCCTTGCCGTCGTCCGCCAGCAGGCCGCGCTCCTCGTTCCAGTAGGTGGCCAGAACGGCGGCGAAGGTCCGCTTCGCCAACTGCCGGTTCCGTTCGGCCAGGAGAGTTTCGCCAAAGGCGTCCTCCACCTTGGCTGCGGCGAGGAGACTATGCACGTAGAACAAGTTGAGCACCGAGGATTGGCCTTCCAGCGCTCCCGGCGGATAGCCCGCGTGCCATTCCGGCACCCAATCCACGAAGGTCCAGCCCGGCACCATGCCGAGCAGGCCCCGATCGTCTGCGCGGGTGTTGAAGAACTCCAGCGTGCTGCGCATGGTGGTCAACTGCGTCTTCAGCCAGGCGGGGTTGTCGCGGTAGTAGGCGTAGTCGCCCAGCATCCAGACCCAGGTGAGGGCGAAGGTGGTGGAGAGTTGGGCCGCGCGGGCCGGACAGCGTTCGTTGGGGATGCCCCAGTCGACGCGCGACAGGTTGAACAGCTCGATCCCGCGCCGGACCAGCCGGTCGTCCTGGCACATGAGGTAGTTGGTCAGCATCTCCAGGCGGCTGTCGCCCACGTACATGAGTTGCTCGTAGTAGGGGCAGTCCATGTAGGACTCGTGGGAGCACATCTGCATGACCCGCACGCAGAGCGGGTAGATATCCGCGAACCGCTCGTCGGAGCAGACGAACTCGCCCGCGTTCTCCAGCGGGTAGCGGGTCTCGTTCAGCGAGACCTTGCCGATGGTCAGCGGCTCGGCCCCGGTCTTCACCGTGAGCAGGCAGTACCGGCCGCTCTGCCACCAGTAGGCGCGGAATGGGCGGTCCGGGCCGCCATCGGGCCGGTACACGTTGCCGAAACCGAGGAAGTGCTTGCCCTCCACCTCGTCACGGTTGCCCTTGTTGCGGAAGGTCTCGTCGCAGAGCGATTCCGCCCACTGCCAGCCGATCTCCGCCCCGGCCCCGCCGGAAACGGTCAGTTCGGCAAAGGCGCAGTAGTACTCCTCCAGATCCCAGACCGCGCTCGCGGTGCTGTTGGCGGGGATGGTAACCGGCTTGCCTTCGGCGATCAGGGCTTGCCAAGGGGATTCCGCCGCCACCGCGCATTCCGCGGCGGAGAACACGTGCCCCTCCTCGCCCAGTGTCGCCGACACCGCCCGAATCCGGCCCGGGCAAAGGTCCCGGTCCACCTGGTCCGGCAGCACCGACGGCGTCAACCGCCAGCCCGGCAGAACCACGCCGCAGGTGCCATCGCGGGAGACCGGCCCGCGCACCACTTGCACCGGCTGCCAGTTGGGTTCGGCAAACCAACCCTTGCCATCCACGATCATCTCGTCGCCGGTGGCCTGGTAGAAGCGTCCCCGGACCTGCTTGGGTACCCGCATGGACCAACCTTCGCGCCGGGCGGACTCCCACCTGGCCTTGCCGGTCGTGAGCAGCGAGTCGTATTCGCCATCGGCCTTGAGGATGAAGCCCCCGCGCCAGGTGACCAAGGCCTCGGGCGCGTGGCCGCCCAGCCACCAGACCTGGGCTGTCAGGCGATGCGGACCGGGGCCGGGTTTCAGCTCGTAACCGGCAAAGCTCCAGTGGGGCACGTAGCCCCGGTCCGGCCCCTTGGCGACCCGTTCGCCGTCTAGATAGAGCTCGTAGCGTTGGTCGGCGCTCACCTGCAGCCGCAGCGGTTCCGCCGTGGCAGTGAACTCGCACTGGAAGTCCACCACCGCCGGTTCGTCGGCCCGGACACCCGCATGCCATACCCAAGCGGCCTGGTCGATGGGGTAGAGTTGGCGGATGCCCGCATCCTCGGGGCGGTCCGATACGGGGGTCAGCAGATTGGTGACGGAGCAAGCGGACATGAGCAGGACCTTTGTCAACGCAAACATGGGCATCTCCCCGGAATGCACGATCTTCGCTCACCGGAGCGCAGACACGCCCCAACCATAGCCCGTTCGCGGTTCCGGTCCACGGAATCTGGGCTATGTTGTGGGGCTGTCTGTTGGTTCGCATTACCAAGGATTCCGCCCATGACCGCCATGTCTGTCCCGCGCCGCCGCCTTGGCCGCACTGACCTTTTCGTTTCGCCCGTCGCCATGGGCTGCTGGGCCATTGTCGGCGATGCCACTTGGGGAGCCCAGGACGAGCGCGATGCCGTCGCTGCCATCCATGCTGCCCTCGACTGCGGCGTCAACTTCCTCGACACCGCCGAAGGCTACGGCGCGGGCTACTCCGAGCAGATCCTGGCCAAGGCCCTCAAGGGGCGGCGCGACCAAGTCGTCATCGGCTCCAAGGCCAGCCCGAACCACGCGGGTTGCTTCGCCGACCTCGTCGCCTCCTGCGAAGCCAGCCTGAAGAACCTCGGCACCGACTACATCGACGTCTACCACCTGCACTGGCCGAACCGCGACGTGCCCATCGAGCAGATCCTGGCGGATTTCGCGAAGCTCAAGGAGCAGGGCAAGATCCGCGCCTTCGCCGTCTCCAACTTCGGCAAGGGCGACCTCACCGAGCTGCTCGAACACGGTCGCTGCGAGGTGAACCAGTTGCCCTACAGCCTGCTCTGGCGGGTGGTCGAGCGCGAGATCGTGCCCATCTGTACCGCCAACGACATCTCCGTCACCTGCTATAGCCCGATCATGCAGGGCCTCCTCACCGGCAAGTTCCGCAGCCCCGACGACGTGCCCGAAGGCCGTGCCCGCACCCGGCTCTTCGCCAAGACCCGCCCCCAGGCCCGCCACGACGAGCCCGGTGCCGAGGCCGAGACCTTCCAGGCCATCGCCCAGATCGCCGAGGTCGCCGCCGACCTGGGCAAGCCCATGTCCCAGGTGGCGCTCGCCTGGCTCATGCACCAGCCCGGTGTGGCCTCCGTCCTGGTCGGCGCGCGCGATGCCGCCCAGATGGCCGAGAACGCCGCCGCCATGCACCTGGCCCTCGACCAGGAGACCCTCTCCCGCCTCGGCGCGGCCACCGCGCCCCTGATGGCGAAGTTCGGCACCAATCCGGACATGTGGCAGTCCGGTGCCAACACCCGGTACCGCTAATGCCTGGATTCCTCAGCAAGCCGCCGCCGCTCGGCCATCACTACGTCTGCACCCAGTGCGGCACCTGCTGCCGCTGGGAAGGCTATGTCCGCCTGCGCGAGGACGAAGTGGATACCATCGCCGAATTCCTCGGCATGCCCGTCGAGCAGTTCGTCGCCCGTTACACCGCCCTGACCGACGACCGCCGTTCCCTCACCCTCATCGAGCGCGCCGACGGCGGCTGCGTCATGCTGACCCCCGACAACCGCTGCCGCATCAACCCGGTCAAGCCCTTCCAGTGCCAGGGCTTCCCCAACACCTGGAACTTCCCCGGCTGGGACGAGCTCTGCCGCGCCCGCCTCGTCCCCGACGAGGAATAGCAGAGCCCCATGCACCTATGGTGCAGCCCGGGCGGTAGGACCCCCTCGGTGCCCCGTGGTACGCGCGTGCCTAGCCACGCATCGGAGCAACGGCGAGGCGCGCCGACGAAAAGGGAACGCCCTCACGCTCGGCTGGCGGCGGCACCCGCCTGCAACATTTGCCCTAGACGTATGCTCCTAGTATGATGTAGATGGGGCTTTGAGCCTTACAGCTTTTGGCAGTTCTCGTGCAGACATCTAGGAGAACACTACGATGAAGCCTCTTCTTCTCGCCTTCTTTGCCCTGAGTGTATTCGTTCTCGTCGATTGCGTTGCGGCTCCGGGCTTTGTCCCGAACCAACTGATCGTCAAATTCAGGGACGGTACCGGCGAGGCCGCCATCGCCGCCGTCAACCGCAGGCACGGGGCGACCGCCGTCCGGAAGAGCCGTTCCGGGCAGTTCCTCGTGGTCCGGACACCGGCCGGGAAATCCGTCCAAGCATTGGCCGAGGCGTACGGCAAGGACCCCAGCGTGGAGTACGCCGAGCCGAACTACCTCGCCCACGCCCACGGCGTGCCCAATGATCCCTACTACGGGTACCAGTGGAACCTGACGAGAATCGGCATGGAGACCGCCTGGAACACGACGACCGGCGAGGGGGCCGTGGTAGCGGTGCTGGACACTGGCGTTGCCTACGAGGACTACGAGGAGCCTGGGGTGCCAATCGGGAGAAGCGGCAAGTACACCTCCGTCCTGTTTGCCCAGGCCCCGGATCTCTCGGGCACCAGCTTCATGGCCGGCATCGACATCGTCAACGGAGACGATCACCCCGACGACGACGAGGGGCATGGCACGCACGTGACCGGGACCATCGCCCAGACCACCAACAACGGCATGGGAACGGCTGGCGTCGCGTATGGCTGCACCATCATGCCGGTCAAGGTGCTCGATGCCTCCGGCTCGGGAACCTACGCCGACATCGCGGACGGGATCGACTACGCCACCCAGCACGGTGCCCAGGTCATCAACATGAGTTTGGGTGGGAGCTCGGGCTCGATCACCCTGGAGACGGCCCTCGCGAACGCCTACAACGCGGGCGTCACCATTGTCTGCTCCTCGGGCAACGACGGCCTTGGCGTAGTCAGCTATCCGGCCGCCTACGATGCCTACTGCATTGCGGTCGGCGCAACCCGCTACGACGATACCGTGGCCTACTACTCCAACTACGGCACCTCTCTGGACATCGTCGCTCCGGGAGGGGATCTGAACGTGGACCAGAATGGCGACGGGTATGGCGACGGCATTCTCCAGCAGACCCACGACGGGACGAACTACACGAGCTTCGGGTACTACTTCTACACTGGTACGTCGATGGCCGCGCCCCACGTGAGCGGCGTCGCGGCCCTGCTCATCGCGGCTGGCGTGGCCTCCACCCCGGACGAGGTGCGGGCAGCCCTCCAGACGACCGCTACGGATCTGACTGCCGAGCCGGGGGAAGCGGTGGGCTGGGACCCCCTCTCCGGGTGGGGGTTGGTCAACGCTGCCGCTGCCCTGAACTACAGCGGCACCCTCAACACGCGCCCAGTGGCCGTCATCGCGGAGGCGTCCTATGCCGCCTTGGAGGGCGTCCCCGTCGCGTTCGACGGCTCCGGGTCCTATGACCTGGACGGCGATGAACTGGCCTATTCCTGGAGCTTCGGCGACGGCGGCACCGGTACGGGAGTCGCCCCCACTCACACCTATGGGGCAGGCGGGACCTATACGGTCACGCTGACCGTCAACGACGGTCTGGCATCCTCCATCCCGGCCACGGCCCAGGTGGTGATAACGGAGGTGAACGACGCCCCGGTCGCCGCGGACGATACGTTCCAGCTCCTCAAGCGCGTGAACAAGGTTTCCGCTCCCGGAGTGCTGGCCAACGACACCGATCCCGACGGTGATCCCTTGACGGCCATCCTGGTGACCGGGACTACCGAGGGAACGGTCACTCTCGCACCGGACGGATCGTTCCTTTACAAGGCCAGTGTCGCGGGCAGACCGGACAGCTTCACCTACAAGGTGAGCGACGGGCTGGCCGAGAGCGAGCCGGTCACCGTATACATCAACCCATAGCGGGCGGTTGTCTTGGCCACTCCGGCGAGCCAGGACGATGGAACCGGAACCGGGCATTTTCCGTTCGCACGTTCACCGGCGCGGCATGGTCGCTGACGGGTAGTCGCGGGATCGACGAGCCTGCGACAGGGAGGGCTGCGGGCGGGGAACCGGCAATCGACAACCCCGCCACGCGCGGCTCCCCAAGCCCTCAGCGCCGCCCGAAGTGGTGGAGAAGCGCCCAGCCCCGGGCGCGAAGACGGTCGCCGATATCCCAACCGCATCGCACGATGGTAATCCCGAGGAAACGGGGATTGGGGACGTAGGGGACGATCTCCCTCTGTCGGCTCCACCCACCCGGGAACGCCGAGCACCAGCTCGGCGATTGGGGACGCTACGGTTGCCGGAATACCGCCGAGCTGGTGCTCGGCGCTCCCCGGCGTTCTTCGCCCTTCCCTGACGCCGGGAGCGATGTCCTGGGAATTCCACCAGCCTGTCCTTCCGGCGAAGACAGGGGACGGGGGCTCCTCGCTCCAGATTCCATGCCGACCGGGTAGCCGCGCGGTCGATGAACGCGCGGTC
>QKCY01000025.1 GCA_003245525.1 Victivallales bacterium | reverse complement strand
CAGCCAGCCGGGATAGCGGAAGAGCAGCTGGAAGTTGCCTCCCAGGGTGCGCTCCTTGCGCATGGCTTCCTTGTCGGCCGAGAACTCCTGGGGGTCCCAGGCGATGGCAGTCGGCTCGAACAGCACCCGGTAGCCTTTGAGGACCGTGCTCATGGGGAAGACGACGTCGTCGAGAATCGAGTCGGGGGGCATGGTCGACAGGGCGCACCGGCGGGCGGCATAGACCGCGCCGGTGCAGCCAACCGACGAATCCCAGACGGCTTCGCGGGCGCGAATCCACTTCTCCAGTTTCCAGTAGGCATCCACCCCGTGACCGATGGAGTCGCCGCCGCCATGCCCCACCTCTAGCGCCCCCGAAACGGCACCCACTGCGGGATCGGCGAAATGGGCCACCAGTAGCCTGATGGTGTCGGGCTGGAAGCTCTGGCGGGCGTCGGTGAACACCAGAATCTCCGCCGTGGAGTGTTCGATGGCGGCGTTGATCCCGGCGGATTTTCCCTGGTTGTCGGCCCAGTCCAGCACCCGGACGCGAGGGTCTTTCAGAGCCTGGACCCGAGCCACCGTGTCATCGTCGGAGCCGTCGGAGACGAGCAGGATGGAGAGGGGGCCCGGATAGTCGCAGTCGAACAGATTCGCGATGCGGTCCCCGACGCGGGACGCTTCGTTCCGCACGACCAACGCCACCTCGACCGTCGGGGGCTGGTCGGGCAGCCCGACCGGCTCCGGGCGGGAGCGGCGGCGGGTGAGCGCCCAGAGTACAACGGGGTAGCCCAGATAGGTGTAGGCCAGCACGGCGAGGCTGAACCAGAAAACAATCTGCCAAATCAGGAACATGGCCCCTCCCACGAAGGGATAGTGGATCGCTCCGCCCAGACTCCGGACGGCGAAGAGAGCGTACTCGAAATCTATCCCCGTGCCACCGGATTTCACCTTTCCCTCGGATTCTCCCGGAAGGGGGCCGGGAGAGCAGGGGGCTCCTCCGGGCACGGGAACGGGAAGCCTTCGCCTACCTGCGACCTGACCTGCGACCTGCCTGACTGGCCAGGGTATGGATTGCAGAAGGCACATAAAGAGATACGTTTATTTGTTAGGTGATCGATCTGTGCCCTTCCGGAGGGGCTTCCCGTGGTTGCGCAATGCGGCCCTTGCAGGCATGGCGGCAAGGCTCCGGTGGGATCATCTGCTGGCGCCAGTGTCCCGGTCTATGGGTTGACGAGGAGAACGACAGGATGAAACAATGACGATGGGTTCAGAGAACCTGCCGAGGGGACGGACACGGGGCGAAGCGGAACAACGGGGTTCGGAGGCGGAATGCATGGGAGCCGAGGGCATCGGCAAGGGAACAGCGGGGCCGGGATGTGCGCCGCCGTGGAGCGGCGGGTTCCCCGTTCCGGCAGCGGATGCGCTGGCGCCCCTGCTGGGTGAGTTCGAGTTGACGGATCTGCTTGATCTGGAGGTGCTGCAACGGATGCAGGATGGCTTCGCTGCGGCTACCGGTGTGGCCTCGGTGATCACCTCCTTGGCGGGGCAGCCGATTACCCGGCCGAGCCACTCCAACCGGCTCTGTGCGGAGATCGTCTGCGCCACCGAGCTAGGGTTGGCCAGCTGCCGCCGTTCGGATCGGCAACTGAGCCAGCCGAATCCCGATGGCCCGACCCTCTATTCCTGCCTGAATTGCGGCCTGTGGGACGCGGGTGCCAGCATCTTTGTCGGGCAACGCCACCTGGCGAACTGGCTGATTGGGCCGGTCCGGGACCAAGACCTCGACCGGGAGGAGGTGCTGCGCCGCGCGCGGAGGATTGGCGCCGACGAGAAGCGGTTCGTTGCCGCCTATGAGGAAGTCGAGGCGATGCCCGCCGACCAGTTCCGCCAGGTGGCCAATATCCTGTTCCTGATGGCCAACCAGCTCTCCGAACAGGCCTATCAGCGGGTCGTGCAGACGGCGCTTCTGGAACGGAGCCGACAGGCCGAGGAACAGGTGCGGGCCAGCGACGAGCGGTTGGCCTTGGTCATGGAGGCGACCCAGGATGCGGTCTGGGACTGGAACCTGGAAACGGAATGGGCCTACCTGAGTCCGCAGTACTACGCCATGCTGGGCTACGGGGCGGGGGACTTCGCCCCCTGTCTGGATTCCTGGCGGCAACTGGTGCATCCGGAGGACCTGCCCGCTACGGAGGCGGAATTGAGCCGGCATCTGGGCGGCGAGACTCCCAACTACCAGACCGAGTACCGGATGTTGATGAAGGATGGAAGCTGGTGCTGGCTGCGGAGCCGCGGGCGGGTGGTGGAGCGGGCCGCGGACGGCAGACCGCTGCGGATGCTGGGCACCCATATCGATATTACGGAGCAAAAGCGGGAGGTGGAGAGGGTGGTCCAGTCGCAGGAGAGGCTACAGCGCATCCAGCGCTTCGAGAGCCTGGGTGTGCTGGCTGGCGGCGTTGCGCATGACTTCAACAACCACCTGATGTGCATCATGGGGAATCTGGAACTGGCGACGCTGGAGTTGTCGGAGGATGCTGCCGCCGCGGAGTTCATCGAGGAGGCCATGACGGCCTCCCGGCGTTCGGCGGAACTATGTCGGCAGATGCTGGCCTACGCGGGCCGTCGCGCGATGCAGACCGAAATGGTCGACGTGGTGCAGATGTTGCGGGAATCGTCGTCGCTCCTGCAAGTGACCGGCGGGGGACGGGCGGTGGTGGATGTGGCCTTGCCTCCCCAGCCTCTCCTGGTCCGGGCGGACCCGGTGGAGATCCAGCAGGTGGTCATGAATCTGGTGACCAACGCGATGGAGGCGGCGAGCGGTTCCGACGCGACGGTGAGCGTTTCGGTCCAGGCGCTGGACTGCTCCGCGGAGACGTTGGGCAACCTGTGCTTCGGCGAAGGGTTGGCCGCAGGCCGGTATGCCGTCGTCCGGGTGGGGGACAACGGCAGCGGCATGGCGCCGGAGGTGATGGACCGGGTGTTCGAGCCCTTCTTCACCACCAAGTTCCAGGGCAGGGGACTTGGCCTGCCAGCTTCTCTCGGCATTGCGCGCGCCCATGGCGGGAGCATCTGCCTCAGGAGCGAGCCGGGGAAGGGCACGGTCGCCCAACTGATCCTGCCGTTGATGTCGGAGGAAGCCCCGCGCACTGGGACCGAGGCGGAGGGAGAGACGGCGGACCCTCTGGATGATCGGACCTGGCGGGGAACGGGCCGAATCCTGCTGGTGGACGACGAGATGGCGATCCGCGACATCGCCCGGAAGATGCTGGAGCGGGCCGGCTTCGAGGTCGTCCTGGCGGAGTCTGGAGCCCGCGCCATCGAGATCTTCCGGGAAAGCCACCAGGAACTGGCCGGTGTCCTGCTGGACTGGGCCATGCCGGGCCTGGGTGGCGACGACGTGCTGCACGAGTTGCGCCGGATCAATGCGGCGGTGCCAGTGGTGTTGGCGAGCGGCTACAGCCAGGCGGAACTGACCGAGTTGCTGTCCACGGAACTGCTCGGCGGCATCGTCCACAAGCCCTTCTCCTACGACCGCCTGCGGGAAGCGATGCGGATCGCGACCAGCGGCAAGGGCCGGTGAGTCGCGGCATTTCCTGGCCGGGCCCAGTGGAAAGCAGCGGCCTTGCGGTGTACATACATGGGGTGTGTCCACCCGGTCATGCCCAGTGGAGGTCGTCCCATGCGCGAGGCGTTCCCCTGTTCCTTGTCCCGTCGCCAGGTTCTGCTCGCCGGAGGAGCGGTTGCCGCTAGCCCGTTGCTGGTGCCGAGAGTCTTCGGGGCACCGGAGCGCCCCGATCTGGTCGTGGTGCGTGGCGGCGATGCCTTGTCCCCGGTTGAGGCTTCCTACCAGCGGATGCGCGAGGGCATGAAGCGGTGGGGAGGCGCGCCTGGGCTGGTGAAGGGCAAGCGGGTCCTGCTGAAGGTGAACGCCACCGAACGCACCAGCCAGGACGGAAACACCTCGGTCCCGGCGGCGGCGGCTCTGCTCCGCCTGTTGCGCGAAGGCGAACCCGCCGACATCACCGTGCTGGGCCAGGAATGGGGCGGATTCGACAGCCCGCGCGCGGGCCAGCCCACTCTGCGGCAGGTGATCGGCGAAGCCAAGGCCAACCTGCTGGAACTGCCCCACTACTGGCAGAAGGGCAGCCAGGACCTGTACCGGCAGTGTCCCGTGGAGGACGATGTCTGGCATCAGCTTTGGGTGGCGAAAGCCCTCTTCGATCCAGATACCGTGGTGCTGAATCTGGCTCGGCTCAAGACCCATCCCCACTGCGTGTACACGGGGTGCGTGAAGAATGTCATCGGGCTGACCTACCGGATGTACGGGTTCCACAAGAAGGACGATGTGGCTCCGCCCAAGAACGCGGGGAACCCGGCCGACAGCGACGGATGGGATGTTTTCCCGCGCAAACTGGGCGTCGCCTTCCGCGATGTCATCGGGCCCCGCATCGCCCTGCACATTCTGGATGCGGACCAGCCGACCTTCGGCTGGCGCGGACCGGGTCCGGAACGGATCGAGACCTTTGCCGCCCATACCACGATTCTGGGGACCGATGCCCTGGCGATGGATGTCTTTGGCTGCGGCCTGCTCCACGCCCAACGCCCCAACCGTTTCGTCGAGCCGCTGGGGGAGTGGAGCACGGGGGAGAGCCCCTATGTGACATTCAACAAATCGAAGACGAACTACCTGGCGGTTGGCGGTCAACTGGGGGTGGGGCAGACGGACTTGAAGCGAGTGGATATCGATGAAGCGACGATCTAGCCTGCTGGCCATGTGGTGTCTGTTGAGTGTCGGCTGCGCCACGGTCGCGCCCCCCCGTGGGGTGCAACCGGAACGCCTGTCCACGGTCCTGCCCGGGGCCGCGGTGGCGAAGGTGGAGCGTTTCGCCGGGGAGGAGATGTACAACTACATGGACGGGGCTGCGGTCACCTACCTGGAGCATGGCCCGGTCTGGCTGACCGTGGCCGAGGTGCAGTATGCGGGGATCCGCAGCCAGGCGGAAGTCTATGAGTTGGGGACCTTCGCCCAGGCCGCCGCCGTCTACGCCACCTTCGCCGCTGGCGGAAATGGCGAGAAGTTGGCGGTAGGGGAGGCCGGGACGCTCTGGCCCAGCGTGGAGCCGGAGGCCATCTTTCACCAGGGCCGTTACTTCGTGCGGACGATGACCTACGCGGGCGATGCAGGGACCGGGAAACGGGTCGTCACCGAGGTGGCTGCTGGATTGCGGCAGCTCCTGGACTAGAAGGGAAATCCCTCGTTGCCCAGATTGGGATCGGCGGGGGGCGGAGCGTCGGCCGAATGGTTTCGCGCGGCGGGATCAAGGGCGGTGCCGTGTTCGGCCAGGGCATCGACCACGATGGCACGGGGATTCTGGGGACAGGCGTTTTCGCAGGCCCCGCAGCCGATGCAGAGCTCGCCGTCGGTGACTGGGTAGAGCACCCCGTCGCGGTCTTCCCCATAGACAGCGTGGGTGGGACAGACCTCGATGCAGGCTCCGCAGTCCTCCTTGCGCGAGTAGACCACACAGCGATCCTCCAGCAGATCGACCATCCCGATCTGGACCCGCTGCTTGGTCCCCAGATCCAGGGGAAGGAGGGCCCCGTTGGGGCAGACGTTGGAGCAGACGTTGCACTCGTAGTCGCAGAATCCCTGGAGGTAGTCGAGGGTGGGCTGGTACAGGCCACGCCCACCGTGGGCCGCGAGGCGGGGCTGGAGGACATGCCCCGGGCAGGAGGTCACGCAGAGCTGGCAGCCTGTGCAGGCGCTGGTAAAATGGTCGAAGCTAAGGCCGCCCGGCGGAATGATGGGCAGCGACTGCTCCGGAACGAAGCCGACCGAGGCCAGGGAACGGAGCGGCACGCTCACCAGGGCGGCGGCACAGGTGGCCCCCAGGGCGAGCAGTTCCCGCCGTCCGCCATCGACTTGGGCGAGGGTGATCCGGGGACCGCTGCCATACTCCAGGGCGTGGGTGGGGCAGCAGGCGATGCAGTCCAGACAGAGCACGCACTCGCTGGCATTGACCCGGGCCTTCCGCTCGCCCGGTGTCAGGGAAATGCAGTCGGCGCGGCACTTCTTGGCGCATTTCCCGCAGCCGATGCAGGCCCCGTCCTTGGTCCGGATGCGGAGGGGGGAGAAACGGGCCAGGGCGGAAAGGATCGCACCCACCGGACAGATGCTGTTGCAGTAGAGCCGCCCCCGGAACAGGGCGAGCAACACCGGCAGGGCCAGAAAGAGCGCGATGCCTCCGACCGTCCCCCAGGCAACCATTACGGGGGGGGCACCGGAGAGGGCGAAGACGTCCGCCTTCTCCAACAGGCTGGCAAGCCCATGCTGGACAAGCAAGGCCAGGGGCCGGAGCAGACCGGCAGTGCTGCGCCCGAAAATGCTGTAGGGATCCAGCAGATTGAGCAGGACCAAGGAGCCCGCCGTGGCCGAAAC
>QKCY01000581.1 GCA_003245525.1 Victivallales bacterium | reverse complement strand
GAAGGCCCAGGAGATCGGGATCGACCTCATCAATACAGACCGCCTGCGCGAACTGCACGATTTCCTGACGATGCCGTGAGCAAATGGCGACACGCACTGCCCGAAGGCATAGCGGCATCTGGACTCGCGGCCTGGGTTGGGTATGGTAGCCGCAGTCCGGGACGGGTGACTGTCCCGCGTCTCCGAACCCCAAGCGAAGAGGTCGTGGATGGCTATGAAGATCGTGCAGTGCTGGGACGATGGAGTCCTTGACGATATCCGATTGGTCGAGATCCTGCGGAGGCATGGTGCCAAGGCGTCCTTCAACCTGAACCTCGGCACCCAGCCGGCCGAGCGAAAAGCCAGTTGGCGGTTCCGCGACATCAAGGACGTCTGGAAGCTGGGCAAGGACGAGTTGCGCGACGTCTATCAGGGCTTCACCATCGCCAACCACTCGGCCAAGCACCTGAATCTGCCCAAGGTCTCGCCCGAAGAGGCCCGCGAGGACATCCGCGTGGGGCGCGATCTGCTGGAGCAGTTCTTCGGCTGTCCGGTGACCGGCTTCGTGTACCCGGGCGGGGGATTCAGCGACGAGGTGGAGGCGATGGTCGCCGAGGCCGGACACATCTACGCCCGCACCACTAGGAACGTCGCCTGCTCCTTCCCGCCGGAGAGGCCCATGGCCCTCCACTCCAACTGCCACTTCGCGGCCGGTGACTTTTGGAGCCGCTTCGAGTTGGCCAAGGCGGAGAACCACCCCGTGTTCTACTTCTGGGGACACGCCTACGAGATGATTACGGACGACGAATGGGCCGCCATGGACGCCAAGATCGCCCGGCTCTCCGCGGACCCCGACTGCGAATGGGCGGAACTGCCGGACCTGTTCTAGACGAACGCCTCCACAGCCAGGACCAAGAACATGCGCAAGATCCTCTATGCCTCCATGAGTGTGCTTACCATGCTATCCACTTCCTGCCAGAGCCTCGAACAGCACCAGTCGTCACGCGAGAACGAGCTTGTCTTTGCCACGGGATTCGAGGGGGAGACACCCTTCGCGGGCTGGGAGAACGTCGGCACGTTCGCCAAGGTGGACACGGGGCGCAATGGCGGCCATGCCCTGCTGACCGACTTCTCGGCGAACCCCAAGGGCGAAGGCGGCATGGTCTACTACCCCCTCGACATCGAGAAGGTCCGCGGCTGCAAGATCGTGGTCACCTGCTGGGTGAAGGCCGAGAACGTGATCAAGCAGGAAAAGCGCAACATGGCCGTGAAGGTCATGCTGCACTCCAAGTCCACCAAGGGCCCGAACTGGCGCGAGGAGTACGACATCAACGGTACCTTCGACTGGACGCGCAAGGCGGTCGCCATGGACGTGCCGGACTGCGGGACCGATGTGTGGCTCTACTTCGGGTTGCAGGGAACGACCGGCAAGGCTTGGTTCGACGATGTGGAAGTCCGCATCGTGCGACCGCTGACAGTCGGCGACTACAGGGTTCCCAAGGGACCGGCCTACAAGGGGCACGATCTGGACCGCCTGCGGGGCGCCATGTCGCCCGGGCAGCCCAAACCCGAGGATGTGGAGGCGCTGGCTGGCGAGTGGGGCGCGAACGTCATGCGCTACCAGATGGGAATCGGCTGGTACAAGCGCGAGAAGGGGATTCCCAACGACCAGACAGTCGATATGGCGGGCTACGACGAGTGGCTGGACCTCGAACTGGCCCAACTGGACAAGCTGCTGCCGGCGTGCCGCAAGTACGGCATGTTGCTGGTAGTGGATTTGCATTCGGCTCCCGGAGGCCAACGCAACCTCTTCGCCGAGAAGAAGTACCAGGACAAGTTCGTGGAATCCTGGGAGAAGATCGCCCGGCGCTACCAGGGCGAGAAGAGCATCTGGGGGTACGACTTCCTCAACGAACCGGGCGAGGGCACCTGGGACCCGGCCGTGGAAGGTCTGTTGGACTGGCAAGGCCTCGTGCAGCGCGTCGCTACGGCCGTCCGCATGATCGATCAGGACGTGACCTTCATCGTGGAGTGTGCGGATGGGGCGAATCCCGTCGGCTTCCTCTCTTTCCTGCCCATTCGGGACCCGAAGACGGTATACAGCGTCCACATGTACTACCCGCACACCTTCACCCACCAGGGCGTCGGGAGCCGGCCCGTCAAGTACGTCTATCCCGGCGAGGTCGATGGCAAGTACTGGGACAAGGCCGAGCTCGAGAAGTCGCTGGAGCCCGTGATCGAGTTCCAGAAGAAGTACAACGTCCACATGTTCGTCGGCGAATTCAGCGCCATCCGCTGGGCCCCCGACAACAGCGCGTTCCGCTACATCCGGGACTGTATCGACCTCTTCGAGGAGCAGGGCTGGGACTGGACGTACCACGCATTCCGCGAGTGGAGCGGGTGGAGCGTGGAGTACACGACGGACCCGAAGAACGGCAAGCCGGCCGAGACACGCACCGACCGGGAGCAGCTCATGCGCGACTGGTTTGCCAAGAACCAGAAGGCCCTGCCCTAACCACAGTTGAGAAACCCCATCCGATGAACATACAGATACGCCCCACCTCCCTGGTGACCCGGGCCGAACCCGCGCGGCAACGGATCGAGGTCGAGATCGAGACGAGTCAGCCGCTGGCCGCTGCTGTCCTGACAGCATTCCGGGACGCAGGCTGCATCGCCGAGATGCCTCTCGGGAATCTGGTTGAGGGGAAGAACGAGTGCACGTGCCTGCTGCCGATGCCCAATGCCCCCTGCGAGATCCGCTGGGTGTTGCGTGCGTCTGAGGAAACCTTGGCAGAGACCATACAAGCCTGGGCTCCGCCGCGGGACTGGACGCTCTACATGATCGCCTCCACCCATACGGACATCGGCCTACACAACTCCCCCTACATCCAGCGCCACAGCAATGTGGAGAACGTGGAGAAGGTCGCGGCCCTCATCGAGCAGACGGCCGAACGTGGCGACGATAGCTGCTATCGCTATGTCATCGAAGGCACGTGGGTTTGGGGCAACTACGAACGGGACCGCAGCGAGGGAGCCGCACGGGATGTCGTCGAGAAGTATGTGAAGTCCGGCAAACTCGGCGTCGGGGCCGCCACAGCGGGCAACCATACCCAGACCTATGGCTTCGAGGAGCTCTGCCGGAGCGCCTACACCCGCCGGGCCTTGCTGAACCGCTGGGACATCCCCAGCTCGACCATGACCATGATCGACAACAACGGGATCAGTTGGTCAATGGTATCGCCCTACGCCGACGCGGGGTTCCGGAACGTGTTCTTCGCGCCAAACCAGTGGAATCCGCTCGATTCGACGCTGAATCCCATGGACAAGACCAGGGATGGGGCACGGTGGAACCCGGACGCGGGTGGCGGCGGCAGCCGTGTCGATGTGCGCTGGGACTCGGATCTGCCCATGGTTTTCTACTGGCAGGGGGCGGACGAAGCCAGTCGCCTGCTGGTCTGGGCCAGTGCGCAGTACGGCTATGGCGGCTCGGCCTTCGGCATCTTCAGCAACCGCAAGGAACGCCCCGCCACCCCGGATTCCGTAGCCCCTATTCTCGCCAAGCACCTGGCCAAGCTGGAGACGCGCTATCCCTACGATGTCTGGCTCTTCGCCAGCTACCACGACGATGAGCCGCCCAACCTGTACCTGGCCGACTTTGCTGCGGCCTGGAACGCGGAGTGGCGGTCGCCCACCTTCCGATTGACCGGGAATCTGGACGAGCCATATGACAGACTGCGCGCCAAATTCGGCGACCAGATCCAGACCCTGCGCGGGGACATGACCAGCGGCTGGTCCCAGCACCCCATCTGCGCGCCGGAACTGCTGGCGCAGAAATTCGCCGCCGATCGGTTGCTCCCCACCGCCGAGAAGCTGGCCTCCTTGGCCCGCATGCTTGAGCCATCCTACATCTACCCGGGAACCGAGTTCCGCCGCGCCTGGGACGCCCTCATCTGCAACGACGAGCACTCCTACGGTACCAGCGGCTACCAGGGTCGCCGGGTATACGAGACGTGGATGCAGCATCGCGACTGGATCGATAAGGCCGAACGAGCCGCCGAGGACGAATCCCGCCGGGCCCTCGCCGTACTGGCCGGCAAGATCGCCGTTCCCGAAGAGTCCCTTGTCCTCTTCAACCCAACCTTGGTGCCTCGCACCGAGTTGCTGTCCGTCGGGGGAGCGAAGCTACTCACGCCCGAGGTCCCCTCCTTCGGCTATATCACGGTCCCCTGCTCCGAGTTCGTCGTCGAGGAGGCGGAGTTCGCAACGCCCGAAGAGCCGCCCGTCGTGGAGAACGAGTTCTACCGCGTCACCTTCGCCGCCGACGGCAGCATGGCCAGCATCTTCGACAAGGAACTCGGGCGGGAACTGCTGGACCCGGCTGCGACCTTCCGGGCGAACCAGTTCGTCTACACCAAGGATAACCACCAGACCTTCACCTCGCCGGAGAACGCGACCTTCGAGATCCAACGGGACTCGTTTGGGCAGACCGTGATCGTGAAACTGGACGATCCGCATTCCCGCGCCGCCATCGAACAGCGGATAACGCTACCGAATCATGCCAAGCAGATCGAGATCGACAACCAGTTGTCCCACGTGTTCGACCAGTTCAACACGCACCGTTACTACCGGTACGGCTACTACGCCTTCCCCTTCGAAGTAGAGGACGGCACGTTCCGCGCTCAACTCAACGGCTGCATCGCCTCGCCCAAGGCCGACCAGACCGGGCATGGGACTGACGTGTATCTCCCGGCTCGTGACTGGACCTGCGTGGAGAACGGCCAGTTCGGTGTGGCGCTCCTGCAACTGGACAGTCACCTCGTCGAGTTCGGTCGCATCCACCCGGACAAAACCGAGTTCGGCGAGCCGTTCGCATCGTCGCACCTGTATTCCTACCTGTTCACCGACTGGCTGCAGATGCACACGACTGGCGGTTCGGCAATCAATCCGCGTTTCCGGTACGTCATCACGTCCTACTCCGGCGACTACCGCGCGGCCGGGATCTCCCGACTGGCCGAACGCCTGACCCAGCCTCTGCTGACGACAGTCATCCCCGCACAGGACGGTCCGCTGCCGAGCAGCATGAGCTTCCTCGAGGTGAACGAGCCCAATGTCAGTCTCCTGACTTTCAAGCTGGCAGAGACACCCGGCGAAGGCTTCATCGCGCGCCTGCACGAGATGGATGGCAAACCCGTCGAGAGCCTGTCCACGAAACAGGACTTGGGTTCTTTCGAGTTGACGGCTTGCTCGTTGCTTGAGGAAGATCGGGAGAGACTGACTGCCCTCGATCTTCGCCTCGCGCCGTTCGGCGCGACAATTCGCCTGAAGAAGCCAGCCACAACTCGGTTAGACACGCCGGAGGTAACCGTTGGCGAGGTGCTGGACAACCAGATCTCCCTCTCCTGGAAGCCGGTCGCCAATGCCACCCAGTACCACGTCTACCGTGGCACGTTCTCCGTCTTCGAACCGGACGAGTACCATCTCCACACCGCCACGCTGGAGACCTCGTTTGTCGATGGCAGCCTCAGCCCCGGCACCACCTATCGCTACCGGGTGGCGGCCGTGGATGCGGACGCCAATCAGGGTGCCTGTTCCGCGGAGCTTGCCGCGACCACCGAGGCGCACGGCCCCTCCGCCCCCGCCAAGGTGGGCTCCTTCTACTCGGGCCTGATCGACGCCCCCAAGGCCGGGCACGGGGCCGAACCCGATCAACTCTACGTGATCTGGGGCCAAAACACCGAGTCGGACCTCTCCCACTACGAGCTCTACCGGAGCGAGACGCCCGGCTTCACCCCGGACGAGACCACCTTCGTGGCGGACATCGAACCCGGTCCCTACTGCGTCGGTCTGCGCGACGACCGGGGGCTCAACGTCTTCACCACCTACTACTACCGCGTCCGCGCCGTGGACACCGACGGCAACAAGGGCGAGTTCAGCGACGAACTCAGCGGCACCACCCGCGAACCCTACGATATCTAGCCCAACAGGATACCACCATGCAATACACTGCCGAACTGCCAGTCCGGGGAAGCTACGATGTGGTTGTGGTCGGGGCCGGTCCGGCCGGGATCGGGGCGGCCGTCACCGCGGCGCGCCTGGGACGGAAGACGCTCCTGGTGGAGAAGTACGGCTATCCCGGTGGCGTGGGAACCTACGGCTGCTGCACCATCTTCTTCCGCTTCGGCGAACGTGGGGAGAAGCTGATCGGCGGGTTGGCCGAGGAGGTCATCCGGCGGATGGATGCGCGCGGGGCAGCGTCCTTCCTCATCAACGACGGCTGCGCCATGCCGGAGTTCCGCCCCATCGGCGACCGTCCCTTGCTGGGCAAGGTGATCACGAAGACCGAGGATCTGCGGGTCGTCTACCACGATGTGCTCACCGAGAGCGGCGTGGAAAAGCTCTTCTACGCCCATCTCTGCGGCGTGATCCGCGAGGATCGGCAGGTGCGCGGGATCGTGGTGGATTGCCTGGAAGGACCGGGCATCATCGAGGGCAAGGTCTTCATCGATGCCACCGGCGACGCCCATCTGGTCCACCGGGCAGGCGGCACCACGGATCAGGCGGCCCCGGACGAGACCATGCACAAGTCCATCTTCTTCATGGCGGGCGGCGTCACCCCGCATAACCCGGACGTCAACAGCCGGCGCTACGAGGAGCTGTTCAAGGCCGGGGCCACGCCGGACATGGTATGGGCCCACTTGGGCTATTCCTACCAATTGAATCCGGGCATCGTGCAGCTGTGCTCCGCCTATGCGAATGGCGACGGGTGTTCCTCGGCGGACATGACCCGTATGGACCACGAACTCCGCAAGCGGAACTTCGAGCTCGTGGACTTCATGCAGCGGGAGATGCCCGGTTACGAGCACTCCTTCCCGGCCTACTCCGCGCAACAGGTCTGCGTGCGCTCGGGACGACACATCCGGGGCGTCACGCCGCTGACCGTAGACCTCATCAGCCGGGACGAGCTGCCCGAGCAACCCATCGTGCGCATCACCCGCTACTCCGGTAGCCACAGCACCAAGCAGAAGGAAGGCTTCAACCCAGCCAAGCGCGTCTCCCTGGGCGGCTTCTCGGCCATTCCCTATGGCGCGCTGGTGCCCGATGAGTTCGACAACGTGCTGGCCAGCGGCCGCTGCATCAGCGTGGACGAGTGTCTCATGGACACCATTCGCATGATGACCACCTGCATGGTCACGGGGCAGACCGCCGCCATCGCCGCCGATCTGGCCATCGACCAATCCATCTCGAATCTGGCCGACGTGCCATACGCCAACCTGCGCGAGGGGCTGTTGGCCCAGGGCTGCCTGCTGTAGCGCCGAGGACAAGGCATTGCACACCCTCCGGATTCCCAGTACTTCCCACGCTCCCAGACGAACGTGGGAGCGACTTCGGTACCGAGATGGAAGAGGCCGATGCGACGCGCTCCATCGCCGCGCTCCATCGCCGCACGGAGGCGGCTCCCACCTTGGGACTGGCATGCTTGCTATGCCCCAGCAGGGACAGGAAGTACTTGGAGCCGTATTCGCGCTAGAGATCCCTGGCCAACGTGTAGAGAATCCAGGCGTAGTACTGGAAGCCCACGCAACGCTGCTGGACGAGGCCGCCATGCACCGAGTCGCTGGTCCACACCACGAGGCGGTCCGCATCCGCGGCCAGGTCCCGCTGCATGGACCCGCTCCAGGCGGCGGCGACCGGCGAGATGGCCCAGACGGGGACGTAGTTGACGTTGCCCTTCAGATCCGAGATGGTCTGCATCCACTCGTTCATCGCGAGCTGATACTGGATCTGGGACTGCGGGTTCTGGAGGCCGTTCCGGAACCTGACCACCGAACTGACCATGCGGTCGTTCCACTCGTCGGGATACATCGCGCCGGACAAGCGCCCTGCCCCCATCCCGATCTGCATCGCAGGATTCGCGGCCTGCAACTCCCGGAGCATATCCAGAATCAGCACCTTGTGCTCAGGGATGATATCGGTCCAGCAGGTGGCACCAACGGCAAAGACCCAATCGGCATGGCCATACCACAGGGAAAAGTGGGTGGGCACGCATACGTCGTACGCCATCGTGTCCGTCACTTCGGTGCCGACACTGAAGTCCGATTTCGAGCCGTCCTCATAGTAGCCGGCAACACTCTCTCCATGCGGCTTCCGAGTGCCGCCCTCGGCGTCCGTGTAGAGCCGCTTGCCGGTGTCGTCCATGGTCCGGTACCGGGCGAGGTAGGCGCTGAAGCTGAATGCGGAGGCACTGTCGGGCCGTTTGGCCTTCTCGAAGGAGTAGAAACCCAGCTTCGGATGCTCGGCCAAGTGAAGCAGGTACTTGTCGACCAAATCCTTCTGCTCCTTGGACCCACTCCACGCCTGGCCTGCGGCCTGCCCGGTAATGTGGGGCCAGTCCCCGAGCGCGGTCAGATTGTTCCACAGCCGTTCGGTGTAGTCCCAGTGGTACCTACCGAACGGGGTACAGCGCACCAACTGCATGCCTGCCGAATCCAGGTAGCGCCCCTCGCCCTGGAAGGAGGCCGGCTCGGTGTAGGGGGCACCGTCGGCATAGCTGTCGAAGGGCTGCCGGGTTCCCAGGCCCAGGAAGTCCCAGACCGCCAGCGACGTGATGGCGTTGACGTTCTTGTCGCCGATGTCCGTGGGGTTGTTGCGCGGCTGGACCGCCATGGGATAGAGGCAGATGTAGAAGATCCCCGTGCCGCTTCCCCCCTCGCTGAAGGAGCGGAACGAGTGCTTCTCGCCGTGATACGTGAAGTGTCCTACCCCGTAGGCATCGACCATGCGTCCAGAGTGCCCGAGAGTCTTGAACTTGCACGGGACGCCGAAGTCGATGGCGTCCTTCTCGGCCAACTCCTGGGTAAACGAAATGTGGTTGTAGCCGCCTTCCTCGTACTCGCCGTAGGCATTTCCCCAGCGCGAAACGGAGGAGCTCGACCCGATGTGCATGTACAGGACGGTCCGGTCGACGACATCCCCGATCCGGGTCGAGATCAGGGGAAACGAGACGTCCTTGCTTGCGCAACCCTCGCCCGCCAACTCGGCGCCGATCCTGCACTCCTGCACGGGCCTGGTGTTCTTGGCCAGCGGGTGAACGCGAAGCTCGCGCAGACCGTTGAGCTTGACCGGCACGACACTCTTCACGAACGACTCCGGGAAGATCGTCTGGACGTATTCCCGGGAGAAGTACATGGTGTTCGGGTTCTCCCCGACACCCGTAGTCTTCCCGGTATCGCCGGAGGTGTTCGAGACCGTGAACAGGTACGGGAGCGACAGAATCTCGTAGTCCATGCCTGCGCCTTTCCCCGGCTCCGGGGTCTCCTCGCCACGACCGCAAACCGTCAGGAGACCGACGACCGCTGCCGCCCTGATCCACGTCTTCGCGTTCACTCGTTCGGTACCCCTTGCTCCCGGCAGTCGCTCGGCGGTGCTGGTCGTGAGACTGGGTTCCGCCGCGGCAACCGCCGGGCGGAACCCGGGAACAGAAACGGGGGACGTTACGCCAGAGCCTGCTCGCAGAACTCCACGCACCGGCGGACTTCCTTGACCGCGTCGGAATCTTCCGGAATCTGGTATTCCAGCTCGATGTCGGCGGGGAAGGTGAAGCCGCTACGCTTCAGGTACTGGAGAGTCAGGGAGACCGGAGTATCGCCGCAGCCGAAGGCCTGGTTGGGGCCGTTGTTGACCTTGCGGTCCTTCAGGTGGATGCTGAGGATGCGGTCGGCATGCTTCTCGATGAAGGGGATCGGCGAGCAGTTGGTGCCCGCGACGTAGTGGCCGATGTCGAGGTTGACGGCCAGGTACTTGCCGTAGGAGAGCATGGTGCCGTCATAGGTGGTCGGCGTGATCTGGGTGTGGTTGTGGAAACCAACCATGATCTTGTGATCGTCGGCCATGGGACCGAGACGCTGGGCGGCCTCCTCGGACAGCTCGCGGGTGATGCCCTTCGCGCCGAGAGTCTTGGCCACGTTGAAGTAGTAGTCGATCTGGGCGTCCGGCATACCCGGATTGCCGATATCGCCGAACTTGGCGATGTGGATGTTCACCCCGGCATCGTTGAACATCTTGCGCAGCTTCGCGAAGGGCTCCATGGAGACCGAACTCCGCCATTCCAGCACCTGTTCCGGAGTCACGCCTTCGCCGCTGGGAATCCCGGCGAAGGGCTCGATGGTGGAGCTCATCAGCTCGATGGAGCTGATCCCGCACTGGGTCACGTGCTTGAGCAGGCTCGCGGCATCGCAGGGAAGCGACCGATAGCTGTAGGTGATGACACCGATCTGGATGCCGTTGAAGCAGGAATTGGGGGCTTGGGCAGTTGCGTCTTGCATGGGTTTCTCCAATCTGGGCTGAACCGGGTCCGCAAACCAGCGCCAACGTACCACTCCCCCTGCCCGATACCAGCCCCCAGAGCCGATGAGCCGCTACCGCGAGCCAGCAGGGCTGTGGAAAGCGGACCCCGCCTCCGCGCAGGCAACCCCAATGTGGGAGCCCCCCCTGCGGCGTCTGTCCCAACGTCGGCCAGGCGGATGGTACAGCCAATGCCCAGGAACAACCGCCCGCGCAGGCAACCCCCAATGTGGGAGCCGCCCCCGCGCGGCGACTGTCCCAACGTCGCCC
>QKCY01000111.1 GCA_003245525.1 Victivallales bacterium | reverse complement strand
CGACATACAGACTGATCCCAGGGGACGGCACCGCAACGTTGCCGGGCTGGGTCACACAGGATTGGAGGCTACCCGCCGCCAGCAACACCATCCACACATTTCGCGTACTCATCTACCTGTCCTCCAGCACATGCGTGTGTCCGACTGCGACCCCGTTCGGCGCGGGTTGCAGGCCAGCCATACTTTGCCTTCCCCAAGGCGTCCCGGCAACACGTCTACCGCGCACATGGGTTGCCAACCGTAGCGTCAGCGCAGGCGGGCAACTCGGGGGGCCACGCCTGGGGAACTGGCGGGGCGGGCTTTCCTTCGTCGGCGCGGGGACACCTTTTCTAGCGTGCAGGGACTTGGCTTTTGCGGAGGGCTTTACTGGGAGCGCCGGCATCCTTGCCGGCAGGGGGTTGGGCCGCCAGGGATGGCGGCGCTCCCGGTCGGTTTCGGGTGGGCAGAGAGCCAGTTGCTGGTCGTGATCGTGGGACGTTGCCAGACGCCGTTGGGAAACTGTGCCGACGGCGACGAGTGCCTCACGCTTGCTCCGATGGGTTCCGGTGCTGTGCAGCCCCGAAGGGCTTTACTGGGAGCGCCGGCATCCTTGCCGGCAGGGGATTGGGGCGCCAGGGATGGCGGCGCTCCCGGACGGTCCTCCCACGCCTCTCCGTCATTCTGGTCCCCCGAACTGCCCAGCGGCGGGCCCCCGCAGAGACGATGTCAAACACGGAACGACAGTCTGCTAGGTGGAAACTGCGTTTCCCGGCAACCAATGGCCATAACCGGATGGTCTTCTCGCGCAGAGGCGCTGAGGCGCGGAGAGAGAAACGGAAGACTACCGGGAAACCCGGTCTCCCTATTTGGGCTTTCTCTGCGCCTCAGCGCCTCTGCGCGAGAAGACTCTTGCGGGAGGTGAGGGGACTGGTTGGGCCGCCAGGGATGGTGGCGCTCCCGGTCGGTTTCCGACAGGCACAGACGACCAACGCGCCGAGCAGTCGGCCCGATTCCGGGAACTGCCCGACGGTGCTGTCCATCGCCACGCAACGATGGGCGAGGGTACAACAGGACCCTAATCAGTAGTACCCGCGATCACTCGGGTGCGTGGGAATCCACGCATCCCTCCGGCCGCCCCGCGAGGGCAGCCGGATGGCGTAGCTTTGTGGTCGATCTTCGTACCGGCTGCAGACTGTCAGTACTGGACTTCGAATACGTCCAGGATTTCGCGTGTGGCCTGGAGGAGGCGGACGACTTTGCCGCTGATGGCCACCAGGACGGTACCGGGAGGGGGGATCGGAAGCTGCTCGATGAGGTCAGGGGGGAGACGGTCGCACTGCCCGTAGACGTCAAGCGGCATGATCTCGCCTCTGCGGAGTTTCGCCTGCCACCCGGGCGGCAGAGAGCCGCCCCGTTCCAGCTTCTTCTGCAAGCCGGGCGGCAATGGCTTCTGCCGCTTGCCCCAGCCTCTGCCTCTGCCTTGGCGTTCCTCGCGGATCTTGTGGGCGGTCACATAGCCCTGAATCACCTGGCGTTCGGGGACCGTGATTTCGACATTGACCCATGGTTCCGAGGGGCGCGGGGCGGGTCGTGCCGATGGTTCGTTGCGGGGGCGAGGAGCAGGATACCGGGTGGACTGCTCCTCGGGCCAGGTCGTCTGGCATCCTGTGGCCAAGAGCATCAGGGCAGGGAGGAACAGACAGGCAAGGGCCTTCCCAGGTAGAGAGCAGGATGTGACCGCCAGACGCCACGCGGAGAGCAACCGCCGCGGCCTCGGGAGCAGTCCGGGTTCGCGTCGCGCGGACGACGGTGTAGCCGACGTGGAGGAACGACCTGTGTGTGCTGGCATACGGCACCCCTTGCGGTACTTCGGTGTGATGCTGTCCCGGCGGGACTACACTAGAGATTATATAGGTGTCCGCTCAGGCTATCAAGTTCCGTATCGCCCCCGTGCCACGCCCCCCGCCGTCTCCGCGGGCTCCCCGTGCCGCGAACCGCAGACCCGTGCCGAAAATCCCCGGGACGCCGTGCCTCCGCAGAGACGACGTCAAGCACGAAACGACGGTTTGTCAGGCGGATGGCGTGTTTCCCGGCAGCCAATGGCTATAGGCGGCCAATTCTCTCGCGCAGAGGCGCAGAGGCGCGGAGAAGAGGAATTCGGAAGACTTGCAGTGGGCCCGTTTCTCCCTGTTCTCCCTCTGCGCCTCTGCGCCTCTGCGCGAGAAGACTCTTGGGGGAGGGGATGGGGCGGTGGCGGGCAGGGATTCCCGTCCCTACTGGGAGCGCCGGCATCCTTGCCGGCAGGGGACTGGGCCGCCAGGGATGGCGGCGCTCCCGGTCGGTTTCGGGTGGGCAGAGAGCCAGTTACCGGTCGTGATCGTGGGACGTTGCCAGACGCCGTAGGGCGATGGTGTTTCCAGCCACTAGGGCTTCGCGCTTGGCCCGCGACCAGCGCTTGACCTGGGCCTCGCGCTGGCGGGCTGCCGTGAAGGCCTGGAATGTCTCCGTGTGGACGATGGCGGTTGGCGGGTCGAGCTTCGTGGTGCGGCAACCGGTCCCGGCAACGTGTTCGCGCCAGCGACGGTCAAGGTCCGTCGTCGCGCCAACGTAGAGTTGGCCCGAACGCAGACGGAGGATGTAGACCCATGCGCCTACCCGTGTCTCTTCCATTTCTTCACCTCATCGGATCGCTCACGCCTCTCCCCAAGCACCCGCAACGCAGAATGAGCCAGTGCTAAACCAGGGGAGAGTATGCACCCGTGTGCGCGCGATGGTGCCTCTGAAGTCCCTCCGGTTTCCGTGCAAGCAACATGCTGGGCCCTTCGACGCGCTCCCGTTGGTCGCTTGCTCAGGGCCATTTCTCCGCTCCACTTGCCCTTGCGGCCGGAGGCCTTGAGCAAGTAAAAGGGCACCCAGGTAACTGGGTGCCCTTCTGCGCGTCGAAATGGCTCCGGCGCCTGGATTCGAACCAGGGACCAAGTGGTTAACAGCCACCTACTCTACCGCTGAGCTACGCCGGAATCTGGAACTCGCTGCACTTGCGGCAACGAGTCCATAAATTAGGCCCGGATTCCGGATTGGCAAGCGGAATCGATGGGAAAATCTGCTTGATGGCGAGTTCGTAGTCCAGGCGGAAGCCGGAGTCTTTCCGGCACGGTCCAAGGGACGGCAGGCTGAAACCCGGACTATGGACGAGTCGACCACTCCTGTTCGGCAGCAGGCGGGGACGCCTGCGCTACGGGGACTTCGCCGGAGGGCAGTGGCGGGCAAGAGGTTCGGGAGGGATTGACCTGGCGGCGGGGCTCCGCTATGGTCTGGACGACACGCCATTAGCCTGGGGTATCCGAGATGCGGCACGCTTTCGTCCTCGCCATCTGGTTTGGCCTCGTCGCCCTGCACGGGGCGGAGCCGGACATCCTGTTGGCGGATTTCGAGGGGGCCGACTACGGGAACTGGAAGATCACGGGGAACTGCTTCGGCGACGGCCCCGCCCACGGGACGCTGGCGCGGCAGAATCCGGTGTCGGGGTTCGAGGGCAAGGGGCTGGTCAACACCTACCTGAATGGCGACGGTACCACTGGCACCGCCACCAGTCCGGTCTTCGTGGTCGAGCGGGACTACCTGAACTTCCTGGTGGGCGGGGGGCCGTTTGACGGGCAGACCTGCATGAACCTGCTGCTGGACGGCAAGGTGGAGCGGACGGTCACGGGCAAGAGCAGCGAGCAGTTGCTGTGGTACACCTGGGACCTGCGCAGCCTGCGGGGCAAGACGGTCCAGCTCCAGATCGTGGACAAGGCGATCGGGGGGTGGGGGCATGTCAACGTCGATTCGATCAGCCTCAGCGACCAGGCCCGGACCACGCCGCGCGGCGACCCGGAACTGGAGGCGCAGTTGATCGCCAAGCAGCGGGCCATCGCCGCCGTGGAGCTGCGCAAGCATGGGGTGGAGGACATCGTGTTCACCGTGCGCCGGTCCGATCCCGACGGGCATTGGTACGCGAATTTCAGCTACTGGTCCAACAATCCCGACCGCAAGCTCTACCATCCGGGTGGCAAGCTCTGTCGGCTGAACGTGGCCAGCGGCAAGGTGCAGGTGCTGCTCGACGATCCCGAGGGCGGGGTGCGCGATCCGCAGATGCACTACGACGGGAAGAGGATGGTCCTCTCCTACCGTCCCGGCGATTCGCCCTACTACCACCTCTACGAGATCAACGTGGACGGCACCAACCTGCGCCAGCTCACGGACGGCCCCTACGACGACATGGAGCCAGCCTACTTGCCGGACGGCGGCATCGTCTTCGTCTCCAGCCGCTGCAAGCGCATGGTGAACTGCTATTTCGTCCGCGTGGCCACGATCCACCGCTGCAACGCGGACGGCACGAACATCCGCGAGCTTTCCGCCAACATCGAGCAGGACAATACACACTGGGTCATGCCCGACGGGCGCATTCTCCACCAGCGGTGGGAGTATATCGACCGCAGCCAGGTGTGGTTCCACCACTTGTGGACGATGAACCCGGACGGGACCAACCAGATGGTCTACTACGGCAATCTCCACCCGTCGACGGTCATGCTCGATGCCAAGCCGATTCCGGGCACGAACCGGGTGGTCGCTTCCTTCTCGCCGGGACATGGGCGCAACGAGCACGAGGGTTACGTGACTA
This sequence comes from Victivallales bacterium, assembly GCA_003245525.1. Taxonomy (GTDB): domain Bacteria; phylum Verrucomicrobiota; class Lentisphaeria; order Oligosphaerales; family Lenti-02; genus Lenti-02. The sequence continues at coordinate 1,714 of QKCY01000111.1, read as the reverse complement.
TCGTCGATCCGCGTCTTGGTCCCGACTTCCAGCCCTTCGCCCGCAAGGTGAGCTCCGAGTTCTTCCGCGACCCCTATCCCTTGAGCGAGGACCTGTTCCTGGTGGCCCGCGAGCAGCAGATCGGGGTGTTGGCGGGCGATGGCACCTACACGCCGCTCTACGTGCTGCCGCCAGTATGGCGTTCGTCCGACGAGCGGATGAAGGCCCAGGAGCCACGCCCGATCCGCCCCCGTCCCCACGAGCATATCGTGCCGGATCGGGTCGACCTGGATCAGACCACCGGCACCCTGGCCCTGGAGGACATCTACACCGGACGCCGAATGGAGGGCGTGGAACGCGGGGAGATCAAGGAATTGCTGGTGCTCGAAGCCCTGCCGAAACCAGTGAACTTCACCGGTGGCTGGGAGCCGATCAGCTTCGGTGGCACCTTCACCCTGGAACGGGTGCTTGGCACGGTGCCGGTGGAGCCCGATGGTTCCGCCCATTTCGCGATTCCTGCCCTGCGCAGCATCTTCTTCGTGGCTCTGGACGAACGGGGCCGGTCGGTCAAACGCATGCAGAGCTTCGTGACCGTCCAGCCGGGCGAGTCCTTCTCCTGCGTGGGCTGCCACGAACCGCGCACGGAGACCCCGAGCAACCGCGCCACCCGGTCCGGTCGGGGGCTGGCCATGGCCCATCCTGCCGACCCCATCCAGCCCTTCGCGGACGATATCCCCGATGTCTTCGACTTCCCCCGCGACATCCAGCCAATCCTCGACCGCCACTGCGTCGCCTGTCACGGCTACGAGAAGACGGCCAAGGGCGGTCCGCGGGCGGGCGGGGTGATCCTGGTCGGCGACCGGGGGCCGCAGTACTCCCATTCCTATATCGAGCTGACCCTGCGCAACCAGTTCGCGGATGGCCGCAACGGCGGCGGGAACAACCCGCCCCGCAGCATCGGGTCGGGCAACAGCCCCTTGCTCGACAAACTGGCCGGGGGACACCACGGCGTCCAGGCCACGGCTCGCGAGCAACTGCTCGCCCGGCTCTGGATCGATTCCGCCGCCGCCTATCCCGGCACCTACGCCGCTTTGGGCACGGGCATGGTGGGACGCAACACCCGCACCGACGGCTGGGGTGCCCAGACCGACAAGGTACTCGCCGAGCGTTGCGCCTCCTGCCATCGCGATGCCCGGCGTCTGCCCATGCATCCCGGCGACGACGTGCTGAGCCTGGGCTTCGGCGGTACTCGGCTGAACCATGCCGATCCCCGGTTCCGCTACTCGAACCAGCGGCTCTTCAACCTCAGCGAACCGGCCCATTCCCTGCTTCTTCTCGCGCCCCTCGCCGCTGCCGCCGGAGGCTATGCCGGGACTCCCGCCGCCGTCGGCCCGGATGCCAAGGGCCATCCCGCCGTCTTCGCCAATCTCGATGATCCCGACTACCAGATCCTACTCGCCGCCATGACTGCCACCAAGGCCCAGCTCGACCGGATCGGCCGCTTCGACATGCCCACATTCCGGCCCAACGAGCATTACGTGCGCGAGATGAAGGTGTACGGCGTGCTTGCTCCCGATCTCCCCGCCGACGCCCCCCTCGACGTCTACGCCACCGACCAAGCCTATTGGCGCTCCCTCTGGTACCGGCCGAGGTGAAGTGGCAGCGGCGTCCCGCCGCTGGTTCCCGGCCTGCCACGCCTGAATACCGAGCGAATCAGCGGCGAGACGCCGCTGCC